>CAZSFY010000007.1:0-130605 GCA_964606315.1 uncultured Chitinophagaceae bacterium | reverse complement strand
CAGCGAAAATGAATATTACAGAAATATCAATCAAACGTCCCTCGCTGATTATTGTTCTTTTCAGCGTGTTTGCCTTGTTGGGAATTATCGGTTATAAAAATTTAAGCTATGAATTAATGCCCGATTTTAATCAGCCTGTTGTAGTGATTAAAACAGTTTATCCCGGTGCAGAATCCAATGAAGTGGAAACTTCCGTTTCCCGAAAAATTGAAGATGCACTTTCCAATTTGGAAGGCGTGGATTATTTACTTACAAAATCATTGCCCAATGCTTCTATCATCATTGCCAACCTGAAATACGGAACGGATTTGGACAAAACAATGCAGGACGCTCAACGCTATATTGACAATATCCGAAAAGATTTACCTGCCGATATTCAAAACCCCATAATGAGCAAAGTATCGCCAAATGATTTACCGATAATGTCGGTCAGTGCCACGAGTAATTTACAGCCTACGGAGTTTTATCAAAGAATGAAAGACGATTATCTCCCGCAAATCCAACAACTAAAAGGAGTTGCAGAGATAACCATTTTAGGTGGGGAAGAACGGGAAATTCAAATCAAAGTAGATAAAGAAAAGCTGAAGCTCTACAAAATTTCTTTGGTTCAGGTAGTCGAAGCCGTTAATCGTTCGGGAATTGATTTACCTGCGGGAAAATTGCAGACTGATACAGAAAATAATTCGGTGCGGTTGGTGGGGAAATTCAGTACGCTTAATGATATTCGGAATGTACAAATAGCAATGCCTTTTCCGGGAAGTCCTGTTTATGTGAAGGATATTGCAGAAGTAACAGACGGTATTAAAGAAGCCACTTCATACAGCCGTTTTAACGGAAAAACAGGCATTGGCTTAATGATAAAAAAGCAAGGCGATGCCAATGCGGTTGATGTTTCAAAACTGATTAGGGAAAAATTTCAATCCATTGAAACACAAAATGTCAATGCAGATATAAGGTTTGTAATTACGGACGACAGCACCGATAATACCATTGCGGCCGTTAATTCGGTGGTGTTTGATTTGATTTTAGCCGTGATTTTAGTGTCGTTGGTAATGTTGCTATTTCTGCGAAGTTTCAGAAATTCGCTCATCGTTTTAGTTGCTATTCCAACTTCATTAATTACAGCCTTTGCCGTAATGTGGCTTTTGGGTTATACGCTCAACCTGATGACTTTGCTTGCAATGTCTTTAATCATAGGTATTTTGGTGGACGATGCGACCGTAGTTTTAGAAAACATCCAACGCCATTTGGATATGGGCAAAGAAAAAAGAGCGGCAGCAATGGACGGACGAATGGAAATCGGTTTTTCGGCATTATCCATTACATTGGTTGATGTGGTAGTATTTTTACCGATTTTATTCTTACAAGTTTTTGTTGCCGATATGCTCAAACAGTTTTCGGTAGTAGTTATCACTTCTACGCTTACAAGTTTATTGGTAGGCTTTACTTTAACGCCTTGGCTCGCTTCACGCATCGGGAAAAAAGAAGATTTGCAACCGACTAATTTTTTCAATCGTTTTTTACTTTGGTTTGAACACCAATTAGACAAATTCATTAGTTGGTATGGCAAAACGTTGAATTGGGTTTTACATCACAAACTCATTTTTACAGGATTTGTTTTACTTCTTTTTATTGGAACAGCAGCAATGATGCAACAGGGAATTATCGGAAAAGAACTCATTTCAACAGGTGACCAGGGAAAATTCCGTTTGGCACTGGAATTTGATAAAAACACTTCCATTCAGCAAAACAACTTGGTTTCCGAAAAAATTGAAAATTACATTTTGAAGCAACCCGAAGTTGCAACAGTTTTCAGCAATGTAGGAGGACCAAGCACAGGAGTTGGGAGTTTGGGTGTGGGTTCTGCCAATAAAACGGAATTTACCATTCAATTAAAATCTAAAAAAGAAACTAAAAATCTTTCTACCGAAACATTTATGCGAAAGTTACGGGAATATTTACAAAAAAATTTTTCAGGCATCAATTTCTCTATGACGGCATTGGGGTTAATTCCACGCTCTGCACCAATAGAAATTACATTGAGCGGAAGCGACTTAAATCAGGTAATGCAAACAGGCAATGATTTGAAAGCTGTTATAGAAAAAATTCCCGGAGCAGATAATGTCCGCTTATCGGTAGAAACGGGAAGCCCTGAATTGAAAATTATCCCTGACAAGGATAAAATGCAACGCTTGGGATTAAATACCGCTTATGTGGGAATGAACTTACGAACGGCTTTTACAGGAAATGATGATGCTACGCTGACTGAAAACGGAACAGAATATCCCGTCAGGATTTGGCTGCATAAATTCAGCCGTAAAAACTATGACGATATAAAACAACTCAATATCGTAAACCCAATGGGTATTCCGATTGAAGTTTCACAATTTGCAGATATTGAACGGGATAATTCGCCTTCATTATTAGAACGAAAAGACCGGCAACCTGCGGTTACCCTTACTGCCGATGCACTTGGAAGACCTTCGGGAACAGTTGCCGATGAAGTTGTTGCTTACATTAAAAATAGTCCATTGCCCAACGGAATACAAATGACCTGGGGAAGCGACATCAAACGTCAAAACGACAGTTTTGGAGCATTGGTTTCAGTATTGATGATTTCATTCTTATTGATTTATCTCATTATGGTTGCCTTATACGACAGTTACATTTATCCATTTGTTGCTTTATTTGCCATACCTGTTGCAGCTATCGGAGCATTTTTAGCCTTGAATTTATCGTTAAGCAATTTGAGTTTATTCGCTTTGCTTGGATTGATAATGCTAATGGGCTTGGTAACAAAAAACTCTATTTTGATTGTGGACTTTACCAACCAACTGAAAGCAGAAGGAAAACACTATAAAGAGGCACTTATTACCGCAGGAAAAGAACGTATGCGACCCATCTTAATGACAACTCTATCAATGGCAATCGGGATGTTGCCCATCGCATTAGCCAGCGGAACAGCAGCCGAGTGGAAAAACGGATTGGCTTGGGTAATTATTGGCGGTTTGCTTTCTTCATTGGCATTGACGGTTTATTTAGTGCCGATGGTGTATGACGTGGTGGATAGTCTGAAAGCAAAATTTAAAAGGGAGTAGTTCAACATTACATTGTATAACAAAATGGCTCTATGTATGGAAGGTTTTTTGGTAAAAATATAAATATGAGCAGCAGGAATACTAACAAAAAGCAGTTGTCATCTGCACAACGTGAAGATCTTCTCAAAGCATTAAAGACTCGTTTTGAGAAAAATATGAAACGTCATAAAGGTATTGAATGGGCTAAAGTCCGGGATAGACTGGAAAAGAATACGCAAAAACTCTGGTCACTCAATGAAATGGAATCGACCGGCGGAGAACCTGATGTAGTAGGTTATGATAAAAAAACAGGAGAATATATTTTCTATGATTGTTCAGCCGAAAGTCCTAAAGGCCGTAGAAGCATTTGCTATGACTATGAAGGGTGGGAGTCGAGGAAAGAACACAGACCGGAAAATAATGCTATGGATATGGCGGCAGACATGGGTATCGAGATATTAACAGAAGAGCAGTATCACGAATTACAACAGTTCGGGGAATTCGACACAAAAACATCGAGCTGGATAATGACACCCGATCCTATCAGAGCACTCGGGGGAGCCCTGTTTTGCGACCGCCGTTACAATCATGTTTTCGTTTACCACAACGGTGCTCAATCTTACTATGGCTCCAGGGCTTTTCGTGGTTCGCTAAGAGTCTGAGTTTATATTAACATATTCAAAACCTGGATTCAGGAGACGCCGTCCTAGGATAAAAAACTGCGAGTTACAGACGATTGACAGTGGACAAGGGAGAGTTGACAGTGGAGAGTTTTTTTGTATCACTCATAATTTATAACTTATAGCTCTCCATTGTCCACTATCAACTATCAACTATCAACTATCAACTGTCCACTGTTAAAGGGGTAAATATTTGATTTTTTTAAAGAATTAATCCCTAATTTTAGCCCACTATCATATACTATCTTGCCTGGCCTATTTTTTAATCAAAAGTCGTATAATTAATATTTGTACGAGCAAAGAAAATTAACCGAAACGATGTTTGTTATTTGCCGTTTGGTCTTATTGTTATTCGTTCTATCAGCCTATCAGTTCAGCACAGCACAGCACTCTACAACAACAAGTAATTCAAACAACAGTTTTGTCCTTAAAAACAATGACAGAGTGGTGTTCGTGGGCAATTCGATCTTTGAAAATGATTTACAGTACGGCTACCTGGAAACAGCGCTTACTGAAAGATGGCCCGATCAAAATATTACCTATAGAAATATCGGATGGACCGGAGACATGGTAAGAGGTGAAGCCAGAGGTACTTTTACCAATCCGCCTACTCCCTACGAATCCCTGCTGGAACAGATTACCAAAACTCAACCCTCTGTGGTTTTTATTGCGTATGGCGGATTGGAAGCGATGAACGGAGAAGCAGGACTTTCCTATTTTACAGAGGGGCTCAATAAATTAATAGATACTATAGATCGGTTGGGAGCACGTTCAGTATTGGTTTCTCCTATTCCTATAATGATAAACGACTCCTCTGAAACAACCTCAATACGTAACACCCTGATTGATCTGTATTCCAAAACAATCGCACAAATAGCATCCTCACGCAATAAATATTTTGTAGATATTCTCAACCCGATAAAAGAAATTCATAAGACAATAAATATTACCGACAATGGTATTCACCTCAACGAAACGGGTTACTATTACCTGGCTTCTATCGTTGAAAAAGCACTTGGATTACCAGAACGTAATAACAACATTGACATTAATATTTCCAGGGATGGAATACAAATTTCATCATCTGCCAAAATAACCGAGCAGGGGAAAAATAATGAGCACTTGAGCTTTGTTATTAACCAAAACCATCTACCACTGCCTTTCCCTCTCAAAACACAAACGCCCAGCAGCCATCAAACCATTAAAATTAACGGTTTGAAAAAAGGGTATTATACACTTAGTGATGAAAACACTCAAATCGTAACAGCTTCCGCAAAGCAGTGGGCCGAAGGAGTAAGTGTGAGTAGCGGCATTGTCTACGATCAGGCAGAGGAATTAAGAGAGCTGATCATTAAAAAAAATGAGGTATTCTTCCAGCAGTATCGTCCTATCAACACAACATATATTATAGGGTTCAGATCATACGAACAGGGCAGGCATTTAAAAGGAATAGAAGATATGAATATTATTATCAGGTGGCTTGAAGGACAAATTGCCCAGAAACAGGTTCCAAAACCCATTACTTACAAACTCACAAGATTACCCTAATACAATAAGCATTTGTTGATTGATCAAATAATTATTGTCTCAAAAGAAAAATACTGATGAAATTGATTCCATATTATAAGCACAGAGGTGTTAACGTTGCAGCTTTCTTATTAATTATCGCCCTCACTACCTCCCTTGTAAAGCGGAGCTACCAAAAAGATCTTCCCGATCCTGATCCAAAACTGGAGTTGGAGTCTTTCCATATAGCCGATGGTTTTGAAGTATCATTGTTCGCCTCGGATCCTATGGTGGTAAAACCTATTCAAATGAACTGGGATGCAGAAGGCAGATTATGGGTGGTTACCAGTACCGCTTATCCCCATACAAAAACAGGTCAGGAAGCCAACGATAAAATATATATTCTCGAGGATACTGATGGTGATGGTAAAGCTGACAAGTCAACCATTTTCGCAGAAGGCCTGCAAACACCAACCGGTATCTTACCGGGCGATGGCGGCGTGTATGTAGCTAACTCAACAGAAATTCTTCACCTTAAAGATACAGATGGTGATGGCAAGGCTGATGAAAAAAGAAGAGTATTAAATGGTTTTGGTACCGCCGACACTCACCACCTTATTCATACTTTTCGTTGGGGACCTGATGGATATTTTTATTTTAACCAATCTATTTATATCTACAGTCACGTAGAAACACCTTCAGGAGTAAAACGCCTGGAAGGGGGCGGAGTGTGGCAATTGGATCCTGCTTCCCTGGATCTGAATATTTATGCAAAGGGGCTGGTTAATCCCTGGGGACTTCAGTTTACACCCTGGGGACAATCACTGCTGACAGATGGCGCCGGTTATGAAGGAATTAATTACGCGTTTGAAGGAGCAACATTTCTCACTTCTCCTGGCGCAGAAAGGATCATCCGTGGACTGAATCCGGGACAACCTAAATTCAGCGGACTTGAAATTGTTTCCGGAAGACATTTACCTGAATCCTGGAACGGCGATCTGATTACAAATGATTTTCGCGCCAACAGAGTCAGCAGATTTAAACTGGAAGAACAAGGCAGTGGATTTGTTTCCAAACAGGCTGAGGATTTACTCTGGACAGATAATGTAGCTTTTCGTCCGGTTGATATTTCCGTAGGTCCCGATGGAGCCATCTATGTTGCTGACTGGTATAATCCTATTATTCAGCATGGAGAAGTGGATTTTTTTGATCCACGCAGAGACCAGGAGCATGGCCGCATCTGGCGCATCGTTGCCAAAGACAGACCATTGGTTAAAAAACCCCAGCTTGAAAATGCCAGCGTACCTGAATTACTTGATGCTTTGAAACAGCCTGAAAACTGGGCCCGCTCACAGGCAAAGCAGGTATTAAAAGCAAGAGGCGCTAAGGAAGTTATTCCGGCATTGGAAAAATGGATGAAGGGCCTTGACAAAAATGATAAAGAATATGAGCGTCACCTGCTGGAAGCTCTCTGGACATACCAGACATTAAAGGTCGTGAACGAACCGCTTCTGTTAGAATTACTGAATGCCAAAAATCATCAGGCAAGAGCAGCAGGATTAAGAACACTCAGATCATCATGGTACGATAAAATCAGTAATGTACCCTCTCTACTCTCGAAAGCTGTGGCGGATGAACATCCCGTTGTGCGGCTCGAAGCAGTGATAACATTAAGAAAATTACAAACTGCAGAAGCAGCCCAATTAGCACTGACAGTACTTGACAAATCAATGGATGACTACCTGGATTATGCCTTATGGCAAACCGTGCGTGAATTGGAGGATCAATGGATTCCCCGTATAAAGAATGACCCGCATTTCCTGGGGAATGACGAAAAGACTGTCTTTGCTCTAAAATCAGTCAATAATCCGTATGCCATCACCAGGATGGTAAAACTATATGAGCAGAACAAGTTGCCGGAAAAATATAAAAAAGATGTACTTAGCGCTATCTCCAAATGGGGAACAGCACAAGACCTTGATGTCCTGCTCAACATGGCAGCCGGCAATGAAGATAATGAGGAACTGGCAGAACAGCTTACAATACTGGAAAATGCCGCATTACAGAGAAAAGTTAAACCGACCCAGGGCTTAGACAGAATTATCAATTTTATCGATAATGAGGAACAATCGATCGCTCTAAGCGCAATCCGTTTAACAGGGTACTGGAAACTGGAAAAAACAAAAAATAAATTACTTGATCTGCTGAAAACAGGAGATAGTGATACTAAAAAAGCTGCATTGGGAGCCATAGTGGCTATGGATAACACTAAAGCCCCACAATTCCTTACAGAGCTCACAGGACCTAAAAATCCGAATGAGTTGCGGGTTCTTGCTGCCACTCAACTTGTACCACTTAACGTGAAGGAAGCAGCACGCATCTCCGTTGACCTTTTACGCAAGCTGCCTGGTGATGAAGATGTTACAGAATTATTTGCGGCATTTATTGCTCATAAAGAAGGAATAAGCGCTTTGGCAAATGAATTAGGTGATAAAAAAATACCAGAAGGAATTGCCAAAGTAGGCAGACAAACAGTACAACAAAAACTAATCTGGCATCGCCAGCAGGAAAAAGATGTGTTACGGCTGAAACAATCATTGGAAGCATCGGGAGGAACACTTCCAGTTGAGCTGATGCCACAACAACTCACAGCAGATGAAATCAACGAGATAAAAAAAGAAGTAAGAACGTCAGGTAATCCTGAAAAGGGGGAGATGGTTTTTCGTAAAACAGGATGCCTTCCCTGTCATGCTATTGGCGGCGCCGGTGGGCGCATAGGACCAGATCTAAGCAGTCTTGGTCCCAGTTCCCCAATAGAAACCATCATTCGCTCTATTTTATATCCCAACGAATCTATCAAAGAAGGTTATGAACTACAGCGGGTAATCAAAAACGATCATAGCGAGATGATGGGTTATATTGCAGCGAACGGCAATACCGAGATCATTCTTCGCGACATAGCCGGACAGGAGGTAGCAATACCCAAAAATCAGATTGAGAATATAGAAAAAATTCCAGGTTCGTTAATGGCACCCGGACTAACGTCCAGGCTTAGCCGCCAGGAGTTTGTCAACCTGATCGGATTTCTTTCTTCACTAGGAGAACCAGGCAAATTCAGAGTGCCAACCGAAAGGCTTGTGCGGCATTGGGAAACAATCGCTCCAAGTGATGAGATCAATAAAAAAGTACGTACTGAAGGAGTAGCAGCATTAGGAAAAGAGGATAAAAAGATAACCACCTATGCTGTATATAGTAAAGTTTCCGGGGATCTTCCAATAGAAGAATTGCCAGTTATAGAAGGAGCGTCGAATAAACGCTACAGTGCAGTAAAATTTAAGGTTGAAGTGTTGAGTAAAGGAAATGTACAATTTGCGGTAAATTCAACGAGTGGTATTACCGGGTATCAGGGGCAGCAATCTTTTAAAGTGGATGAAAAGGGAATAACACTCCATTTAACACCTGGAACCTACCAGATTACCTTGGTTATTGACAGAAGTATCAGAAAAGATGGCGCACTCAACATTCAGTTAAAAGATGCCGATACCGAACCCGCACAAGCAAAATTGATCATGCGGTAAAACTATCCGATAATTATATTACAAAAGCCCTTCAACTAATGAAGGGCTTTATTTTTTTTAGAGAGCCTATTGAGTAAAGGTATAGTTATCCTGGCATTGCGGAACTCATCAACGTATTCTGTCTGTACTTTCGTCAACCTCCCTATTTTTAAATGTTGTTTCTTTCAGTCTTCCCATGGAATATTTAAGTCCTATAGAAACTTCCCGAAAACGATCATAATAAATTCCATTGGCGGCGACCCTATTTACAGCAAACTTTTCGCGCGAATCCATTGAACCAAACATATCACTAAATCTTACTGTACAGGATAGATTTTTACCGAATGTTTTAGTTACAGCAGTGTCAACTGAAAACAATCCGCCTTGCTCAAGCGCTCCCATTTGTTTCTTTGTGGTAGCCCATCCTGCAACAGTAAATACAAAATTTTTCGGCAGCCTGATTTCATTAGAAGAATAAACATAAACGTATGGTCTTGATTTGCCAGAGAGCGCGATTGAATCTTTTAATGAAGAATAGACCAGGTTCATCATATTTGTCGAGTTCCATATCCCGCATTTGAAGGGTACCGTCAGCGTAGCGGAAACACCTTTTTCACTTTCATAATTAATTTCTGATCTACGTAATAGGTTTTCCTGCTCATTATAGCTGAAGTTAGAGTAGGCCGGACCCTTAATCTGGTAAACACTCAATGCAAGAGAATAATCCTTGAGCTGGTAAGAAGCCTTTATTTCATCTGTATAAGAAGAATTTAAATTGATATTGTTGGCCCATTCAAAATAAGGATTGATATAAACAGAAGCCTGATTGGCATTAGTATAATGGGGACGTTCTACAGTCTTTGCATACTTAACTGTTATAGAAGAAGCAGAACCGACCGGTAGGGTAGCGGAGGCTTTAGGAAATAATTGCTCATTATTTTTCTGAAGAGAAGAGGCTGACCTGTCATCAGCAAAATCACTTTGTCCCTTTACATCTTCCATTCTTATTCCCGCAGTGTAAGAGATCTTTCTTATTTTTCCGGCGAGTTCGGTATAAGCAGCAAGGTTTCTTTCTTTGTAACTGAATGTTGAATGCTGGCTATTATCAGGTTCATACATGATAATATCTGTATTTCCACTAGTTCCTGCAAACGTAGCATGTACGCCCCAGTTAAATTTTAACGGCTTACCAAGAGCAGACTCAATATCTACTCTTCCTGCAAAAACATTCACTCCCGCATTTTGAAACCGGTTTTGAGAAAGAATTTCAGGATTATTATTTACTGCATTAAATACAGTGCTATTTTTTTCCTGTGCATACCTGGTGTACTGGGCGCCTATAAAGGCAGTATTTTTCCTGATCTTTTTATTATAGTTCAGATTCGCCGTGTAATACCTGACAGGTTCATAGTTGTAATTACTAGTTAACGCACTTTCCTGTTTATCAGGTGTACTCAAATAAGAATCTGTATAAATGGGAAAATTTTCATTCTGTCTTCGGGCAGTGGCATTAAATGATAAATAATCTATTTCATTGATCTGGTAGAACATAGCCGCAGAGCCTATCAACTGTGGGCGAGTGGTTACCGCTGTAACGCTATATTTTGATAATATATTTCTGTCGCTGATATAAAAATCGAATGCATTGCCTTCCCAGGTTTCAAGGTAATTATATTGAATATTCCCTTTTAGCTCCATTTTCTTTTTGCGAACACTGACATTTGCGGATGCCCGGTTCAGGAAATATCTTCTTTGTGCGGCCGTTTCTGCGATCTCTGTTCTCCATCCTTCCTTTCTGTTTGTTTTCCTTACTATCTTTATCACCGTCCGTCCGTTTGCTTCATATTTCGATGATGGGTTATCAATAATTTCTATCGATTTAATATCACTAACAGCAAGCGATCTAAGATCTTCGATTGATACCTGCTGATTATCGATATACATTAATGGTTCGCCTTTTCCAGGAACTGATATAGAATTACCATCCGGACTAACTAATACCGAAGGCAATTTCGATAATAAATCTATTGGATCAGTTACCGCCGACAAAGGTGTATTTTCGATATTGGTGATCAGGCTACCGTCTTTCGTGATAAACTGCTTTTTACTACCCGTGACTGTCACTTCTTTAAGTACCTGTGGCGTGAGAGTATCAGTTTGTTTTTGGTCTTTAACAATAGTGCTATCAGATTGTCCAAACACACAGGCAGGCGTCAGCATCAACAGCACCTTGCCCATAACAGATATAAGCTTCATTGTAACTGGATTTAGGGCGTAAGATAAGCCTATTCTCATTTACATTTTCTTCTTTAACTCCTACACAGTCGTCATATCCCAATTTTTTACGCATTCTGATTCTAATTGTATATTTTTTAATTTAATAAATAATAGAAATGCCTCTAAACCTGGTAGTTCCTATTTTTAGAAAGTTTTGTTCAAAATATTGTGTAATCCTGATCACATGCTTTTGTATACTTCAATCTTGTGGCCTGTACCTGAAGATACATTTCTGGCACAATGGATAAACAAGTATAATATTCAAATAAAGAGCATCAGTGCCAATCTGAAAAATGGAATTAATAAGTAGTTTCCTATGAGTATATTCAAATACCTGTACTATCTGATAATAGTTACACTTGTTGCTGATTTATCTATTTCATCTTATGCATACTTCCAGGCCTATAAAGCGCTCGGATACGTTCCGGAAGGCAGTAAAGGTTATTTTTGGTCTGTAGTCAATCAATCTGGAGAAAGCGTTCAGCTTCCTAATGAAGATTTTTCGCTATTCGTTTTAATCGCATCCCTATTATCCTCCGCAGCATTTCCGATCATTGTCATGTTAAACTGGGGGATCAATGGCATTCTACCGAAAGTTCGGTTTGATCGCAATATTGTCATCATAACACTACTTGCACTAATAGTATTTTGGATTTTATATATTAATACTCGGGTATTTGGTTGGTATGGCCCATTCACGGTTGATTGATTGGTATAGAATGAAACAAACATATAGTTCAATTTCATCCAGTAAAGTTGAAACAGTTATAAAATTATTCAACAGTAACACCGAATTTAGTTGATTGCTTGATTCTTCATGATTGTGAACATAATCCTTCCCTGATTACTGTCTATACCTATCTCATCTTTTCTGTTCTCGATTTTAAACCCATTCTTAGTCCCAAATTGCAATCATCCAAATTTTAGCTGGTGTTGAATCCATTAAAGTATTTCACTCAAAGCAGCTTTAAAACCTACTTCTCATCACTTATAAGCGCCTGCCACTTTTTCAATTCCTTTTTTATTTTAACCTTGCAGCCCTTTACCTACATTTTCAGGATGTAGTACACTTGTATGGGTGCTTAACTTTTTCCCTCCTTTACTGGTATAGCGTTTAAGTTTTCCAGTTCAGCTATCGGGTTTCTTGCTTTTTAAGATTTTAGACCCAAACGTGACCCAAAATGATCTGGTTAATTAATATTGTTTCGCACATGAAGACAAGGTCTATAGAAGAATGATTAAAAATTGCTAAATTCGCAATATCATTCTATGGCAACAATTATCAACATATCGTCTAAGCATTCAGATAAGAACCCTTTGCATAAAGAGATACTTAAAAAGTATGCTAAAGCCGGGAGAAATCCTGAAAAGGCTATAGATGCTATGTATGGATTATGGGAAGGCAAAAATATTACTATTGACGGCATCCGAGAAACTAAACGCCGTAAAAAATGGTAATAGTTGATGCAGATGTGATGATAGAGTTGTTGAGAAAGAATCCTACTGCTGCTTCCTTCTTAAAAAATGAGATTGGTGCTTTTAATGTTATCCTCTCCGCTATTACAGTAGCAGAAATTCAGCAAGGCGCAACCAGTAAAGAAAATCTACAGTAGATTAACCGAATACTGAAGCAGTATATAGTTCTTCCCATCGAATATCATATTTCCAATGTATTCAGCAATCTGGTTAGTAAATACGCGCTAAGCCATAATACTGATATTGGAGATATGATAGTGGCTGCAACCGGTTTGCATTATCAATTACCTCTATTAACCATGAACCATAAGCACTATAAGCATATTCCCAATCTACAGTTGGTTAAGCATAATATCAAGCCTTTGCAAGGTGGGAGTTTAATTACTTATTCGATTTCATAAAATCGCATTCAGCAGCGAGTACAGCAAATACCAGATTATCTTTACTCATAGTAAAGATTCAGAGAATACGTCAATGCCATATTAATAGAATACCTTTTTCCCCTGCATCTCCACCGCAGCCTAATCCTACCACCATCATTGATTATGCTAATCTCTCCCTTAGGAGCTTTAATTTTCCGACCCATTTCTGACCCAAATGGCAATAATCCGGATTTTACTTAGTTTCGAATCCATTAAAGCAGGGACTTAAAAGCAGCTTTAAAACCAACCTCTCATCACTTATAAGAGCTTGTAAAACAGTCTTATAAACTACTTTTTCAATTCCCTTTTTTATTTTAACTTTGCAGCCCTTACCGGTTTCGGGACGTAGCGCAGCCCGGTAGCGCACTTGCATGGGGTGCAAGGGGTCGCTAGTTCGAATCTAGTCGTCCCGACTAAAGGGCCTTCAGATAGCCCAAATGGCCCGTAAAACACTGCTTTTACGGGCTTTTTCGTGGATTTTCCGATCAATTTATTGCAATTCATTTCAACTGGTAGGTGACCTGTCGCTGCAACCTACCTTGCAGGTCACACAAAACGGGAAACGCTTACCAATAAAGGGTTTTACTCAGGCACAATAGAAAATTATATTTTCGATAATGTGTACTATCATTTACGTGATAATCTTATGGTGGAGGTGCATCAAACGATATTCTACTTCAAATCAAAGCGGGATGGGATATCTGATGTAACTTTCTATAACCTGTCATTGATTCCCGTATAGGCGTCAGCGTGAAAATTATAGACAGACTTCACGTAAATAGAAATATCTCTTTCAATGAAAATACTTCTTGGGGGCTGTCGCCCGTCTCTTTTCTATCTGGAACTTTTCAGCTTGGCTACCGGCTGCTCAAGGTGAACAACCTCGAAATAAGATATCCGCCTTTGATATACTGCGCAAAAGTAGTAGCGTACGGTATTACGGTTCCGCCAACAACCTGTCGGTCACTACAAGCAATGTGCTCCGGAATTTTTATATACTCACGATCTCCTGGTCCCCACGCAGAAGTTCGGTAAAAGGAACAAGTGATTTCTGTCACCTGACATTAAACAAATTTCGGTTCCGCTCGCAAGCGAACCGATGAGGAGTAATAAATAATACCGGACAAATTAGTCTTTTATTTCAAAACTTGCTAATTTTACCTTGTATTCTACCGCTCCCGGATATCGCCCGATGAGGTTTGGTTATATAATTCAGACGGTTTAACAGTATCGATTCCAGACGAATATAATTCTGTACCCTAGACGTCAACCCCGATAAAACAAAACTTTGTATATGATCCTTTCATCAACGCTATTGATCTCTACTCAGGCTTTTGCTGCCACAACTGCGTTTATTGCCGGCGCTTGTATAGTTGCTACTGTACTGTTTCTGATTTTCACCTCTAAAAGTGATCAGGATAAAACGGATGCCAAGCACAAGGTGTATAGTATCAGAGGTAAGTACTTTTTTGTTTTGGTTTCGCTGATCCTGGTGAGCCTTTTTGTATCTCTGAGATTTCTGCCTTATCAGTCGTTCCAGGGAGAACCTGATCAGGAGGTGACGGTTATAGCCATGCAATGGGGATGGAAAATGGGGTCGGGGCTGACGAGTGAAAGCCCTGAGAAATTCAGTGGTGGAAGTGAAATTACGGTTCCGGCGAATAAATTGATCAGGTTTGTGGTGACGTCTGCCGACGTTAATCATGGCTTCGGGATCTACAATCCTGACGGGCTACTCATCAGACAGACACAGGCAATGCCCCGATACAGCAATAACCTCGAATATGTATTCCGGGAGAAGGGTGATTATCATATCCTCTGCATGGAGTACTGCGGTATGCCGCACGGCTATATGATCGGAGTTATACATGTAAATTAAAAACAACCAACGTTTATGTTATCGTCTACACCTGTCGAAATAAAGAAAGAAAAAAAACTGATCATTGTCTGGAGTATCACTTTTCTAGTGGTGTTTCCGCTACTCATCATTTTAGGATACCTGATGCGTCTTAACCAGGCTGAGAAAATACGCTTGGGGATGGATACTTTCTATACCCTGATGACATTGCATGGATTGGGGATGGCGGCGATATTGTTCTGTATCTCATTCGCTGCCCTATGGTATCTGATTAGTACCCGGTATACAAGGCTGAAGACCGGAATAGGATACCTGGTTTATTTTCTTTCCCTCGTCGGCCTGGCAGGTCTTACGTTTGCAACGTTGATCGGAAAGTTTGGCGCCGGCTGGTATATTTTATACCCGCTACCTTTTAAAGGTACTTACTGGTCACCAGTTACGACCGGGATCGCAACTGGATCCCTCATGGTGCTGGGGGTTGCCTGGCTCATCGGAATCATCCACCTGCTTAATGCACTTGCCAGGGAATTTGGAGGTTTCACCAATTTGCTGGGATGGCAGTATTTCAGAAAAGATAAAAAAGATTTCAGAGAGTTGCCGCCTATAGTGATGATCACAACGATCAGCCTGGTGCCTGCCGTTATTGCATTTCTGACGGGTGCGGTCATGCTGTTCATGTACTTGATACAGATATTTCAGCCTGCGGCTAGTTTTGATCCGCTCCTGATGAAGAATATGGTGATGTTTTTCGGCCACACACTGGTGAACGTTACCCTATATTGCTGTATAGGATGGGTATACGCTTTGTTGCCTGAGTTCACCGGTCGCCCATGGAAAAGTGACAAGATCGTAGTGCTGTCGTGGAACGCCACTTTTTTCTTTATTACTTTCGCCTACTTCCATCACCTGTATATGGATTTTGCCCAGCCAGTCGCTCTTCAGTATGCTGGTCAGATCATTTCTTATCTAAGCGCTATACCGGCTACTGCCGTTACCCTGTTTGGGCTGATCGCTCAACTGTATCATTCCAATATCAAATGGGGACCCGTTCCGCTGACATTCCTGGCGGGTGGGGCCGGATGGGCTATCGGCGGATTTGCCGCAGTGGTTGATTCCACCATTTCGATCAACGAAGTGTTGCACAATACTACCTGGGTGCCAGGGCATTTCCATACCTATCTGCTGATGGGGGTGGTGTTTTTTATTTTGGGCTTTCTTTTTTACCTCACACATACAAAAGAAGAGCAGGAAAAGAACCTACTGGCCAAAATCGGAGTATGGGTTTTCGCTATTTCCGGCCATAGCTTTATTGCCACTTTCTATCGTGGTGGATTAAGGAGCGTTCCGAGAAGGTATTCGGACTATGGCGGCATCCGGAGTGGAGATGTTCACGAGATCGGTCGATGGCTTTCATCCATGTCTGTTATTTTTATCAGCGTGCTGCTTGTAGCATTGGCGTTGATTTATATTTCTCTGATCAGAAAACTTGCCAAAAGACAAGGGCGCATGGTGGTCCCACTGGAAGGAGTGAAATAATTTTCGCGTGTTGCGAATGTGCTGAAATCATTGAAGAAAAAAATGAAGAAAATACTTACACCGGTTGTAGTGCTTTTGATATGTATTACCGTCATCTGGAAATGGACACTGGGCTTCTCTTCCTTTACTATCTTTTCGTATACCCTGAACACGCGGGGTCAGCTTCCCAGGCAATTTCCGGATTTGCAGCTGGTCTCACACGAAGGCAACGTGTTCCATGTAAGTGCTGACGATAAATACGTACTAATAAATTTTGTCTACTTGAATTGCCCCTATGTCTGTCACAAGGTTAATAATCAGATCGAAGATATCTACAGTTTTTTCGGCCGGACAACAATACCTGCTACACTGGAATTTGTAACCGTCAGCTTCGACCTGGATAGCGATGGGATAGAAAAGATCAGCAGGTATCGCAGTCATTTCGGAGACGGTACCGGCAGGTGGACCTTTGCACTGCCGTACCGGTTGAATCAGGCGGATTTTGATCGGGTTCTTCACCAAATCGGAGTCTGGAAATATACTGTTCCGGCAACAGGCGTGATCAATCATGGCATTTACCTGTTTTTGCTAGATCCCGATAACAGGATCGTAAGGGTTTTCGATCCCGGTACAGACAGTACTGAAAAAATAGTGCAACAAATTGAGGCGTGTATAAGCGGAAAAACGATATAGTTTTTTTATCGGCAATTATTGGATTGCACTGGGCGGTTTCGTTTCCGTTGAATAGCTGGTTTTCAGAGACCATGCCCCGCCATCAGCTATTGCAGTTGCCGGCCATGCTTATATTAGGGATCGTAGCAGGTTGGCAGTTTTCAAAGCGTATACGCCCAGGAATATCCGGGAGTATTTCCATTTTTATTGTAGTAATGGCTTCATTGATTTTCTGGATGTTGCCTCATTCCATTGACCGGTCGGTTATTTCTCCGGCTTTTAACAGACTTATGCATATAAACATATTTGGAGTCGGTTTTTTTTGCATCCCTGCCATACGGAATCTGATCCTGGAGCTGAGGGTCCTTTTTTTGGGGATGATCGCCGCCATGTTTATTGCTGCCGGATATACTTTAACGAGCTATGATACCCTGCTATGTAGTTCGTTCGATATAATACAGCAGCAGGAAACCGGCGCCAAATTGATTATCATCGGCGCCTCTCTATTTGCATTGAATCTTTTTGTCTTTTTCAGGGGACTGGGGAGGACTTGAAAATCCAAACGGCGTGATAAAACCTCCATTGCTTCGGTACGACAGATACCCCGAAGCTTTTATAGAGAATTTAGGTTCAGTTTATCAGCAAGATCCTGAATTGTTTTTTCTTCAAAAAGCTTTTTCAGCCGTTGCTTGATCTGTTTGTATTGCGAGTGCATCGGACAAGGATTTACTTCGGAGCACTCTTTTAAACCCACCACGCATTTTTCAAGAACGTCATCTTCGCCCATCGCCTTTACAATAGAACGAACAGGTAATTGCCTGGCTTTATCGGTAATATAGAATCCACCCTGTGGTCCCGGCGACGATCTGATGATCTTATTGTCTTTAGTAAGTAACTGCAATATTTTTGCGGTAAACGATTTCGGGGAGTCTATCGCCTTCGCAATCATCTCAATACCTACTTTATTATCTTTTGAACCATTCTGGGCAATATATATTGTTGCCCTTAACGCATATTCCGTTGCCTTTGAAAACATGAACGATCATTTAAACACTAACCTACCAATTTTTTTAGATTTTTCTATTTATCCATTCCGCATACGATGTTTTTGTTTCATACAGCTTTAACGCGGCTAACTCCAGTCCGGCTGGTAAAAGACTTTCCAGAATTCTACGAATAAAAATAAGGAGATTCTCCGCCGTAGGTTCAACATCAAGAGAAACAAGGTTTTCCTGGGAACTTACCTCCAGATTTTTTTCAATAAAGCAGCGTGATAAAATCACTTTATGGTCCAGCGCGTTGATTACCGTTGACGAAACAATCCTTTTTAACTCCTTAAAATCAACGATAAAACCGGGCGGTGGAATGTACTCCCCGTGTAATTCAGTGGCAGCAACACTTACATGCAATTCGTAAGAATGGCCATGAATATTTTTACACGGTCCATCATAACCCTCAATGGCATGAGCGGCCTCAAACTGAAATATTTTAGTGATCCGAAGCATAAGCGTCAGAGAAAAACAGTAAAAATATAATAATTAAAGACAAATTAATCCTTAATTACTATATTTATCTAACTAATTCTGTTTATGATGAAAAAAAATTTTATTAACTACCTGCTTAATCCCAGGAACTGGTGGGTTCCACTATTGATCATTTTTGTCGTGAGCATCACTGGCGTCACGATGATTGGCGTACATACTTATACAGAAGCTCCCCCCATCGCCTCGTATGTCTCTTCGGACGATAAGGTGATATTTTCCAAAGAAGACGTGTTGAAAGGACAGGCTGTGTTTCAGCAATATGCGTTGATGGAATATGGGAGTATGTTTGGCGATGGTGCTAACCGTGGACCTGATTACACGGCGGAGGCGCTGCATCTCGTATCGGTATACATGAACGATTACTATAAGTCGAAGTTATCGGAAGAATCGAATAAAGAGCTGATGACGAAAGGTGTGGGGGAGCAGGTAAAAACAGAAATAAAAAATAATCGCTATAATAAAGAAAAGAATATTGTTCCCCTTACAGATGGTCAACGTTTTGCAGCCGATGAATTAGTAAAATATTACGTTCGGATATTCACTGATCCATCAGTTGAAGGCGGCTTTAAGCCAGTCGGCTATCTCACTGACAAGGAAGAAATAAAATCATTAGCCGCATTTTTCTTCTGGGGCGCATGGGTATGCGGTGTAGAAAGGCCGGGAGAAATTTACAGCTATACACATAATTGGCCCTTTGACCCCGATGCCGGTAACACCCCAAGCGCTGCAATTATACTCTGGAGTATTCTTGGTTCACTCGGACTAGTGTTTGGTCTTGGTCTTGTGTTATACTATCATGGCAGGCTGGAAAAGCTGGATGATAAGGTTTATACAAGCAATGCCCAGCCATTTATGACGAAGGGTGCGATTCAAACATTTCACCCTGACGCTGTTCAAAAAGCGACTTACAAATTTTTTTACGTAGCGATTCTGCTTTTTGCTATACAGGTTCTGGCCGGTATTTTAACTGTTCATGATTTTGTAGGATTTGTAAATTATTTTGGATTTAACATTTCAGAGGTATTGCCCATTACTGTAACGCGGAGCTGGCATGTACAACTGTCTCTTTTATGGATATCGGCCTGTTGGATAGGTGCTTCGTTCTTTATGATGTCGCTCGTTTCACCTAAACAATCTTCAAGCCAGGTAAAGCGTATCAATATTATTTTCTGGCTTACTGTATTATTAGTAGGAGGATCATTCGCAGGAATTTTATTGGGACCAATGGGTATCATCGGAAAACACTGGTATTGGTTCGGACACCAGGGTTGGGAATATGTAGAAATAGGAAAATTGTGGCAGGTGATACTTGGAATAGTATTTATCATCTGGGCAATAACCTTATACATTGGTATCAAACCAGTGATGAAATTAAAACAACCATGGGCGTTACCTAACTGGTTAGTATATGCGACTTTCAGTATTATCGTATTATTGATTTCAGGTTTTATTGCAACGCCAAAAACCAATTTTGTAATCGCAGACTTCTGGCGGTGGATGGTAGTGCACATGTGGGCCGAAGCGTTCTTCGAAGTATTTACCACCGTACTAATCGGTTATTTTATGGTAGTAATGGGACTGGTAAGCCGGATGGCAGCCACCAGGGTTATTTATTTAGCTACATTACTATTCCTGGGTTCGGGATTGTTGGGTATTTCACACAATTTTTACTGGAATGCAAAACCGGTTTTCACTATGGCGTTGGGCTCAGTATTTTCTACTTTGCAGGTTGTACCACTGGTATTGCTTACACTCGAAGCCTGGCGATTCAGCAAGCTTCCCGGAGTTCTTGAGGTGAATAATAAAGTAAATGGCGATACAAATAAACGCTTTGGTTTTTCAGAAGTATTTCTATTTTTAGTTGCCGTCAATTTCTGGAATTTCTTTGGCGCGGGAGTGTTGGGTTTTATTATCAACCTCCCTATTGCTAATTATTATGAACATGGCACTTATTTAACCGTTAATCACGGTCACGCAGCACTGATGGGCGTGTACGGCAATCTGGCATTGGCTGCTATTCTCTTTTGCGGCCAGTTGTTGATTAAAGCTTCCAGATGGAGGCCAGGCCTTATCAGAACATCATTCTGGTCGATTAATATCGGTTTATTGCTAATGGTGTTTCTCGACTTGTTCCCGGCCGGAATTCTGCAATTTAAAGCCGTTACAGATCATGGATTGTGGCATGCCCGCAGCGCTTCATTTATAGATAGTACTGCTTTTCAGACATTAACCTGGCTACGCATTATTGGTGGAGCCTTGTTTACACTGGGTGGAGTCATTCCTCTAACATGGTTTATCATGTCTAGAAGAAAGAGTTTGAAAGAAATAAATATGCAAGTCACAGAAGTGGAACTATCACAAGAAAAGAATATGATTGAAGCCAGTGAACCATAGACCTTAAAAACAAATTTCCTTTGTTCGCCTATAGCTCTGAAAGACTTTACAAATAAAGCTTTCAGAGCTTTTTATTTAAATACACATTCTGCTTACTGACAGAATTGAAAATATTATTTGATGCCTAATGTGACACTTTTAAACAAAGGAGCGTTGCGTATGAAAGGAAGCCGTTAGAGCCAGATATATTTTTAACCCCATCGAATTCGATAGAATTAAATCAGGATGATTAAAATGTTCCCAAAACCCCATAAATTCAATGGTGCGGTGATTGTGCCTCCAGTTCAACTTATTACACAGAGAGTGATAAATTCCTTTCCATTAACACAACAAAAAAATAATGTTTTTCTGATGATCTTTTGAAGATTAAAACGATTCTGTAGTAAACATTTCACGCTATGTTCCGAAGACCAGGAAAACCAGTTAAACTTTTATCTTTTGCCTGTTGCTCACTCTTCCTGTTTACTGCCTGTAAAAAGAAGACGGAAGACGAGCTACCAACATTAAATACCTGTAATGCTGTTGAAGCAAAAGCAGGATTAGTTTCCCTCGGCAATGGAATATATGAATATCAATCCGCTGGAGGAGTTACTATTAAAATACACCGTAGAGATGTGTTTGAGGGATTAACGATCACTCTTACCGACGCCTCTTATCCCAATACAATCACTTATCAGCTATGGGGTGGGACAGAGGAGAGTGAGCATTTTTCTGCCATGCATGAAAACCTGAATGGTAAACATATTAAAGACAGGATCGGGAACAACCGGACGATATTCTTTCCTGACGGCACTAAAATCACCACGGTGGCTGCAGGTCCGAGCAAATCCGTAACGGCTATCAGTATTTACGATGGTCCAAATGTCCAACACCTGAATATTACCTGCGATAAAATTGAATACAGCGGCTCGAATGAGGCTATAGCAAAGCGTCTGGATGAGCTGCAGCCTGATGGCGAGACAAGCACTTATGAACTTACTAGTACCGGTTTAACGTTTTATAATATATATACCGAAGACACGCCTGGAAATAAAATGGAGCAGCGCATCAACCTTGGATCCCTAGTTGAGGACAATCCTAATCAGGTAAATGATTTGTATGACGACCCCCGTCTGGCGCACACATAAGCCATCGCTTCTGAATAATTAAACAGTTGTCAAACAGATAAACAAAGCTGCTCTTCCCGGCAATACGAGAGGAGCGACTTTGTATCAGATTTAATATATACTAACGCGTTGTGCCATTAAACGCTTAAGCCTTGTCTGATGTTAACTGCTATCAGTAAAGATATTTCGCCAGTTTGGATGAAATGATTTTTTGCCTATCAGATAATTTTCTACCCTTCAGATAGTGAATGATATTTCAATCAAAACGATCCTTTCTGACCAGAATACTATGCACTTTTCAGATGGTCATTTATTAGTAGGTCCTCCGGTCTGGATTTTTCAACTACCCACTATCCGCTCTCCACTTTCTACTATCCACTATCTGTTATCCGCCCTCGGTCTCGCGACAATCCTGTTTTCTATGCAATCTGTCTATCGCGAGACCACTCCGCCAGTGGGATATAAGTCGCCGCCTATTAAGTGTTAGCCAGAAATTTTATCCTGTTCAGTTAGTACCAAAACCGTTTTTGCGCCTCTTTGGATAAGATGGAGCGCTGATACTTGCAATCTTTAAGTGCCAACACCTGGTCGCACGGAAGCTGCGATCTTCATTAGTATGTTCTGGATGTTGAGCGTGCATTATCGTTGTTATCCAAATACAAAATCATTTTGCGATTAAATATACTGTAAATTAAATGTTACCTCTGTTTTTTGTTTAAACAATGGAGTAAAATATTTTGGATATATGAGATGAAAAATAATTCACTTTCCCAATCCAAATGAATTAAAACGACTAATCTAAATGAGTTTGTACCCGATAGCTGAATGAGTTTTAATTTTGTAATAAAAACATGGATGCATCCGGCAAACATACTGTTTATACAATAGGGCATTCCACGCACAGTGTAGAGAACTTTATAGCGATGTTGCAATCTTTTGGAATAAAAACTTTGGTAGACATCAGGGGACTTCCAGGCTCGCGAAAGTTTCCGCAATTCGATAAAGAGAACCTGGAAATATCGCTGGACAAAAACGGTATACACTATATACACCTGAAAGAGTTGGGCGGCAGAAGAAAAGTACATAAAGACTCGAAAAATACCCGCTGGCGAAATGCTTCTTTCCGGGGTTACGCCGACTATATGGAAACTGAAGAGTTTGAAAAAGGCGTTGTTGAACTGGAATCAATAGCCTTACGGTCGCCGACCGCTTACATGTGTGCCGAAGCGGTCTGGTGGCGCTGCCATCGTTCGATGGTATCCGACTATTTAAAAGCAAAAGGGTGGAAGGTTTTACATATAATGGGAGTGGACAAAGCAGAGGAACATTCCTACACATCACCCGCAAGAGTGGTCGGTAATAACGTTTTTTATTCTGATGATGATTTGTTTAACCAATAAACATTTTATGAAAACAAAATTTAAAGTTGGGGATAAAGTAAGCTGGAACTCTGAAGCAGGAAGAGCTTCCGGTACAATAATAAAAGTGCATACAAAAGATTTCGATTATAAGGGCTATACGCACCACGCTACGGAAGCTGACCCGCAATACGAAATAAAAAGCAATAAAACAGATCATATCGCAGCTCATAAAGGAGCTGCACTGAAGAAAATATAGGGAGAGTTGAAAATGGGCAGTAGAGAGCGATTGTGTCAACTATCCACTCTACACCGTCCACTGTCAATCATTCACTTTTTTCCACCCACATTAGTACCTCGGTAGCATGGGTAAAAGGTTATTTTCAGTTTGACCAGGCTCCATTACCGGTAATCATGCGGCAGATCGGTCGCTGGTATAACTTAGAGATCCGGTATGAAGGAGAAATCCCCGACAGGATTTTCAAAGGAAAGATCCAGAGAAGATCCAGAGAAGTCTGCCACTCTCCAGTATCCTGAATTTGTTGCGCAAAGGCGATATTCAATGCAGGGTGGAAGGAAAAACACTTATTATTACTCCATAAGCTACGTGGATTGGTTGACCCAAACATCAGATCGTTTCATACCCATTTATATTTTAAGCAATAGAAATCCGCCTATGCTGCCTATCAGTATAATGACAATAGTGTTTAATTTTTTCAAAAAAAGACTTAGCGCAAGACATAAGGTTAAGATCACAGCCCCCCGCCACTCCTGTACCGACGACATAAACAGGCGGAGACCTACTACAGCTATTATTGAAATAGACGCAGCGCTAAGGCCATCCAGGAATACTCCTAGGTTTTGACTTTTTCTTGCAGATGAAAGTATCTTATGAAGAAAAAAAGAGATGAAGAACGAAGGCAAAAAAATTCCTACTGTTGCCAATACACCCCCTGTAGTTCCATTGATAAGATATCCTGCAAATGTTGCACTTGACAGTATGGGGCCGGGAGTAATTTGTCCTACGGCAATAGCATCCATCAATTGTTGCCGGCTTAACCAATGATTGTTGCGTACAAGAGATTCATCCATATAAGCAAAAAGTACGTAGCCGCTTCCGTATAAGACAGTGCCGATTTTCAGAAAAATGAAAAAAAGTTTACTCTCCGAAAAACGAGTACTTATCTAAAGAAATAAAGGGGAAAAGAATAACCCGGTGAACACAGGTAACTTATTCCTCGTGGCGTATATAAAATAATTAATTACACCTGCTCCAAGTATTAACAGTACCTCATTCATACCATAAAGGGAGCCTGCAAATACTAAAAGACATAGTACAATAGGAATAACATTATTTTTCAATGCCTTATTCCACAACCTAAAAACCGTACCAATAACCAATACAGTTGTTGCCGGCCTAAGTCCAACAATAAAGCTTTGTACATTCGGTAAAGTGCTATATCGTTTGTAGAAATATCCGAAAACCAAACATATCAGCATAGCAGGAAGAATATAACAGATTCCGGCAACTACTAATCCCAACCGGCTACCACGTTCCTTTCCGCAATGCATTACCACTTCAACAGCATTAGGCCCGGGAATAATATAGGATGCGCTTAGTACATCCATAAAATGCTTGTGATCTATCCATTTCCGTCTGACCACCATTTCGTTTTCAATCGTGGCTACCATACCTGCAATACCACCAAACCCGATGGTTCCCAACTTTAAACAAGAGACAGCAATTTCCTTTAATTTTTTTGTCTTGCTTTCTTTTGTATTTTCCGTAGTCTGTAAAGACATTAATAGGAGATATTTGAATTAAGGATAGCGATGCTAAACACAAACACTGAGAAAAAGTTATAGCTTATTGGCCATAAATTTAGCTGCAATGACGGCACCTTCCATATATCCCGGAAATTCAGAAGCAGTTTCTGTTCCTGAAAAAAATAGTTTTCCATTCATATAACTTTGCTGCAATAGCGGATGTCCATTATACTGATGGGGTCTATGAATAATTTGATTTTCTCCCGATACAAATTCATCTGTCCAAACCTTATCAAAATAAGCAACTGGGTTTAATACCTTTTCTCCAAATAGTTCTTGCAATTGCCGCAGCACAAACTCTTTCCTTACCTTTTGGGGATAAGCCGCAGCGCCACTATTCAGAAAACCTGTAAAACCAAACTTGTTTTCTTCAAAATTAGTATGGTCATACATTTCTGTAATAATACCGGCATGACTGTATAACATTCCAGAGTAATCTTCATTTCTCCAAAAAGGTTCTGCATATTCCAAAACAAATTTTACACTACCCGCCATCCATGTTTGAACTTCCGGTAAAATATCAGCAACATCACCAGGCAATGCCGGAGAAAATTGTATTTGTGAACCGGCCAGTTGCGATGGTATGCACAAAACAACTTTATCTGCATACAGGTTTTCCCCGTTGGAAGCCTCCACTAACAGCTTATCGCCAACTTCTTTAATCGCAGTAACTTTTGTATTCAACCGGATATTTTCCGAAGATAGTTGCTGGTGTAGCGTATCAATCAGTACCTGGGTCCCTCCGGCTATCCTGTATGACGGACTTTCAGCTTCTGGTATAAAGAACTTTTGCGGTGGCTCAAATGATTTTGTTTGAAACAGTGATATGCCTTTTGAGAACTGCGGATATTTCTTCAGTCCCAATTCATCAATCAACAACAGTACGTTTGGGTGCATATCAGAAAACCATGTCGCACCTAATTCCAAAGGCGTTTCCAATTCTCCTTTTATGGTTTGTATTCTTCCTCCCACCCTTGACGAAGCTTCTACAACAGTTGCTTTAATATTCTTTTGCAATAACAGATAGGCTAAAGTAAGTCCGCTTAAACCGCCACCAATGATAATAACGCTCTCACCCTGCTTCATATGTATATCCTGATTTCTATGTTTTTTTGCGAAATTCTTCTGTAAAAGTACATACTTGGCAAATAGAAATCAGGCACTTTATTAAGTTTTCCTATTTGAAACTGCTTGTGCCGAAACAATACTACATTTGAAACATTCGGGCTATAAAGGCTTATAGCTTGTTAAGGAAGTCATGTAAATATTAACACGTTGTGCTCCTATTAAACGCTTTAAGCCTTGTCTGCTTTTAACTGCTATCAGTAAAGATATTGAGCTACCTATCGGGTAATTTTCTATCCTTAAGGTAGTGAATGATATTTCAATTTTCAATAGGAGCACAACACGTACAATATTAAATTGAGAGGAATAAAATAATTACAAAAATGAAAATCAGGCGAGCAGATAAACAAGCCGACTACAATAAGGTATGGGATATTTTTAAAAATGTAATCTCAACAGGTGATACTTATGTTTTTAGTCCCGATACGCCTAAAGAAAGTCTTAAGAAACATTGGTTTGCAGATTATATGGATACTTTCGTTGCCGAAGATGAAAACGGAGAAATCTTAGGAACATATATTATCAAACCTAACCAGATTGATTTAGGCAGTCACATTGCTAATTGCAGCTATATGGTAAATCCCAAACTCCACGGACGGGGGACAGGAAAGCTGCTTTGTGAACACTCCATCGCATATGCCAGAGAAAAAAGGTTCCTGGGAATTCAATTTAACATTGTAGTAAGTACAAACGAAGCGGCCGTAAAGCTTTGGCAGAAATTCGGATTTAAAATAATCGGTGCCACCCCAAAAGGGTTCAGGCATCCAAATTTAGGATTAGTGGATACCTATATAATGTTCAAAGACCTCGAAGAATAACAGTATTGAGCCGCAGATATTTTCCATTGCCTTTATAATGATAAAGTTTATTTTTGCAACGATATTGCATTTAATAGTAGCTTGAATTCAGTACTAAAATGAAATGGTATGACGGAAAAAAGTTTTGACGTAATCATTATTGGCGGAAGCTATGCAGGGCTTTCTGCAGCAATGGCTTTGGGACGTTCATTGCGAAATGTTTTAATCATTGATAGTGGATTGCCTTGTAACCGGCAAACGCCGCATTCACATAATTTCTTAACGCAGGACGGACAAAAACCAGGTGAAATAGCCAAGCAAGCCAAAGCCCAGGTTTTAAGTTACAAAACCATAAAATTTCATAACGGACTTGCCATTATCGGAAAGAAAACCGAAAGTGGTTTTGTCATTTCCACACAAGCAGGAGAGGAGTTTACAACAAAGAAACTCATTTTTGCCACAGGCATCAAAGACATAATGCCTGACATACAAGGTTTTTCAGCATGTTGGGGAATTTCTGTTATCCATTGTCCTTATTGTCACGGTTACGAAGTAAAGGATGAAAGAACTGGTATTTTAGCCAATGGAAATTTTGCGTTTCATTACGCACAATTAGTTCGAAATCTTACAAAAGAGCTGACCATATTTACCAATGGTAAAGCTGAATTTTCAGCAGAGCAATCAGTAAAACTCCAACAACACAACATTCCTGTTGTTGAAAAGGAAATCGACCATCTGGAACATAAAAACGGGAATGTTCATCAAATCGTTTTCAAAGATCATTCAACCTATTCACTCAAAGCAATCTATTCCCGGCCAAATTTTGAGCAACACTGTAAAATTTCTGAAATGCTTGGTTGCGAGCTGACAGAAGAAGGTTTAATCAAGGTAGACATGTTTCAGCATACAACTGTAACCAATGTTTTTGCCTGTGGGGATAATGCAAGTCCAATGCGTTCAGTAGCCAATGCAGTAGCAGCAGGAAATATTACAGGTGCTATGGTAAATGCGGAAATGACTAAAGAAGAACTTTAATTTATCTTTGCGATCTACCAGGCAGATAAAACAATTAACTAAGAAAGATGAATTACAGCCAGTATAAACAAATGTTTGATGAGATATTGGATAAGCCCAACCCACCATCTCCCTATAATGATGAAATGTATCTGAATTACACAAAACTGAACCGCTCGCGGATGAAGCGGTGGGACAAACAATTAGTGTTGGGCGAAAATATTCTCCTCTGTTTAAAACAGGTAGCACAGCCCCAACATTGGATTGTTATTACCGAGCCATGGTGCGGCGATGCGGCCCATATTGTTCCTTTTCTGATAAAGATGGCCGAACAGAATGAATATATCAGCTATGATATCCAGTTGCGCGACAGTGAACCTTTTCTTATAGAAAAATATCTTACTGATGGAAGTAGAAGCATACCTAAACTCATAGTAAGAGATATTAATGGAAATGATCTCTTTGTTTGGGGCCCGCGTCCTAAAGATGCACAGGAGATAATGAACAAGATGAAAGCGCTCAATGCCGATTTTGAAACTACCAAAATTGCCTTGCAAAACTGGTACAATGAAGATAAAGGGCAATCTATTTGTTCGGAATTATCGCGTATATGTGAAATGAGAAACACATATTCATCACTGCCCGTACCTGAACCACTTTAATCAGGCGATCGAAGGAATGTCTCGCTTAAAATTTATAAGCGAGACCCAGTGTTAAATACGATACACCATAACCTAATTCAGCAAAAGCGCCGAAATTTTCTGCGAAGAAGTATCTTCCACCCAAATAAGCAGTTAATCCCAAACCGCTGCTTCCCCCGGAAGTAGCAATAGGACTATTACCTCCATTGTCTTTAAACTTGTAGCTGAGAATATTATAGGACAGCATTAACCCGCCGTACACATCAAACTTTTCATTATTGATGCCATTATAATGATAGGCGCTGCGCACACCAACAATAGTATAGTTCCACTTCTGCGAATATTCATAAGAGCCTGATCGGCCATCGTAACTAAAACCTTTTGTTCCAACATATCCACCTAAGCTTATTACCCCTGGCCCGCCAATTTCCCATACACCCTGCTCATACTGGGCGCTTATACCTAACGATTGTGATCCATGTGAAAAACTACCAAGACTGCTCCCTATACCAATACCTGCACTCACCACTTTGGTATCCTTAAAAAAAGACTGGGCGTTGCCAACAGTACAAACGCCGGCAAAAAAGAAAACAGCCAGTACAAATTGTTTCATGATTTGATTTTTAGACAGCAAACTTAGTTGGCTATAGTATTAGCTACAAGCCATACTTATTGAACGCCGGATAAAATTGATTATCTGCCAGTAATCCTGTATTCAATGCTCCTTACCAACTGATTAACAAGAAATTAAAAAATATTTTTAAATAATGAACAGTGTTCATTATTTTTGTCCGCATATTTGAAACTTATGACAATCGCAGCCAGGAAACAAAAGGAAAAGGAGGATAAGCGGACGTTAATACTTGATGCTGCCAGGGAAATATTCCTCGAAAAGGGATACAACCAAACCAGTATCCGCAATATCGCCGACCATATCGACTATAGTCCCGGAACCATTTATCTCTACTTTAAGGATAAGGATGAAATATTTTCAGCCCTTCACGAAGAAGGTTTCAGGCAAATGCTGGTAAGAATGGAACCTTTGAATTTCGTAACAGACCCTTTTGAAAGATTACAGGCATTGGGGCGTGTTTATTTGGAATTTGCCATGAATAACAAGGACTATTACGACCTGATGTTCGTCATCCGCTCCCCACTCAAGAATGTTCCCGAACACGAAAAATGGGAAATGGGACATCAAACCATGGAATATTTAAAAAGCGTGATCCGTGAATGTCAACAGGCAGGATACTTTAAAGGTAAGAATGTGGATTTTCTCTCTTTCATCATCTGGTCGGCGGTACATGGTATGGCCAGTTTATATTGCCACGACAGATGTTTGGCCTATGAAAATATCAGTGGTGACCAACTGCTGGAAAAAGGATTCTTATACTTTGTTGACATGCTCAAAAAACTATAATTTTTTTCGCCTATAATGAACAATGTTCATAAAATAAACACTGATTATGAAAAAATATCAATTTCACCAAAACATTGATATGGCAACTGCGCTCCAATCAGCAAAAACTCCTGTTCGTCTATACTTCTCTGTAATAGCAATAATGATATTTTCTTTTTCAGCTTCTGCTCAGGAGCAGATCGATAGTTACATAGAAGAGGCTTTTACCAATAACATTGTACTGAAAGAAAAAAAGATCTCGCTGGACAAAAGTCTCCTTGCGCTTAAAGAAGCACGTAGTCTTTTTTTGCCATCTACATCTTTTGATGCGCAATACCTGTTAGCCAAAGGTGGTAGAACAATCGATGTACCTGTTGGTACGCTACTGAATCCGGTGTACACTACACTGAATCAACTAACTGGCTCCGATAAATTTCCTATGATCGACAACGCCTCTGAACAACTGAACCCTAACAATTTTTATGATGTACGCATAAAAACAGTAATGCCGATCATCAACCCCGATATACGCATCAACCGCGATATCAAGGAACAACAAATACAGTTGCAGCAATATGAAGTGGATATATATAAGAGAGAATTGGTCAAAGAAGTAAAAACTGCCTATTTCAACTATATCATGGCCACCAAGGCAATTGATATTTATTTATCAGCCCTCGACCTGGTGAAGCAAAATGTAAAAGTCAATCGTTCTCTATTGGCCAATGGAAAAGGTTTGCCGGCATATGTCAGCAGAGCAGAAGCTGAAGAAGTACAGGTAGAAAATCAAATACAAAATGCCAAAAACGAACAACAGAACGCACAGGCCTATTTTAATTTTCTTCTTAATAAACCTTTCATTTCCGATATCACCATTGAACCCGAATATAATAGCGATATTTCTCTCTTAACAGATACAACAGCATATACCAACGACAGGGAAGAATTAAAAAGTCTGTCCAAAGCCATTGATATCAATGAAAATATTATCAGGATGAACCGCTCGTTCCGCACACCACGCTTAAACGCATTCCTTGATCTGGGTTCACAGGGATTCAACTTTGATGTAAGCGATAAATCAATTTTCTATCTTGGAGGTATCCAATTAAAGTTTCCAATTTTTTCAGGGAGGTCTAATATTTATAAGATAGAACAAGCACGCCTCGATGGACAAAACCTTTTAATAAAAGAGACCGAAGTCAAACAACAATTTGCATTAGCCGCCTCAGTAAGCCGGAATAATGTAAAGACAGCTTACAATACCTATCAATCGTTAATGAAACAACAGGAATCACTTGAAAAATATTTTCATCTGATCAGTCGGGGTTACCAGGAAGGCGTTAATAGTTTTATAGAATACCTCGACGCAAGAAATCAATTAACAGGCATCCGGCAACAGGTCAATATTCAACAATTCAAAGTGTTGGTTGCTTTGGCCGATTTTGAAAGACAAACTGCTTCATATCTATTAAAATAAATTATTCCATGCGCTTAATAATATCAATGCTGGCAGTTATTATGATACTGTCATCCTGCAAAGAGAAAAAAAGAGAAGAACAAATTCCTTCTGCAGCAGCTATACCCGTAAAACTCGTCTCCATTAAAGCTGATTCAGGCTCACGTGTGGTAACAGTTTCCGGAAGAATGTCGACCGAGCAAACAGCTAATCTATCATTTAAAGTAGGTGGCGTTATCGATCGTATTACCGTCAAAGAAGGTGATCATGTTAAGAAGGGTCAGTTGTTGGCTGCTTTAAAATCGAATGAAATTACAGCGCAGGTACAGCAGGCTCAACTGGCGCTTGAAAAAGCCAACCGTGATTATGAGCGTGCAAATAACTTATATAGGGATAGTGTCGCTACGCTTGAGCAATTACAAAATGCTAAAACCGGACGCGATGTTGCTCGGCAGCAACTCGAACAGGTGTTATTTAACCAACAATATGCCAATATACATGCTCCGGCAGATGGATTCATAGCACTCAAAAATGCCAGCATTGGTGAACTGGCTGCACCAGGAATGCCAGTGCTCATAATGAATGTCTCTTCTTCTTCCAGTCAGTGGATACTAACAGTTGGATTATCAGACACAGACTGGGCTGCTGTTACAGTAGGTAATGAAGCGTTTGTAAAAATAGATGCTTTTCCGACAAAAACATTTAAAGGCACAGTTACTAAAAAAGCACTGGCAGCCGATCCATTAAGTGGTTCTTTCAGGATCGAGATCAGAGTAGATTGTGAGTCTTCCGTACCTGCCGTTGGCATGTTTGGTACTGCCAACATCACACCATCGGGTTCTTTAGTTGGATATGAAATCCCCTATGACGCTTTACTGGAAGCAAGTGGAAGAAAAGGATATGTATTCGTCAGCAACGATAAAAAAACCGTTAAAAGGGTAGAAGTACATTTAGGATCGATCAATAATAATACGGTAACAATTACAGACGGACTCAAAGACTATCAGTACCTGGTAGTTTCAGGTAGTCCGTATTTAAATGATTCTTCCACCATTGACGTAGCAGTGGACAATTGAGAGTGGACAATGGACAGTGGGTAGTATCTGTTATGTCAACTATCAGCTGTTAGTTGTCAACTGCCCACTGCTTTGCTTATCTCTCACTGGCGGGAGTGGTCTCGCAATGAACTGACTACACAGAAAGCAGGATCTACGCGAGATTGAGGATGAACAATACAATAGATAATTGACAATGTATAGTTGACAGTGGACAGTCGGTGGGACGCAATAAGCAAAAAAATAAAAATAAATAATATTCGGATGAACTTCATTTCCTTTTTTGTAAAAAACTATCAATTTACGTTGGTGGCGGTGTTGATGATCGTCATTGTAAGCGTGGCTACTTTATTCAGTATGCCGAGAGAAGAAGATCCCGAGATCAATCCTCCACGCTACCCGATCATTGTAGTTTATCCCGGAACCAGTCCGCAGGATATGGAAGAGCTTGTTGTAAAACCTATAGAGAAAAAAATAGCGGAGCTAGAAGATATCAAAAAGATCACGACGATAATTGATGATGGCGTAGCATTCTTTGATGTGGAGTTCAAATATGAAAGTGATGTAGATGCCAAGTACCAGGAACTGGTAAGAGAAGTAAATGCCCTAAGACCAGAGCTGCCGCAGGAAATTTATAAGCTGGATATCAAAAAAGTTACGCCGACCGATGTGAGCGTATTACAAGTAGCATTGGTATCAGAAAATGCTTCGGATGAAAGAATGCGTTTTTATGCTGAAATGCTTAAGGAAGATCTCGAAAAAGTAAAAAGTCTGAAGGGAGTAGAATATTGGGGCGCACCCGACCCGATCGTCAGAATTGATCTGAAACTGGATAAAATTGCAGAGAAAAAAATTCCGCTCAATGCCATTATTGGTAGTATTCAGAGCGAAGCAGCTAATATTCCGGGTGGCAGTATTCATGCAGGCAATAAAGTGTATAACCTGCGTACCAGCGGAAAATACAAAAGCGTAGAAGAAATTGAAAAGACAATAGTTTTTAATGCAAACGGAGCAGTTACACATTTGAATGAAGTAGCCGATGTCATCTTAAGCCAGGAAGAGAAAAAACATATTACACGTATAAATGGTCATCGTTGTGTATTAGTGACCGCCGCTCAAAAAGCAGGTCATAATATTGCCCAAACAAAAGAGGAGTATTCACCCATTCTTAATGAATTCCATACAAAACTGCCTGCCAACATTCAATTAATATCCAACTTTGACCAGGCCGAAAATGTCGGACGCAGACTCGGAAGCTTAGGTATTGATTTCATGATAGCGATCGGGTTAGTATTGATCACATTGACTCCACTTGGATGGCGTGCATCTGTAATTGTGATGATGGCTATTCCCTTATCATTGGGTATGGGTGTTATTATGCTGAATGCTTTTGGTTTTTCACTTAACCAGTTGAGCATTGTGGGGCTGGTGGTTGCATTAGGTTTATTAGTGGATGATAGCATTGTAGTAGTAGAGAATGTTGAGCGCTGGCTAAGAGAAGGGCGCTCTAAAATGACTGCCGTTATAGATGGTACCAAACAAATTGCGCTGGCAGTGTTAGGTTGTACAGCTACACTGATCATCGCTTTCCTTCCGCTGGCATTTATGCCCGAAGCTGCAGGCGAGTTTATCAGAAGTTTACCGATGGCCGTTATTAGTACTGTTTTTGCCTCAATGATTGTTTCACTGACAGTAGTACCTTTTCTTGCCAGTAAAATCCTTAAAACCTCACATAATCCGGAAGGCAATATTTTTCTACGAGTATTGAAAAAAATTATCCATAGCAGCTATACGCGGTTACTGGAACATTCCTTAAAACGCCCGCGTTTTACTTTACTCATTGCCTTCCTGATTTTTGGCGCATCATTGCTCTTGTTTAAAGTGATTGGCTTCAGATTATTTCCTGCGTCTGAAAAACCACAATTTCTTATCAATGTCAATATGCCATTGCAAACAAATATCAACGCTACCGATAGTATGGCCAAATATGTAGAGCAGGAACTCAGAAACGAAAAACAGATCCAATATTTCACCACGAATGTTGGAAAGGGAAATCCCAGAATTTATTACAATATTATTCCTGCCAACGAAAAACCGGATCTCGCACAATTTTTTGTACAGTTATATCCTGATATACGTCCAAAAGAAAAAATAAAACTGATAGATAAGCTTAGGAAAAAATTCATAAACGTACCCGGAGCAAAAATTGAAGTGATGGATTTCGAACAGGGCCCGCCGATAGATGCTCCTGTGGCCATAAGAGTAAAAGGCGATAATTTAGATACCCTGCGTCAAATGGCGGGTAGGATAGAACAATTATTAAAAGGTATACCGGGGACTATTTATGTGAAGAATGAAGTAAGTGTGTTGAAATCTGATATAAAACTGAATATTCATATCGATAAAGCACGTAGTCTGGGTATTCAGACAGTGGACATTGACAGGACAGTGCGTCTGGCAGTAGCAGGTGTTACAGTTGGAAAATATACCAATGAAGAAGGAGATGACTATGATATTGTTATTCATTCTCCCCGCGACCGGCATACAACACTTAGCGATCTTTCTTCGGTGTACGTCAACAATATGGCCGGAACACCCATACCATTAAGCCAGATTGCAGATATACAGTTTGAAACTTCTCCCTCACGAATAAGTCACCTTGACAAAAAAAGATATGTAGTTGTTTCTGCTTTTACGGAAGAAGGTATTCTGGCGCAGGATATCACCAAAATATTTATGGAAAAGAAAGATCAGTTGCAATTACCAAAAGGATATGAATTGCAGCTCGCCGGTGAAGCAGAGAGTCAAAAAGATACATTCGGTGGTAGTTTTACTACAGTCATTATAGCTACTGTATTCCTGTTTATCATGGTGCTGATATTAGAATTCAAAACTTTCAAGAGTACGCTGATCGTATTATCAGTTATTCCACTGGGCATTATCGGAGGCGTTACTATGTTATTCTTAACAGGCAATCCAATGTCCTTCGTCGCTATTATCGGTTTTATTGGTTTAGCAGGTATTGAAGTAAAAAATTCTATTCTGCTGGTTGATTTTACCAATCAACTTAGGGCACAGGGCAAAAGCCTGGATGAAGCCATTAAGGAAGCAGGAGAGTTGCGGTTTCTTCCTATTGTACTCACCAGTATGACTGCCATAGGAGGGCTATCGCCTATCGCTTTCAGTAGTAACCCGCTTATCTCTCCATTGGCATTAGTGTTGATCGGAGGATTAATTTCTTCAACCTTGTTATCCAGAATTGTAACACCGGTTATCTATAAACTAATTCCTCCAAAAGTTGAAATTGAGAGTTAATTTTATACATTATTATTATTGAATAGTTGTTACTGCTAAAGCATATATATTTTAATGCGAAAGTTGAAAAAAATGATTGTATTTATTTTTGTGGTGGTATTGCTGATAATAATATCAGGATATTTTTTCATGCGTCAGCCTCAGTTTGGCAAATTACCTACAGGTGAAAGGCTGGAAAAGATCAAAAGTTCACCTCATTATAAAGATGGGAGCTTTCAGAATATTCACGATACCCCATCATTTACTGAAGGAGCTACTTTTTTCAGTGTAATGAGGGAATTCTTTTTCGGAAAGAGTAAGAGAAGCATGCCTCTTGACAGTCTGCCTTCTAAAAAAATAGATTTGTTTTCGCTCGACACTTCCAAAAATATATTGGTCTGGTTTGGGCACTCTTCTTATTTTATGCAGGTAGACGGAAAGAAAATACTTGTAGATCCTGTACTCAGCGGAAGTGCATCACCCATAAAATTTACTACAAAAAGTTTTAAGGGGAGTGATGTTTATACTACTGACGACATTCCCGAAATAGATTTCCTTTTTATTACGCACGATCACTGGGATCATCTTGATTATGAAACCATCCTGAAGCTACAACCAAAGATCAAAAAAATCATTACCGGTTTGGGAGTAGGCGCACACCTTGAGCATTGGGGAATAGAGACATCTATTATAGAGGAAAAGGACTGGCAGGAAACCATTACACTGGAAGATGGTTTTGTAGCCTATTCAACTCCTGCAAGGCATTTTTCCGGAAGAGGATTTACAAGAAATAAAAGTTTATGGATGTCATTTGTGTTGGTAACGCCTACGCAGAAAATATACATTGGCGGCGATTCGGGATACGATGATCATTTCAAAGAAATAGGAGAAAGGTTTGGCCCGATTGATATTGCCATACTCGAAAACGGGCAATACAATAAGAGCTGGAAATACATCCACATGATGCCTGAAGAAGTAGTACAGGCTGCTATCGACCTGAAGGCTAAAAAACTTTTCCCTGTTCACTGGTCAAAATTTTCGCTGGCCTTACATGACTGGGATGAGCCTATAATAAAAATATCTGATGCAGCAGAGCAACAACAAGTTTCGCTGGTGCTACCCATGATAGGAGAGACCGTTGACCTCGACTCAACACTTAATTATGTTAGATGGTGGCAGGAGGTTAAATAGTGGACAATGGAGAGTTGACGGTGGACAACGGAGAACTGTCAACTATCAACTGTCCCTTGTCAACTGTCAATTGTCCACTGATTAAATTATTTATGTATGAAGCGTGAAATTGCACTGTCGGCACTAGAAGTAGCCGCAGTTAATGATGGTGAGAATGCTGCTATAGCATTACAAAAATCGGTTGATGTTGCCCGGCACATAGAGAAACTGGGATATAAAAGACTTTGGCTGGCAGAGCATCATAATATGCCTGGCATAGCCAGTTCAGCAACGGCGGTAGTAATCGGACATATAGCAGGAAAAACAGACCATTTACGTGTTGGCGCCGGAGGAATAATGTTACCTAACCATTCGCCATTGGTAGTGGCTGAACAGTTTGGCACGTTAACCTCTCTGTATCCCGGTAGGATTGATCTTGGATTAGGAAGGGCGCCGGGAACTGATCAACTTACCGCACGTGCCATCAGGCGCAACAATATGAATGCCGTATATCATTTCGCTGATGATATTAAAGAGCTTCAACAATTTTTGAGCGCTAATAATAAAGAATCAAAAGTAAGAGCCTTTCCTGGCGAAGGATTGAATATTCCTATCTGGATACTCGGCTCCAGCACTGATAGCGCTCATTTAGCAGCCAGCTTAGGTTTGCCTTATGCTTTTGCCGCACATTTTTCACCTGAACAATGCAGAACGGCTATCGCTATTTACAAAGAAGAATTTAAACCATCACCAGTGTTGGAAAAACCGCATGCTATGGCCTGCGTAAATGTAATTGGCGCCGATACTAACGACGAAGCCAGGTTCCTGGCTACAAGTTTATACCAGATGTTCATGGGTGTTGTAACGGGACAAGTAACAAAACTTCCTCCACCAGTTGCTTCTATGGATACACTCTGGACACCCGAAATAGAATATGTTGTCAAAAGCAGAACTTATTACACTTTTATTGGCGATTATCTTACTTTACGTAAAAATCTGACTGCCTTTATAGAAGATATCGGTGTTGATGAGATCATGGCAGCTACCTATATCTATGATCTTGATAAGCGGCTGAATTCCTTTACCGTACTCGATAAGGCAATACTTAGATAGGGGACAGTTGAGAGTGGACAGCTATCAACTATCAACTATCCACTGTACGTCGTCCACTGATTAAATTTATATAGATGAAAAAAATATTATTTGCTTTATTATTTATTGTAGTAGGATATACCAGTTTCTCACAACAGAAAGAAAACAGGTATTTTGAACTGCGCACTTATTATTGTTACGAAGGAAAACTTGATGCGCTCATTCAACGTTTTTCACAACATACGCTCAAATTTTTTGAGAAATACGGAATGACCAATATTGGCTACTGGGTTCCTGAAAATAATACCCAAAATACTTTGTATTATATTTTGGCTTATCCCAGTAAAAAAGCAAGAGATGAATCCTGGGCAGCATTTGCCGCCGACCCCGATTGGCAAAAAGCAAAAGCCGCTTCAGAAGAAAATGGAAAGATTGTGGAACGCATAGAATCGGTTATGCTCAATCCCCTCCAATTCTCACCTATCAAATAATATGCTGAACTGTAAATTCTATTGATATTGTTATTTTAATAATGCCTCATTATTAAATCAGTAAAAATGGTCTATATTTAGATTGCATCTCCATATATAATAAAACAGACCCAGGATGAAAAGGTTTTTCGTTTGTTTCAGTTTGATCGCTGTATTATTTTTTAGCTATTCTTTTAACGCTGGCTGTCCCTTACCAGCAACTAATACATCGCCGCTTTTAGAAGTTAAAGCCGAAAAGCTGTATGATGGCCTGAAAAATCCATGGGCCATTGCCTGGCTACCTGATGGAAGAATGCTGGTCACTGAAAGGGCAGGAGAGATACTTGTCTTTAAGAACAATAAGTTTACAGGCGAAAAACTTTCCGGCTTACCTGCCGTAAAAAATAAGGGTCAAGGCGGATTAATGGATTTGGTTTTGCATCCTCAATACAATAAGAATGGCTGGCTGTATATCACTTACTCAAAACCAGTGGAAGGAGATAAGATAACCACTACGATGATGAGATTTAAGCTGAAAGGCAACCAGGTCGTAGAAAAACAGGAGTTATTCGAAGCCAAACCTTATGTCACTGCCGATTATCATTTTGGCAGCCGCATCGTATTCGATGATAAAGGCATGCTGTTCTTAAGTGTCGGTGAACGGGGTACTCAGCCTAAAGTGCAGGAACTTGACAATGATCACGGAAAAATACACCGTCTGTATGATGATGGGAAAATACCGCAGGACAACCCTTTTGTAAAAACAAAAGGAGCTCATGGATCTATATGGACTTATGGTCATCGCAATCCGCAGGGCATGGTATTCGACTTTGCTACACACAGACTATGGGCGATGGAACACGGTCCAAAAGGAGGTGACGAGCTCAACCTGATAGAAAAAGGTAATAATTACGGATGGCCTAAAACATCTTACGGTATCAATTACGACGGATCTATCCTTACAAAATTTCAGCAGATGGAAGGTGTGACTGACCCGGTTCACTATTGGGTTCCTTCTATCGGACCATGTGGTATGACCCTTGTCACCAGCGATAAATATCCCGAATGGAAAAACAACCTTCTTGTCACTTCGCTTGCATTCCAACATATCGCCAGAGTAGAGATGAACGGAGATAAATATGTTAAAGAAGAAAGACTATTAAACAATACCGGGAGGTTTAGAGATGTAAAACAGGGACCAGACGGATTTTTATATGCTGTTACAGAAGGACCGGGTTTATTACTTCGTCTCGACCCTGTTCGTTAAAGATTATTACTCTTGACAGCTTTTTGATCTGTATATTATTTATTTGATACTTCATGTGAGTATAATGCTGTGCTGTAAAGTACAGCTTTTTCTTTGGCAATTATCCCTAAGTCACAATACCAAACTATTGATTATCTTACTTTTATAATAAAAAATTGAGACTCCTGAAACTTTTTCACAAAAAATAGTCTATAAATTTGATGGACTATTAAGAATACACTTATTTTGCGTCATTAAATAATCAAATGAACCAGTTCAAACCAAACCTGTACGTTACGGCTGTACGTCGATGTTGCTGCTGTTGATTTTTTTTACTCTAATAGTCTACTAAAAAAGTAGAGAATACAGCAGTTTCAACAATTTTAACCAGAACAAAAATTTACAATGAAGCATTCAATTTTATTTTTAATCACCTTATTTCCTGTACTCACCTATGCCCAATTATCGGGACGAGTTATTAATGAAAACAATCAGGCTTTACCCTATGTGAGCGTAGTGATCAAAGGAACCTCTTTAGGTACTGTTACCGACTCCACAGGGAATTTCTTCCTGGCCTATTCAGATAAGTTTCCACTTACGCTGACTTTTTCCTCAGTTGGTTTTTCCCCTAAAAGCGTCCATATTAAAGAAAGTAGTAACTCGATAGTCGTCCGACTCGAAGCTTTGTTCCAGAGCGATACTATAGTGATTACTTCAAGACGCCGTAATGAAATTTTGCAGGATGTACCCATCCCCATTTCGGTGATAGGCGGTGCGCAGGTAGATGAGTCAGGCGCCTTTAACGTAAACCGCGTAAAGGAATTCGTTCCTTCTTTACAACTATATACTTCAAATCCCCGGAACACAGGTGTAAATATTCGTGGCCTGGGTTCTCCATTCGGTTTGACCAACGATGGTCTCGATCCGGGAGTGGGTATTTATGTTGATGGTGTTTATTATGCGCGTCCCGCAGCCGCAACACTTGACTTCATCGATATTGAAAGAGTTGAAGTATTAAGAGGTCCACAAGGCACACTTTTCGGAAAAAATACTACTTCTGGAGCGGTAAATATCATCACCAGGAAGCCAAGCTTCAAACCAGGCGGCGCCTTTGAAGTGAGTTACGGCAACTACGGTTTTGTACAGGCAAAAGCTTCATTAACCGGTCCGTTAAGCAAATCCCTTGCGGCACGCGTTTCCTTCTCCGGAACCCAACGGAATGGTGTAGTGGAAAACGTGAGCACAGGGAAAGCAACCAATGATATCAACAACCTCGGTTTTAAAGCACAATTATTATATAAGTTATCCGAAAGAACTTCTTTTACACTGTCAGCAGATAATACGAGGCAACGTCCCGATGGCTATGCACAAGTAGTAGCCGGAGTGGTACAAACCCAACGTGCAGCTTATCGTCAGTTTAATTCGATTATTGCTGACCTGAACTACACACTGCCTTCTACAAATCCTTTTGACAGGGTGATCGACCACGATACTCCCTGGAATTCAGGTAACGATATTGGCGGAGCATCACTGAATATTGATACTAAGATTGGTCAGGGTACTTTAACCTCAACCACAGCATGGCGTTATTGGAATTGGGATCCTTCCAATGACAGGGATTTCACCGGATTGCAAGCTTTGGCCAAATCACAGAACCCCGCCAAGCACAAAAACTGGTCGCAGGAAATCCGTTATGCCGGTGATTTTACTTCACGTTTAAGTGGGGTAGTAGGAGTATTTTTCATCGACCAGGAAGTAAAAGTAAATGGTACTGAGGAGTCGGGCAATGCCCAATGGCGCTTTTCGCAAAGTTCTGCCAGCGAATTATGGAAAACACCCGGACTATTCGAGGGATACGGTATCAATACCCGGTCATCTATTAAATCCATCAGTGCCGCAGTATTTGCAAATCTTGATTTTGCTATCGGCGACAAATGGCATGTACTACCTGGTATCCGATACAACTACGACCAGAAAGATGTTGTGTATAACAGGACTGCGTATGGTGGATTGCAAACAGATGATCCCGATCTGAATGCATTAAAAAGAGGTGTTTATTCCAGCCAGGCTTACACAGCTTATGCCGATGAAAGAAATTTCACCTACGCATTTACAGTAGCTTACAAGCCCAGCCATAGAGTGAATGCATTCGCCACATATTCTACCAGTTTTAAACCTATAGGAGTTAACGTTGCTGGTCTGCCTACAAAAGACGGTGCAGCCGATACTTCACTAGCTACTATTAAACCTGAATACACCACCCATTACGAAGTGGGTGTAAAAACTACCCCTGCCGATGGTTTAACGGTAAACCTTACTTTCCATCATTCTGATATCGAGGATTATCAAACCAATGTACAAACTGCAGAGTTAGGTGTTAATCGTGGCTACATCGCCAATGCTCCGAAAGTAAGCGTACAGGGAGCTGAATTAGATATAAACTATCGCGTTAATACTAAATTCTCTTTCTTCGGCGCATTAGCTTATACCGATGGAAAGTATGTTGAATTCACCAACGCACCGCTGCCATTAGAGGAAACAGGCCGGACTGTTGATGGAGTGCAGGTAGCTTTTAAAGATATTTCCGGCGGACCCTTACCGGGCATTTCCAAATGGTCGGGAACATTAGGAGGAGAATACAGTACTCCGGCAGCATTTCTAGGTAAAGCAGGAAGATTTTTCCTTGCTCTCGATGGTTTTTACCGCTCTTCTTTCTCTTCAAGTCCTTCACCATCTGCCTACCTCAATATCGATGGCTATGCGTTGGTAAATGGCCGACTTGGTTTTAAATCGGTAAGTGGCTTATCTGCTTTTATATGGGGACGTAATATTCTTGATCAGAATTACTTCGAGCAACTGCTTGCTGCAGGTGGTAATGCCGGTCATTACGCTGCTGTATTGGGTGATCCGAGAACTTTTGGTGTAACACTCCGATATAATTTTAATGGGAAAGATTAATCATTTTTAATATAATACCAATAAGAAGCAAAGGGTGTATCAGGTTTGATACACCCTTATTTTATTATTTTAAAGACAGTGCTTCGTAATCGATTTCCAGAAATTCGTTCACGTACACAAACCAATATTTTTCCAGGAACTGCTGGTGAAGGGAGTGGTTATTATATCCCTCATAAGCTTTGTTATTATCAAACTCCATAGCTATACCATACTCATATTTATTTTTCGGACTAACCTGTTTCAGTAGTTCGAAACTTTTAACACCGGGAATGGATGAAAGATGCGCAGCCGCTTCCAGGAATAATTGTTTTTCTTTATCACTGACAGATGGCTTGAAAGTGTAAATTACAGAGTGTTTGATCATTTCCTTTTCTTTATAAAATGCAATTTACTTAAAACAAATGAAGACAGTTATTCAGCGTGTCACTGAAGCATCGGTAACAATAGATAAAAAAGTATACAGTAATATCGGTACAGGACTACTTGTTCTTTTAGGTATAGAAGATGCAGACAATGATCAGGACATAGAATGGCTAAGTTCGAAAATAGTGAACCTGCGTATATTCAATGACGATGAAGGCGTAATGAATCTGAGTCTGGCTGATATCAAAGGAGATATATTATTAGTTTCGCAGTTTACATTGCATGCTAACACTCAAAAAGGCAACCGGCCTTCCTATATTAAAGCAGCTAAACCACCGGTAGCTATCCCCATTTATGAGAAAATGGTTGCAAAACTGGAAGCTTTACTGGGAAAAAAAATCGCAACCGGACAGTTCGGGGCCGATATGAAAGTGCAGTTGGTCAACGATGGCCCGGTTACCATCATTATTGATACCCAAAACAGGGAATGATATTCTACTGGCCGCTAAAGGGTAAATTCCACCTCTTTATTCATTCTTTTCTATCATTTAGAATTCATTAACAACTCTCCCTGTACAGTGGAACAATACTTGCTTTAAGTTTGTATATAAATTATAATCCTATGTAGCTTTTTACACTAATAAACTACATATGTCCAGGAGCTATTTATTGCTGTTGATATTCTCACCTATTGTTTCTGTAGCACAACAGCGGCTTAATCTCACCCTGAATGCAGGTTTCTCCAACTACTCCGGTGATATGCAGGAAAAACGATTTACACCCGAACAGGCCAATTTTTCGTTGGGAGCAGGGTTATCTTATGAAGTCATCCCCAAGTTTCATTTAAGAGGAGAATTACAATACGGAAAGGTCTCTGCCGATGATAAAAAAAGTATGCGTGAAGTGCTTCGCGAGAGAAACCTCAATTTCAGATCTCCCATTATTGAAGCCAGTTTCCTGATCGACTATTCTCTGTTCGATCTGAACGCCGGTAAAAGCTTTACCCCTTATGTATTTGCCGGTATAGCGCTATTCAGGTTTAATCCCTATACATACGATAGCCTGGGTGCAAAACATTACCTAAGAAATCTGGGTACTGAAGGGCAGGGACTTCCTGAACACCCCGACCGCCAATTCTATAATCTTACACAATTTTCAATTCCTTTTGGTGGAGGTATAAGATTCCGTATCAACGAAAATACTTTTTTAGGATATGAAATTGGATTAAGAGCCTTGTTTACGGATTATCTTGACGATGTAAGCATGACCTATGCCGATCCTGCTGCTCTTTTGCGCGACAGAGGAGCAAAGGTCCTTGAGCTTGCTTACAGAACGGGCGAGATCAAGAACGATGCTGTTTATCCGATAGATGGACCGAGAGGAAGTCCCACTTATAAAGACTGGTATTATTTTTCCACTATTCGTTTATCCATAGGTCTCCTTAATGAAACCGGAAAGTTATTTGGTAAAAAAATAGGCAAGGGTAGTGTAGACTGTCCGAGAATGTAAACATTCGATCGTAATTTCGCCCTTTAATTGTATCAATGGCCTATAGGAATCAACAACACTTTATTGACACGCTGGAACAGGCAGGAGAACTTATCAGAATAAAATCTTTTGTAGATCCCAAACTGGAAATAGCAGAAATTACCGACAGGATCAGCAAAACACCTGGTGGTGGAAAAGCATTGCTTTTTGAAAATACAGGTTACGATTTTCCTGTGCTCATGAACGCCTATGGCAGTGAAAAAAGAATGTGCCTGGCACTGGGTGTACAGCATCTCGATGATACTGCCAAAGAAATAGAAGGCCTGTTCAAAATGCTTTCAGCGCCTAAAGAAAGTTTACTGGATAAACTGAAATTGCTTCCGAAACTCGGACAGTTTGCTTCATGGATGCCTAAGGTAAAAAGCGGAAGGGGTGAGTGCCAGGAAGTCGTTATGCAACAACCAGATATCACAAAACTTCCAGTGATTACCTGCTGGCCTAAAGACGGTGGCCCCTTTGTTACATTACCCATTATTCATACTAAAGATCCCAATACGCAATCAAGAAACGTTGGTATGTACCGCATGCAGGTATTTGGTCCCACTTTAACAGGCATGCACTGGCATAAACATAAAGTGAGTGCAAAACACTTCAGTGAATATAAAAAGACCGGTAAAAGAATGCCTGTGGCTGTTGCACTGGGAGGAGATCCCGCTTATGCGTATTCCGCTACCGCACCATTACCGGAAAACGTGGATGAATATATGCTGGCGGGTTTTCTTAGGAAAAAACGTGTTGAGCTCGTAAAATGTATCACACAACCTGAGATAGAAGTGCCTGCCGATGCCGATTTTATTATTGAAGGATATGTTGATCCAAATGATGAAATGATCTGGGAAGGTCCTTTTGGTGATCATACTGGATATTATAGTCTGCCGGACTGGTATCCAAAATTTCATATTACTGCTATTACGCATAAAAAAAATCCGGTGTACCCGGCTACCATTGTCGGCATTCCTCCGCAGGAAGATGCCTGGCTGGGTAAAGCCACTGAAAGAATATTTCTTGCTCCTATTAAAATGACGATGGTTCCTGAGATCATTGATATGGATATGCCCGTTGAAGGTGTTTTTCATAATCTGGTTATTACTAAAATCAATAAGGAATATGCCGGACAGGGGCAAAAAGTAATGAATGCCATGTGGGGAGCGGGACAGATGATGTTCAACAAAATACTTGTCCTTACCGGCGCCCCTCATGACCATGAGCAGAAGTTCGCTATCAATGATTACAAAAAGCTCGCGCAGGATGTATTTAAAAATCTGAATCCGGCCACTGATATATATTTTTCACAGGGACCGATGGATGTATTAGACCACAGTTGCAGTAAACTTGGTTTTGGAGGCAAAATGTGCATTGATGGAACATGGAAATATGAAGAAGAAAAAGAATCACCAGGCCAGCAGCCCATTAATTTTAATAAGGAGTTATTAATGCAGCAATACCCCGAAATCAGGGCTATTAATGATTCGCTGTTAAACATGGACATATCATGCATAATGATCAGCGTAAAGAAAAACAGGCAAGGTCATGTTAAGCAGTTGCACGAAAACATTGCCAGATCAATTAGCGGAATAAAGATGATCTTATATGTAGAAGATACGGTTGATGCCGGCGATCTGCCAGTTGCCTTATGGAGATTTTGTAATAATGTTGATCCACGTAGAGATAATATACTGATAAATCAATGTATGGGACTCGATGGAACCATTAAGACAAAGGAGTATGATAATTTTCAACGCGACTGGCCGAATATTATCGTTGCTGACAAAAGAACCATACAATCGGTTGACGAAAAATGGAGCAGCCTGGGAATAGGGGAGTTCATACCTTCTCCCTCGCTAAAGTTTATGGACCAGTTATATGGTGAAGAAGCTGTGGCGAGTGTTTAGCCTTTCTTAATCACAATCTTTTTAGTTTCTGTTGAACCAACCTTGTCAAAGAATTCTTTAACTGACTGATATTCTGCTGCTGGAATGATATGATAATCCAGTTTAAAGATCAGGCTGGCATAGATGGCATTGGCTGTTTCATCGAACCAGTATTTCACCTGGTAATCGCCATTCGTATTATCTATTTGCTGCGTTTCCGGTAATACATCAACAACATAACCATCCGGAAGTTTGTACACAGTGGTATCATATATTTCATAAGGACATTCAAAGTAAAAATCATTCTTCCTATTGTCAGTCTTAGGCAATTTTACTTCTATTAAGGAATGTAGCCGGGGAGATAAAAACATTTTACTTCCGGCCTTGAATTGCGGAACATTTTCAATAGCCATTTCAAGATAAACAGACTGGTTTGCCTTATTATTTTTTATCACAAAATCATCCGGTTGCTTAAACCCCAGGTGATTAACAATAAGTATTTTCTGATCATCACGTTTCGACTCGTTCAGCATTCCTATTAATTCTTTGTATTTTCCTCTGCTTTCTATCGACGACTGCAATATGCCGGAACCATCTTCGAAGAGAGATACTTCATTTTTGATCCTGATTACATTTGCAGAAGATCTACTGCGTGGTGTGGAAACCAATACTCCGCCGTTCTCTGTTAATAACAAGGCTTTGCGGTTTTCGGTAAAAGTGCCCAATTCACCAAACTCACTTGTTTTGCTGGTACATTCCAGCCATATACTGTCTTTAGTTTGAGGAACACAAAGGATAACATGATTAAAAATATCTATAGGAAATTCAGGGTCGGCGCTACCATCGTTATACTTTGAATTGATAAAGGCTACATGACTTTTTATACCAACCGCCTTTAATGCCGAATACATATAAAAACTCAATCCTTTACAATCACCGTATTTTTTTTCATCGGTGAATTTCGCTGAAAAGGGTTTGACACCACCAATACCCACCTGTATACTTACATATCTGAAATTTTGCTGCAGGTAATCATACAGAATTGCCACCTTTTCCCTGTCAGAAGAAGCCTTTTCGGTAAGTGCTCTTAAAAACTCTTTTCGCCATTCCGGTAAATCATCCAGTCCGTTCAATAAATTATATCCCCATTCCCCAAAACCTTTCCAGGATGATAAATCACCATAACTATTAAAATGTTTAAACTTATTTGGCGCCAGTAAAATGGCAGGCATGACATAATAAGTATTTACAGATCCCGGTTCATAGGCTTGGGCAGCCAGGTTCTCTATCTTCCATTGATATAACTGGCTGTTACCTACCGTACTCATTTCAGGTTTTATACCTGTATTTTGCGCTTTGAATCGTAGTCCGCCTAAACCCGCAGGAATTTTCGCAGTAAAGCTGGAATATTCAACTGCTTCAGAAGGGAATGCAATATAGTACCAGGGATAAGTAAGCGTGCCAGTATAAGTCAATTGATAAATATATTCAACAGTAACAGGATAGCGGATGGCTGGCACAGATAAATAATAATAAGTGCCGTCTTCAACAAATTCGCTCATGGCCGCCTGCTTTGTAAGATCTTTTTTCTTATATTTTCTAATTAACATCCCATTCGCGTCATATACATTAACTTCAACGTCTCCAAGTGACCTAAGCTTGTTCGCAAAAACACGAAGAGATAGGGCTGAAGCACCATCCTTATTAAGAACAGTTTTAATAGTATGGATATTATAAATGGCTTTATCGATATCCTTCACTTCAAACTGGACCTGTTCGTATCTCTTTACAACATCTGCGTTTTTAGCTAATGAATCGGGAATGGCATTGGCCAAATAGTAATTGCCCAGTTGAGCGTACGCATTGGCAAATACCCATATAAAGAATAGGGAAAGAAAAACTTTTTTCATACTTACGATTTTCTTTTCAATACGATTTGTTCATTCAGGAATTCTGTCATTTTTTTATAAAATTCCTGTATATCAGAATATTCAGCTACTGAATATTTGCTTTTTACTAATTCAAGACGGATCATTATCTGGATAATAGAGGTTCCAGTATTTTGCTTAAGGTCTCTCACAAACTCTATTGTTTTATCAGGGTTAACCATCCGCGTTCTCACAGGTAATACATCTACTTCCATATTAGGAGGAAGCTTTATGAAATGATTCATAACCAGCAGTCGCTTTGTACCAAAGTTTATTTCAGAAAAACGCTTTGGCGATATGAAGGGGTTTTTATCCGTTCCCATAAACATGTTTAGTGGAACAAATATGTAATCCCCCGTTTGTTGGGCATGTGTACTAAAAATAAAATTCTCTTTTAATGCGAGAGTGTCGTCTTCAATATTTTCAAAACTGAGGCTATCCAACTCAATATTTACTATATTTTTCTTTAACCACTCTTTATATAGAGAAGGATCATCAACGCGATTTAGAAAACTTTCTATTCGCGAGTAATCCTTCCTGGATCGTTGTACTTTACCGGTAAACATACCATCTTCATGTAGCTCACTAGTAATAAACAACATATCCTGTAATCTGTATTTGTCTTCTTTTATTTCGACAAGCACCCCTGTTTGTTTTTTCAACAACAACCCTGTAGTATTCAGAATACTTGTGGGAATCAGATGGGCAGGAGTATACATATCTATACCATCCAGGTAATACGATTTTCCATCAATCAGTACGTAAGCGTAAGTAGTATTAAACTGTGATACAAAAGGCCTTTCTGTATTGATCTTTCCATTATTTCTTTCACTCACCATCAACGGATAGGCTTCGAGGTTTGCAGCTCTTAAAAGATTAATGAGCGCGTAATTGATTGCTCCGGAAGTACCTGTTTTTGTGGAATACAATGATTTCAACCCGTCTCCGGCGTGACGACTGGTAAACCGATTCCATTTATAATTACTCCTGATATAATTATAAATGGCAGTCATTTTCTGAAAATCAGTCCGGTCGGCAATTGTAGCAAGCATTAATTTCTGATCGTCAGGGATACGCACTTTTAATTGTCCGCCATAATCGGGGCTCGCAAATAATTCCCTGGCTACATGGTTCCAAGATTCCATATAACGTTGAATGCCCCCCATTCCTACGTATTTCGTTAATTGGAAATTTATCTTCTGCAAATAATCTTCTTTGGTATCCATATAGGGCTCTTTGTCCATCCCCGGAATATTATTCATTTCAAAATAAACAGCACCTTCTGACCTTGATTTTTCTATCGTAATAGGAAAAATTTCTGCTTTCTGTATTGAATAGGTGAGCTCAACATTAGGAGAGGGTTTAAGATAAAAAGTACTCTTTATTACGGGGTAAGCCGACTGAAAGCTCCAGTCTCTCAATCCAGTAAAACTCCTCTTTGTACTTCTGTACCTGTATTCAATGATACTGCCAACGTTTACATTTGGAAAAGCAAAACTCACTTCACTCCAGTAATCATTTTTTTTCTTATCATAAATAGTTCTTTTATCGACAGGCAAATCCACCCTTTTGCCGTTTTGGTCAATATTGATAGTCACAGCATTTATATCATCGATTGTTTCGAATTGTCCGTCTGAGTAGTATGATATCTTCACATTTGCCAGATCGTCTATAATATCTTTTTTCAATATTTTTATACGTATGTGATAGTACATCACCAGTCGATATCGACTATCATAATCAGCCGAACCCTCCTGTAAAAGGATTAACGCTCCCGCTTCCGGATCGAAGTCACAGGTATTAATATTGATCTCATCAGCAGGAATCATCGCAAACCGCTCAGTAAACTGAGCATTGGAGAAAGAGAAGATAAAAAGAAATAACAGGCAAGAGGTGGTTTTTTTCATCCGTATATTTTTTTCTGTTTCGAAACTAAATGATCAGGTTTTATTTTCATAGGCAGCAACCATTCTATTCTTTTTTTATAACAATTTGTTCATCGAGCAAGTCATACATTTTTTTATAAAACGCCTTCAGATCTGAATATTCTTCGGGTGTGTAATAGGGACGTTTAAAATCAATGGTGACCCGGGCGTTTAACCTGCGACCCGACTTGGACAACATACGGGAGATAGTTAAACTTTTATCCTCCAGCGAATACCTGATATTTTTCGGTAATTCATCGAATACAAATCCTTCAGGAATGCTAATACCACTTAGGATAGTAACAGATTGGTTGGTACCAAAAAAAACATCTGAATATCTGTTATCACTCAGAAAGGGATTTGACTGCATGGAAGTAAAAGGATTGACAGAGAAGTAGGCATAGTCGCCCGATTGGTTGATCTGTGTTTCAAAATTAAATACCTGCTCAAGGCAAAGACTATCGTTCTGTGTATTGTTTAAAACCAGGCTATCAATATAAAAAGTATGATTATTGGGAAGATAAAATCTGTTCAGAAAATCCATTGTGCCTGACTCTATATATGGCATCCTTCGAAAGCGTGCATAATCGTAACTATTAATAGTGGTAGTGCCGTTCATTTTGCCTTTGTTATCAACTATGGCATTGGTAATAATCATGTTTTTATTTAGCCTGACAGAATCCCAGAAAAAAGTCCAGCGAAAACCGCCGGCCATTGACTCATCCAGTATAAATCCTTCATTACACATAACACTTTCCGGAATGGCAGGAGAGGGGGTATATTGATCAGTAGCATCCAGCGCATACACTTTTCCATTTATTTCAACATGCGCCAGTACTTTATTAAACTGGTAATAATTAGGAAAATATGTTTGAAGTATACCGTTATCTCTTGTACTTACCAATACAGGATAAGCGTTTAGCCTGGCATTCTTAAGTAGATTTACCAGTATTAAATTGATTTCTCCAGAATTTCCCTTTTTATCTTTCCAGGCATTTTTTATTCCCCCAAATGCCCATATATTATCTACGCCATTCCACTGCATATTCTTTTTAACATAATCATGAATGGTATGCATCTTCGCATAATCATCTTTCGCCAGTAACAATTGCGCATCAAGATCTGCCGTGCGGGAAATATCTTTTTTCAACTGCACACCAAAATGTTCATCTTGAATGAGTTCAGCAGCCACCTTCGACCAGCTTTTAACAAAAGAATGACGCCGGCCGTCAATATTCACTGCTATAATCTGCGACTCAATTCTCTGCAAATAATCCTCTTCGCTGGTAATAAAAGGCTCTTCTCTAAAAGCCGGTATATTTTCCATAGCGAATGTCTTTACTGCACGAATAGCGTTCGATTTATCCTCTGCTTCATAGGGGAGCCAGCAATGGGGCTTGATGTTCAATTCAACAAAAGGAGGAAAATCAAGTTCATACCGGCTATAACGTACAGGTATATCCTTTTGCAGTTTCCACGACATTTTATTACCGTTACGGATAGTGTACTTATATTCAATGATGCTGCCTGCTTTAACATCGGGCAGGGAAAAGCTTTGTTCTGAATACCGTTCATTCAGGCGCTTTTCAAAAACCTGTTTCTTCTCAAGTTTAGTAGTAACAATATTACCGTTATCATCCAGGTTATAAGTGCTAGCCGAGAGGTTCATTATACCCTGATCATTACGATAGGTATAATATCTAAGCTTAACATTAGCCAGATCAATAGCCTTATCTTTGAAAATTTTGATCCTTATATGATGCTGAAACTCTGTATAGATTTTTCCGCCTCTTAAATCGAGATAATCCATTCCGAAATCCGACAAAACCATAGCTTCTGCATCGGGATCGAAATCGCAGCTTTTAAGCTCGAGGTCGGACTTATCTATTTTACCAAAAACAGCAACTTTTTTTTCAGTTTGAGCGGGAAGAATTCCTGGAATGAATATGGCAGCCAGGATAAGGTATTTTAACATATAAAAAGGTTGTAAGGAGTTAATTGACTACAAGTATAACAAGTTTTTTGTCTATATTCAACATCCGAATAAATTTTAATAGGTAAAACGCTTAATAAATGTTCCTTAAGAATAAACTATTGACAACAGTGTTAGCAGTAACCTCATTTGCAACATATGGTCAAAAATCATTATTATGGGAGATCAGCGGGAATGGCCTTACCAAACCATCTTACCTATACGGCACTATGCATATGGTATGTGGAGAAAGCACCAAACTGAGCGAAGGGTTAAAAAAAGTAATCAAAGAAGTGCCTCGGGTAACATTTGAAGTAGACCTGGACGATGCCGGCGAGCTGATGAGTGTATTGAAATACATGCGTATGAACAATGGTGTGAAATTAAAGGATCTCATTACGCCTGTTGAATATTCAAGAGTAGATGAATATTTTAAAACGATTAAATCGCCTTTGCCCTTATCAATGATGACGACCTTTAAACCTTATTTCATCAGCTCCCTCATCAGTGAACATATATTGAAATGTGAACAGAAAAGCAGCCTGGAATTGATGATCATGGAAGAGGCCAGAAAAGAAGATAAAGACATTATCGGATTGGAAACACTGGCGTTTCAAGCCTCATTATTCGATAGTATTCCATACGAAAGACAAGCAGCAGACCTGGTAATGTATGTAGATAGCATCGAAAATTTTCAGAGAGTAACGCTGGAAATGAATGATCTGTATAAACAACAGGATATAGAAGCCCTTGATTCGCTGGTACTCAAATCCGATCCGGGTATGACTGAATTCATGGATCTGCTGTTATATAACCGAAATTACCGTTGGGCCGATCAGATCACTGGTGAAATATATGATAGCCAGGGTCTCTACGCTGTTGGAGCTGCTCATCTCGGTGGCGAAAGAGGCGTCATCGCACTATTAAGAAATAAAGGTTTTACACTTAAGCCATTAAAGAACTGATCCCTGTCTAAATACAGACAGACAATTATTGTTGGTGACGGGAACCCCTGATCCGCAATAGTTCAATCTCTGCCACTTTCGTATTGTAACGAGCTGCAATTAACCGGTTATAAGCCTCTTCCAGACTTATCTGTGCCTCGCGCAATTCAAGGTAAGTAGAAACACCCTGTCTGAAACGCTCAAGAGCAATGAAAATATTTTCCTTGGCCAGATTGATATTCTCTTCTTCCAATTGCAGCCCCCTGATAAAATAAGTATAATCCTTATACACATTGTTTAACCTAAGGTGAACAAGTGACAACTGCGCCTCATAAGCGGTTTTATTATATTCCAGGTCAAGCCCTGCCTGTTTAATTAATCTCCTTGTATTGAATTTGGTAAAAATGGGGACCGATGCAGAAAAACCATAATTAAACCCATTGTTCATATTGAATAATGGCTGGAATTCAGGGTTTACAACAGTGGTGTTTTTCGTGCGGTTAAAATTATAGGCGCTATTGAATTGAACGGTAGGGAACAAATCTGCCTTGCGTTCTTTGATGATCGTTGATGCTATATCAATAGTTTTCCTCGATGCCTGCAAACCAGGGTTCATATGCTCAATATCGTTAGCTATGCTATCGTATTGAATACCCGTATTGATAGGGATGCTGTCAGCTACTTCATAGTCGGTAGGAATAGGAAGACCTGCAAGCTGGTTTAACTGTTCCTTCAACTGGTCGATCAGTTTTTCCTGCTGTAATCTCAACGCCTTTTGAGCATTCAGATCAACGCGGGCCTGCAGCAATTCAGGCTTGCTGCCCAATCCAACCGTTATCTTTCTATCGGCTAGTTTAACACGCTCTTCATTTATAGATATAAGTGTATCAATAGCTCTTAACTGTTGTTTTTGTCTGACGATATCATAATACTTGCTGGACACATCAGCAACAGTATTGACAATCTGCGTTTGAATATTTAAATCTCCAAACATTTTCAATTGTTCAAGCCTGTCCCGGGTAGCAAACATTTTCATTCCATCGAACAATGTCCAGTTAAGATTTACGCCCGCTGCAATAGAGGTAGCATCGACCGAACCCTGCCGTTTACGTCCGTCCTGGAAATCCGATCGTTGTGAATTATCGTTCCAGGCTTTGGAGGCAGTACCATTAAGATCGGGCAGAAAAACGGCGTTAGCATATCTGTAATCTATCGCAGCAGCTTCCGCCTCATTTTTGACAAGAAGAATATCATAATTGTTTTTTACGGCAATACTGATGATCTCTTCAACTGTCATCATTTTCTGTGATAACAGGTTACACGTATAAAAAAAGCTGAGTATAATAAAAAAATACTTCATCATTGAATATTATCTTGACCTCGATAAGTAAACATACATGGCCGGTATAACAAATAAAGTCAGAATAAGTGAAAACATTATTCCGCCTACCAGTACTATTCCCAAAGGAATACGACTGGTAGCCGCTGCACCAAACGACAAGGCTATAGGTAATGCGCCGAGAGACATCGTAAGACTGGTCATCAATATGGGTCTTAAACGCGCAGTAGCAGCATCAACAACAGCCTGGGGTTTTGACAAACCTGTTTCCCGTTTCTGGTTAGCAAATTCTACTATCAAAATACCATTTTTTGTTACCAGTCCGATCAGCATGATCATACCAATCTGGGAAAAAATATTCAGCGTTTGGTTAAATATCCATAAACACAATACCGCTCCGGCAATGGCCAATGGGACGGTGAACATGATGACAAACGGATCAACAAAACTTTCAAACTGGGCAGCCAATACCAGGTATATCAGTACAAGCGCGAGTAAAAACGCAAATAGGGTGTTACCGGAACTTTCAGCAAAATCCCTTGACGATCCTGCAAGAGAAGTAGAAAATGTATCATCCAGCAAACGGCTGGCAATGGCATTCATTTCTTTAACACCGTCACCGATTGTCTTACCCGGGGCAAGTCCGGCCGAAACTGTGGCCGATTTATAGCGGTTAAAATGATAAATAGTAGGTGGTGTGGTTTCTTCTGATATGGAAACAATATTATCAAGAGAAATAATTTCATTCCGGTTATTGCGGACAAAAATATTTTTAAGATCAGTGGGATCATCGCGTTCATTACGCGCCACCTGGCCCATTACCTGGTATTGACGTCCGTCTTTAATAAAATAGCCAAGTCGCCGGTTACTCAGGGCAAGCTGAAGTGTTTCTGAAATATTTCCCACGCTTACGCCTAATTCACTTGCCTTCAAACGGTCAATATTAATTTTTAATTCCGGCTTATTGAATTTCAAATCAACATCTACCGCCTGGAATATGGCACTATTATTCGCTTCCTCCAAGAACTGGGGAAGAACTTCCGCTAATTTGTTGAAGGCGTTATTCTGCAAAACAAATTGCACAGGTAAACCAGCGCGACGGTTAACAGATATTGTCTGATCCTGCACAGCAAATACACGTCCCTCTGAAAAATTACGCAGGTTACGGTTAACCATATCCGCGATATCCTGTTGTGAACGTTCACGCCGGGAGGGATCGGTTAGCATTACTCTCACAAACCCGGTATTTACCGCTCCTGTTCCTCCACCGCCTGGCGATGTCAAACTTAATACTATAGTCCGCTCACTAATAGAATCTATCATAAACTGGGAGAGCCTGTCAATAAAATTATCCATATAATCGAATGAAGTGCCTTCGGGCGCTGTAACCTGTACACGCAACTGGCTACGGTCCTCAAGTGGAGCCAGTTCTGAAGGAATATCCCTGCCGATAAAATAGATCATTGCCAAACAGATAGCGATGATCAATAGCGCTAACCACTTAACCGGCATAAACTTAGCGAGCAAACGATGATACCCTGTTTCCATTCCTCTGAAAAACGGTTCGGTTTTACGGTAGAACCATGAATGACCATGTTTCTTACGGGAGAGCTTCACACTTAATACGGGAGTGAGTGTTAATGAAACAAAGGCAGAGATCAATACCGCACCAGCTACGACAATACCGAACTCTCTGAATAACTGTCCCACAAAACCTTCTAAAAATATAATAGGCAGAAATATTACAGCCAGTGTAATGGAGGTGGCAATTACCGCGAAATAAATTTCTTTAGCGCCTTCTTTTGCTGCCTCAAACTTGGGCATCCCGCTTTCCATCTTCTTGTAAATATTCTCCGTCACCACAATACCGTCATCCACCACCAATCCCGTAGCCAGTACAATGCCCAGCAGTGTGAGTACATTAACCGTGAAGCCACTCAGATACATGATAAAGAATGTACCTACTAACGCGACGGGAATATCTATCAGCGGACGAAGCGCAATCAGCCAATCCCTAAAAAACAGATAGATCACCATTACCACCAATACGAAAGAGATAATAAGTGTTTCTTCTACTTCCAATATCGACCGCTTAATGAATCTGGTTTGATCAAGAGCAATATTTAACTGGATATCATCGGGTATTTCTTTCTTTAACTGATCAAGGCGACGGTAAAACTCATCTGATATAGCCACGTAATTAGTGCCTGGTTGCGGAACGATCGCCAATGCTATCATAGGAATACGGCTTTCCTTTAAAATCGTTTCTTCATTCTCCGGTCCGAGTACAGCTTCAGCTACCTGTTTTAAACGGACATCAGCACCATTAACATTCTTAATGATAACATTATTAAAGTCTTCTTCGGTGGTTAATCTGCCAAATGTTCTTACAGACAGTTCCGTGGCATTTCCTACAATCTTCCCCGAAGGCAGTTCCACATTCTCCCGCGTGAGGGCCGCTTCAACATCACCAGGTGTCAGATTATAAGCGCTTAGTTTCAACGGATCGAACCAGATACGCATAGCATATCGTTTCTCTCCCCATATCTGGATGCTGCTTACTCCCGGAATTGTCTGCAATCTTTCTACCAATACATTATTCGCATATTCAGTAATCTCCAGTTGATTTCGGGTATCACTTCTTACCGTCATGGAAATAATAGATTCGGCACTGGCATCCGCCTTGGAAACCACAGGCGGGGCATCGAGATCACGTGGCAGGCTACGGGTAGCCTGCGATACTTTATCACGTACATCATTAGCAGCAGCTTCCAGGTCTACATTCAGATTAAACTCGACATTAATAGAGCTGGTACCCTGGCTGCTTGAAGAGGTAATATTTTTTATCCCCGCAATACCGTTAATGGCTTTTTCCAACGGTTCGGTGATCTGTGATTCTATGATGTCGGCATTTGCGCCCGCATAAGAAGTACGTACATTAATATTAGGTGGATCAATAGCAGGATAATCTCTTACTCCCAAAAAAGTAAAGCCTATTATACCAAACAACACGATAATCACATTCATTACCGTTGCCAGAACCGGTCGTCTCAGGCTTAATTCCGAAATATTCATAAAAGCTTGGGCGTTTAATGCTTAATTAACTTTCGTTAATGCAATTTTACTTTCTGGTCGTATAGCGAGCAAAGCGGTAGTGATTACAGTATCTCCTTCATTAATGCCATCCAATATCTGTACATATGAAGAATCCCTGATGCCGGTAGTAACTGTTATAAATTCTGGTTTTCCTTCCTGGTAAAGAATTACCTTTTTTTCCCTGGCCTGCGGAATGATCGCCTGTGTAGGAACCACTACTATCTTTTCCTGTTTGCCAAATTGAAGGCTAACAGTAGCAAAACCACCAGCCACGAGATCGGAAGATTTACCGGACACTACAGCTCTTACCGTCAGACTCCTGGTATTGGACTCAACAAAAGATTCAGTAGCGATAATGCTGGCCGAATGTATTTTTGATGATCCACTTACAGTAAAGTCAACCCTTTTTCCCTTAACCATTGCCTCACTGTACTTTTCGGGGACGGTAAACTCAAGCTTAAGGTTGTCAACCTGACTAATTGTCGTCAATACATCAAGCGGTGTAACATAGGCGCCGAGACTGATATTCTTCAACCCGATCTTTCCTGTATAGGGCGCTACTATCCTGGTTTTGGCGATATTTACTTTTACGAGTTCGATATCCGCATTGAGGTTATTGGCTTCAAGCTGACTCAAATCGTATTCCTGCTGACTAATACCGCTGATCTCCAGTAATGCTTTTTGTCTCTCCAGCGTTTTTTCAGCTATAGAAAGCTGCACTTCCAGTTTTTTAAGCTGTGCCTGCAAGTCGCCGTCAAAAAGTTTGACAAGCAGCGTTCCTTTCTCTACTACTTTTCCTTCAGGAATATCAATCTGCACTATTCTACCTGATATCTCGGAACGGATCTGTGTGTTTTCGAAGGGGAGAAGCGTACCGGGTACCTGGATATTTTCGCTTAAGGAACGGTTTTTTGCCACAAAAGCCTCTGCCTGTATAGGAACATTTACAGACCGTGTGGGAATAATGGCTACCTCTTTCTTTTTTTCCTTACAGGAAAAGGAAATCATTATGAGTATTGCTATTACAATAGAGCTACTGGTATAAATATGCATCGTCTGACAGATCTAAATAATAAAGGTAAATCAATATAATTAGACGTGCGAAATACAGAAACCCTGTTATTGCGAAATAACTTTTAAATATTGTTTAATACGATTAGCAGTAAATACCAAATCCTGACGGTCGCGACTCATAATCGTTACATGTCCCATTTTTCTGCCGGGCTTGGTATGTTGTTTTCCGTATAAGTGAACAAACACATTATCCATTTTCAGCACTTCATTCAAACCTTCATAAAAAACCTCACCTTCATAGCCTGGTTCTCCAATGATATTAACGATGGCAGCAGGTAATATTGATGCGGTATTTCCTAACGGATATCCTAATATAATTCTCCACAGCATATCAAACTGCGAGCTGTAATTGGCCTCGATAGTATGATGACCGCTATTATGTACTCTTGGCGCTGTTTCATTCACAAATACTTCTCCTTCTTTATCTACAAATAATTCAACGGCAAATATGCCCGGACTGTTCAATCCCTTAACCACAGCAATGGCAATTGCTTCAACTTTCCATTTTATTTTTTCGGGAAGCTCTGCAGGACTTAATTGAAAATCCAACAGGTTAAGCCTCGGATCGAAAACCATGTGGACAGGAGGGTAGAGCGCTATTTCTCCATTAGCACCTACTGCTACTATCTGGGCAATCTCTTTATCAATCGACACCATTTTTTCCAACACAGAAGGCTCATCAAATCCTTTATATATATCATCTGCTGCCTGGATCACTTGCACGCCCTTACCATCATAACCGCCTTCACCGATCTTATGAACAGCGGGAAGAAATGATTGTTGTTGTTCAAGCTCTTTAAGATTATTGGTAATCACAAAAGCTGAAGTAGGGACCTGTTGTTGCTTATAGAATTCTTTCTGGCGAATCTTATTCTTTATAATATGCAATGCAGAAGGACGCGGGAAAACGGTCACACCTTCCTCTTCCAGTTGCTGAAGGGCTTTTTCGTTTACAGATTCTATTTCGATGGTCACTGCATCAAGCTGACGGCCAAAATTGTACACATCATCATAATTGCGGATATCACCTTTTACAAAATGATGGCAAAGATGAGCTGCCGGTGCATTCTCATCATTTTCCATTACCCAGGTGTCGACCGGATAATTTGCTGCGGCCTGCAACAACATTCTCCCCAACTGGCCACCCCCCAGGATTCCAACTTTAAGCATTTGATTTTTATTAAGCCGCAAATATAGGGTACAAATAAAAAGGTTTATTTTTGCAGCACATGCGGCCCGACTTTCCACATAAACTTTTTGCCGATACCAGGTTCGTGTATTGCCTGCTCATGATTACGCTGGCAATGGATACGACTGCCTGACGCTTACTTATCAGCACTGCCATGTGCTATTCCTTCACCTTACTTCTTTCCAAAACACATTGATTAATTTTTAATACTGAAACCATGTCTACTTTTTCACTAACACAAAAAGTAAATCCTACTCAAACTGACTTTTTACCCCTTGAAGGCACCGACTATGTAGAATTTTATGTTGGGAACGCTAAACAGGCCGCTCACTTCTATAAAACAGCTTTTGGCTTCCAGTCGCTGGCCTATGCAGGGCCCGAAACAGGGGTAAAAGACAAGGCCAGTTATGTTATACAGCAAAACAAACTCACTTTTGTACTAACCACTCCGCTGAAAACCGGCAATCCGATTGCGGATCACCTCTATACGCATGGTGATGGTGTAAAATACCTTTCTTTAAGAGTGCAAGATGCCACTGATGCCTGGCACCAAACCACTTCGAGAGGCGCTAAAAGTTACATGGAGCCTACTATACTTACCGATAATGATGGGAGAGTGGTGATCAGCGGTATTCATACCTATGGCGATACTGTTCATCTCTTCATAGAAAGAAAAGACTACAACGGTGTTTTTATGCCCGGCTATAAGAAATGGGAAACAGTGTATAATCCCACACCAACAGGGTTGTTATATGTTGACCACTGCGTGGGTAACGTAGGATGGAATCAGATGAACCGTTGGGTGGAATTCTACGAAAAAGTAATGGGGTTCCGTAATATCCTCAGCTTCGACGATAATGATATATCTACCGAATACTCGGCGCTCATGAGTAAAGTAATGAGCAATGGCAACGGATATGTGAAATTTCCTATTAACGAACCGGCAGAAGGAAAGAAAAAATCGCAGGTTGAAGAATATCTGGATTTTTACAATGGCGAAGGTGTTCAACATGTTGCAATTGCTACTTCAAATATTATTGAAACCGTAACTACTCTGCAACAACGTGGTGTTGAGTTCCTGAAAGTTCCAGGCAACTACTACGATACTCTCCTGGACAGAGTAGGAGAAATTGACGAAGATCTGCAGCCACTCAAAGAACTGGGCCTTCTTGTCGACCGTGACGATGAAGGATATCTGCTCCAGATATTCACCAAACCCGTTGAAGACAGACCCACCCTGTTTTTTGAGATCATTCAGCGTAAAGGAGCTAAAAGTTTCGGTAAAGGCAACTTTAAGGCGCTTTTTGAAGCTATTGAGAGGGAGCAAGAACTAAGAGGCAATCTGTAAACAAATTCACAATAGTGTATAAACGATCTGGGTATAAGGGAATCTTTAGGCTAATTTTGAAAATTTTTACCAGGATTTTTCGTTTTAACCCCAGATCGTTTTTCATGAAGTACACCCCTTTACTGGTTATATCGCTTTTGTTTATGCAGTTGTCTCACGGTCAGACTGCTGCCTCGCGGTATAATTTCATTGAATACCAGCGCAGTTTTCCACGTGCCGGTGAGGCATTGAAAAAAAAAGAGGATACACTTCGCAAACAATTCAGACAGAAGAAATTAGAGTGGCCAGCTCCCAATATCTACATACGTTCGTTCAAATACGACAGTCAACTTGAGGTATGGGTAAAATACAAAGACCATGAGCCTTATAAACTGTTTAAGACCTATAAGGTTTGTGCAATGGCCGGTACACTAGGACCTAAAAGGATGCAGGGTGATTACCAGGTTCCGGAAGGTTTTTATTATATTAACGAATTTAACCCCAAAAGCTCGTATCATTTATCACTCGGGCTCAATTATCCGAACTCTTCAGATAAAATGCTTTCCGATTCCCTGTTACCAGGCGGGGATATCTATATTCACGGGAAATGTGTAACCACCGGATGTATTCCTATTATGGACAACCAGATCGAAGAGTTGTATATCCTGGCGGCCCATGCCCGTAACCAGGGACAGGAATTTATACCTGTTCATATTTTTCCTGTACATTTTAAAAATCCTAAGAGCACTGAATACCTCGTGAAGTTTCTCAAGGAGTTCCCCGAATATGTAAGTCTCGCCGACCAACTCAAAGCAGGTTACCAGTATTTTGAAAAAACAAAAAGATTACCGGTGGTCATGATTGGTAAAAAAGGAGAATATATAGTAGGAAATTATACAACGTCCCCTGAACTTTCACTGCTGCCGCCGCAAAAAGAAAGACGTCCCGTTAAAAACTTTAATGAAGAAGAACTGGCTAAAGTGGTAGACAAACTGCCTGTATACCCCGGTGGAAACGAAGGGTTTCAGCGCTTCCTGGACAGCCTTAGCGAACGGATGGCCATCTATCTTGAACCATCACAATACAAAAGTTATGTGATGGTGGAATTTATTATAGATAAAGAGGGTAATCCTGCATACGCAAAAGTTATTAAAGGCGGTAATGACGACCTCAACGACAGACTACAGGAGAAGTTTGAGAATATGCCTCAATGGATTCCCGCGACACGATTAGGAAAAAACGTAGCGATCAAACTAAAGCAGACAATAGAAATTGTCAAAGATGCTACATAATGTTCATTGCCTTCACAAAGAAGGTACATATGAAAGGAAGAGACAGAGTCAGTAACTCTCCTTTAAATGCATATAATACAAAGAACAATATAACAGAAAGAAAAAATAGTAACCAGTAAAGGCCAGTGTGCTTCTTAGACTCCATTTGGTAAAAATTTGACGCGAAAATAATACAAAAAATTACATTCGCAATTGTAATACATTCGTACCTATACAATAATGGCTTTGAAAGTTCAATTTTACATACGTTTTTATACACAGCCAGGCGAAAATCTTTTTGTTACCGGGAATATCGAAGCATTAGGCAATGATAATCTTTCAGCACCCCTGCCGCTTATGTACCAGGACAGCCAGTTCTGGTATGGCACTATTGAAGTCGATCCAGCCACAGTAGCCCGCATCCAATACAGTTACCTGTTGCAAACCAAATCCGGTGAATTTGTTCAGGATGGTTGTAAAGACAGGGTCATCGATGTTACAAAAACCGGCCTGGAAGAGATCCAGGTGATAGATACCTGGAACGCGCCAGGTGAGTTCGAGAATGTATTTTCTACCAGCGCTTTTACTGATGTGCTGCTGAAGGATAATGCCACGCATCACAAAGTGAAACCACCAAAGACTTTCACACATTTATTTAAAGTAAAGGCTCCGCTGCTCAGGAAACATGAAGCAGTTTGCCTGCTCGGAGATTCACCGGTATTAGGGGAGTGGAGCACGGCTTCTCCCACTATGCTCAAAAAAGAAGGTAAATGGTGGACTTTAAAGATCAATCTTCCTAAAGAATCCTTTCCGCTGGTTTATAAATACGGAGTTTATAATAGCAAAGAAAAAACTTTTGTTACGTATGAGGGAGGAGAGAACAGATCAATACTTGGTGACACCCATCATAAGAAACTTACCATAATACATGATGACTTTGTGAGGCTTCCCAACAATACCTGGAAAGGGGCAGGCGTAAGCATTCCCGTTTTCAGTCTAAGAAGTAAAAATTCTTTTGGTGTCGGTGAATTCAATGATCTGAAGTTACTTGTAGACTGGGCAAAAAAAACCGGGCTGGAAATGATTCAGCTATTGCCGGTAAATGACACGATCTCCAGCAAAACCTATACTGATTCTTATCCCTATTCAGCAATATCAGCATTTGCCCTGCACCCAATATATGTTAACCTGCCTACCATAGCAGGCAAGCATGACATGGCCATAGTAAAATCACTTGATAAAAAACAAAAACAGCTTAATGAGCTTGACGCTGTTGATTATGAACAGGTCATCCGTTTTAAAATGGCTATCCTGCGTGAACTTTTTCTTTCTCAGAAAGAAAAGTTCCTGGCTGACGAAGAATTTCATGCTTTCTTTAATGAAAACAGGAGTTGGTTAATTCCTTATGCAGCGTTTAGTTATCTCCGTGACCGTAACGGTACGGCTGATTTTGCCAAATGGAAACTTTACAGCACTTACAATAAGGCCGCTATTGAAAAATATGTTTCGCCACGCGCCAAACATTATAATGAAATTGCCCTTATCTATTTTACACAATACCATTTACACCGCCAGCTTAAGACAGCCACGGAATATGCACATAAAAATGGAGTGATCATTAAAGGTGATATTCCTATCGGAGTAAGTCCGAAAAGTTGCGAAACATGGACAGATCCTGAACTTTACCATATGGATCTGCAATCCGGCGCCCCACCGGATGGTTTTGCCGTAAGAGGGCAGAACTGGGGATTTCCTACTTACAACTGGGAAAAAATGGCTGAAGATAATTTTGGCTGGTGGCGCAGGAGATTCATGCATATGGCTAAATACTTTGATGCCTTCCGCATTGACCATATACTGGGATTTTTCAGAATATGGAATATTCCCATCACATCCGTGGAAGGCATTATGGGATATTTTTCTCCCGCTGTACCCATTCATGTATATGAATTTGGTCAGCGTGGTATGTGGTTTAACTATCACCGGTTTTGCAAGCCCTATATTACAGACGCTGTATTATGGGAGCTATTCGGTCCTAACAAAGAAAAGTTTCTTCCATTTCTTATATATACCGGTAATCACCACTATATACTGAAGGAAGAATTTTCTACCCAGCAAAAAGTAGATAACCATTTTAAAAAACTTGATAATAATAACGATAACAGCAATATCAAAAATGGGTTATTTGAACTGATATCTAACGTTATCCTTTTTGAAGTTGAACATTCCGGCGGACAACAGTTTCACTTCAGGATAGATATGGATAAAACAACTTCGTTCTATCACCTCGATGGTAATATTCAGCAGCAACTGAAGGCGATGTATACCGATTATTTTTATCACCGCCAGGATGAGGGTTGGAAAAAAGAAGCGCTTAATAAACTTCCTTTCCTGAAACGGTCGACCAATATGCTGATTTGTGGTGAAGACCTCGGAATGATTCCGCGTGCAGTACCGGAAGTCATGAAGATGCTCGGCATCCTCAGCCTCGAGATCCAGCGAATATCCAAAGACCCTCAAAATGATTTTTCAAATCCCGCCAATGCGCCGTATCTGTCTGTCGTTACTCCATCTACGCACGATATGAGTACCATCAGATCGTGGTGGGAAGAAGACAGGAATATTACACAGCGTTTTTTCAATAACGAGCTCGGGCAAACAGGAGAGGCTCCTGCTGTTTGTAAAGGCTGGATTAATAAAGCCATAGTATTGCAGCATTTATTTTCACCTGCTATGTGGAGCGTTTTTCAGTTGCAGGATTTGCTAGGAATGGATGAAGACATCAGGAAAGAAGATCATCTCTCCGAAAGGATCAATGTACCTGCCGTTAATAACCATTACTGGAAATACAGAATGCATATCAGGCTCGAGGATTTATTAAAAGAGAATGATTTTAACGAAGAACTTAAAAAAAGTATTGAGTTAAGCGGCAGATAAATGAAATTACGTTACTGGTCATACGAACTACCATTTATATATCCATTCACTATTTCCAAGGGAACCAAAACCCATCAGCCTACATTAATTGTGGAGCTCGAACATATGGGCATAAAAGGATATGGTGAAGCGCCGGCTATCAGCTATTATAATATCCCTGTCGAAAAAATGATTGCGGATATAGAGGCTAAAAAATTATTCATTGAAAAATATGCATTGACAGACCCTGAAAGATATTGGCACTACCTGCATCATCTTTTACCTCAAAACAATTTTCTTGTTTGTGCCCTTGATATGGCAGCATGGGATATTTATGGTAAAATGCGTGGACATCCACTGTACCAGCTTTGGGGATATGATATAACAAAATCGCCATTAACAGATTATACCATCGGAATAGACACTATTCCCAGGATGATTGAAAAAGTAGAAAAATTTCCCTGGCCGATCTATAAGATCAAACTCGGTACAAAAAATGATATTGATATTATCAGGGCCATCAGGAAACAAACCAACGCTGCCATCAGGGTGGATGCTAATGCAGGGTGGACAGTCAGTGAAGCTTTGGAGATAATAGCTTTATTAAAAGCCTATAACATTGAATTAATAGAACAGCCATTGCATAAGGATGATTGGGAAGGCATGAAAATATTAATGGAGAAAACAACTATCCCTCTTATTGCTGATGAATCGTGTGTAACGGAAAATGATGTTGAAAAATGTGCTGGGTATTTTCACGGTATCAATATAAAGCTCACTAAGTGTAGTGGCATTACACCAGCACGCAGAATGATCCAAAAAGCAAGGGATCTTAAACTGAAGGTGATGATAGGTTGCATGAATGAATCCTCCATCGGTTCTGCAGCCATTGCACATCTGATGCCCACAACCGATTATGCAGATGCGGATGGCCCTTTATTATTGGGAAAAGATCTCGCAATGGGATTATCATACGAAAATGGAAAAATACATCTCTCTATTTCACCTGGACTAGGTATAGATATTCTATTTAATTCTTAAATCAACTATAAAAATAACTGGTTATTAACTTCGGTATGTTTATTGTATTGATGTGTACTGCAATTGTTGAGGCCTATGCGTAATACTTTATACTTCATCGCTTTAGTGGCATTTTTTACTTTATTTATTGTTTCATGCCGGAAGAGTGTACCGAATGGTAAGGACAAATCCTGGGATGAGCCTGAAGAACAACCGGAAGTTATTGAAACCGAACCAGCTATTCTTTCAGCTATTAGTCAAAACATCAGTACTCATATTAAAGGTTATTATGAGGCGCTACCTGCAAAATATAATGAAACTACAATCAGATATCCGCTAATCTTATTCTTTCATGGAGGCGGACAATATGGAAATGGTTCTACAGATTTGCCTAAAGTGTTGAAGGAAGGTATTCCTAAATTGATAAATGCAGGAACCTTTCCTCCTTCTTTTAGGGTGAATAACCACTCTTATTCCTTCATAGTCATTTCCCCTCAGTTTACCAGGCTGTGTGTGAATGCAGATATTGATGCGTTAATAAGTCATATACTCAATAAATACCGGATTGATACAAGCAGAATATATTTGTCAGGGTTCAGCCTAGGCGCTCATATGTTATCAAACTATGCAGCGTACAAGCCCATGTCTTTAGCAGCTGTTACTTCTATGGCAGGGACATTGTTCCGATATGATGAAGAGTTGGAGGAAAAATGTATGGCTATAGCCAATGCAAAATTACCCATATGGCACACTCACAATATGGATGACGCTGCCTGGGACTATTCTGAATCTCTTCTATATATCAACACGATTAACTCTTTTTCTCCAGCCATACCACCCAGGTTCACCAGCTTTGAAGTTGGAGAGGGACATTCGCAACACGACAGTTGGACGAGAGTTATGAATCCTGAATACAGAGAGGACGGGAAAAATATTTATGAATGGATGCTAGGGTATAAACGGTAAGCAGTTCTTAACAGCATTTATTCCGAAACAATTTTTTAGCCTTACAACTTCAATAACCGGAAAGTATTCTTAAACCAAAAAGAACACTTTTCGGTTTTGTTTTTTAATCAATTGTTGTAAACCAGTCTTACTTTTTATTACTGGAAAATCAGTATGTAAATGTCAATCTTCTGTATGTTCCGACTGCTCAAAGTAATTACCAAACAGGTCGGCAAGCCGTTTTAAAGAGTACACTCTTTTATAATCATTATTACTGAAAGCAATGATCGTAACATTGTCATCGGGTAAACGGTAAAAAGCTGTTCTGTTGCCATGCCACCAGCCATTATGATATATAAATTTCTTTCCGCTTTTCAACAGGAACATTCTCCAACCTAACCCATAATTATTAATACCTGGTTTCTCAAAACTATACCCGCAGAAAGCAGAATCAAGGGTATTATTTGTAAAAAAGTTGCTGTAAAGCGCCTGGTCCCATTTCAACATATCCCTGGGTGTACTGTAAATATTTTTATCCCCATACACCTCATCGAGGTAATCAAAAGCATACTGACGGCCGTTAGCAAAATAAGAAGGGAGGAAGCGGGAACTGTCGGCCATAGTAAATACGTAAGTATCCTTCATACCCAGTGGCTCAAAAAAGTTGTTTTTCATATAAGCAGGGAACTGCTGACCAGTCACTTTTTCCACTATCAATGCCAGCAGTGCATAATTGGTATTGGAGTAGCTGAACCTCTTGTTGGCAGGGCCGATTTGTATCTTTTTGCGATTGGCAATCAGAAAGTTTAGCACATCCTGGTTGGTTATTCGCTTTTTACGGTTCCATCCGAGGTTCTCCATATAGTGAACATAATTAGGGATGCCGCTCCGGTGATTGAGAAGGGATTTTATGGTTACCGCCGGAAGGGGAAATCCAGTCAGATAATCAGCCACCGGATCATCAATTTTAAGTTTATTCTCCTCTTGCAACTTCATGATTGCCATTGCAGTAAATGGCTTGGATACAGAGGCTAAGTGAAAAGGAGTGGAGGGATTAATCGAGTCTTTTTTGACTTTAGGATTTCTGAAACCCGCATAATTTTCATACACTATTTCCCCGTCTTTAGCCACCAGCACGCTGCCATTAAAGAAGGGTGTTCTGCATACGGAATCCACAAAATCCGTGACAACGGCTTTGTAGTGTCTCAATTGTACTTCCTGAAGAGAGGGGGTATCAATAGGCATTCGTCCCTGACGAATACCAGGTGTTGTTTCGGCATGGCTATTACAACCACAATAAACAATACCTGCCAGCAATGCAATTACAAGGTTTTTCAAAAGATGTCCGTTTTCAAATGTGGTGGTGAATTTGCAAAATTATACACCAAAAATTGAATTTATTCACACAAAATACTCAATCTTCTAGTAAAAAATTAAAGATTGGAGAAAAATTCAATTTAATGATTCATCTTTGCAAATCTAATAAGGATATAACGAAATCTGAAGAGATAAAATTATGGATGAGAGAAAAAGCACCAGCTATCCCAAAGAAAAAATAAATGTTCTCTTTCTTGAAAATATAAGTGATGCAGCTGTCAAGTTATTTAAAGATGCCGGTTATACTTCTGTAAAAAAGATAACCGGAGCCCTTTCCGAAGAACAGCTAATCAAAGAAATTAAGAATGTACACCTGTTGGGGATTCGCTCAAAGACGCAGATCACACCTGCTGTCCTGGAAGCTGCTCAAAAGCTACAAGCTATTGGTTGTTTCTGTATAGGTACTAACCAGGTCGATCTTAAATCGGCCCGTAATAAAGGCGTAGTAGTGTTTAATGCGCCGTATTCCAACACACGCTCCGTAGCCGAACTGGTCATTTCATCGGCGATCATGCTCATCAGAAGAATACCTGATAAGAATATTGCCGCCCACCAGGGAACGTGGTTAAAGGAATCTAAAGGCAGCTATGAACTGAGAGGCAAAACCCTGGGTATTGTGGGTTATGGAAATATAGGAACACAAGTGAGCGTGCTCGCAGAAGCATTTGGAATGAAAGTGCTGTTTTACGACACCATTACCAAATTACCTCTTGGTAATGCCACCGCCTGCAAAACACTGGCAGAACTGACCAGCAAAGCTGATATCATAACGCTTCATGTACCCGACCTGCCTACCACAAAGAATCTGATCAGTAAAAAGGCGCTGAAAGATTTCAAAAACGGTTCTATCCTTATCAATTATGCTAGGGGAGAGGTCGTGGATATTGATGCCCTGGCCGAAGTCATTAAGGAAGGAAGAATAAGCGGTGCTGCTATTGACGTTTTCCCGGTTGAACCAGTGAAAAACGGCGAACCTTTCACTACACCACTGCAAGGCTTACCTAATGTTATTTTGACTCCTCATATAGGTGGGTCTACCGAAGAGGCTCAGCAGAACATCGGAGAGGACGTCAGCAACAAACTTTATCAATTCCTGGAAACGGGTGTGTCTATTGGCTCACATACTGTACCGCCGCTGAGTGTTCCACCGGTTGAGAATTCACATCGCATTCTCCATATACATAAGAATGTTCCGGGAGTGTTATCAGCTATTAATAGCGAATTATCGGACAATAACATCAATATACTGGGTCAATATCTTAAGACCAATGACGAAATTGGTTATGTGGTACTTGACCTGGATAAGAAGCTTTCCAAAAAAGCTATAGAGATACTGAAAAATGTAAAAGGTACGCTGAAAGTAAGGCTGCTTTACTAAAACTGGTATCTTTTTATTACCAGTCTTAATATATTACGAAAGTCGATTTTGATGTGTTTTTTGAGGATCATCGCCATGATCACAAAAGAAATAGTATAGCTGATCATAGTGGCATATGCTGCACCTATTCCGCCAAATACCTGTACTAACACCAGCATCAGCAGTAAATTGATAAGGAACAAAGAGGCATTGGCCATAAAGTTGATATCAGGTTTGCCTATGGCATCCAATGTAGAGCCAAATTGATAGCTAAGCGGACGAACGATACTGAATAATATTGTCAGTTGAAGAATTTCAACGGCAGGTGCATATTTTTCTCCAGCTATAATATCGATCACCACACCGGGCATAATAAAAATGATGAGGGATACAGGAACAATAAATGCGATAATGGAAGCAATCACCTGCTCAAAATATTTCTTTACTTTTTCTATGCCTTCACTTTCATGGGCCTCCACGTTTTTAGGATACAGCACGTCTGCTGCCGCCAGTGAAGGCACGTCCACCATATTGTTAATACGGGCAACGGTATTATAATAAGCCGCATAGTTTTTACCCTGTACCTGGTCGAGGATGCCAGCAGGAACAAAATGATCCAGACTCCTTGATAGCCCGGAAAAAAGATTGGTTCCCAAGGTAAATTTTCCAAAATGAAAGAGCTTCAACGTAATATCCTTATCGTATGTATATTTTAGTGGAAAATCATTTTTAGTGTTAAACCAAATAAATATCAGGGCCATGATCAGCGATATCACCTGCATCATGAGGACATTAAAAAGTGTAAACCCTTCCTCCAGCAGGAAATAGGTCAATACAATTCCACCAAAAAACAATCCCTGTCGGATAAAAGCGGCCTTAAACAGTATATCAAATTTAAAAAGTGATTGAAGGAGAATTTCTGCATGGTTGTAGGGGATCAGCAGAATGATCAGCATAGAGCTCCAGAGCAGCAAGTTGGCCAGACTTTCAGATTTGAACATTCCACTAATACTATGGCTGCCTATGGCAAACAGCAGAATGGTCAAAACTGAAAATGCGATATTAATGAATAGGGCCCCCACCTGTACTTCATCAGTCTTGTTCTCATATTCTTTAGATCCCAGGAATTTAATAGTAGCATTTCTGATAAGGCCCTGTTTAACTGATTCAAAAATGGAAAATATAGTGATGTAAAGCGCCCAAACACCATTAGTAACTATTGAAAAACCCCTTACAAGGATCATGTAGGAAATCACACCAAAGGCAAACAATGAAGCGCGTTGCAACAGGGTATAGAATATAGCCTTTTTCCAAAAAGATGACTCCGGCTTATTAGTTTCCATACGGCAAATTATATATTTCTGTCTTAACTTTTATTCCCAAAAAGAAAAAAGGCATTAGGGATCAGTCTGTATGAATCATTTCCCCCATTGCCACCTTTGCCATAACAGCACATTCACTTTTGAAAACTTATGCTTAAGAAAGCTAACCTTAGTGAACCAAGTACAAGGACGATGCCATTTTTTAATCGAATGTATATTGGCCCGGAAATATTTTTCTGATAATACACTTAATATTGTTACTGGTTTTCCAGGAAGCCTATGAAGTATGAAGAAGGTTTACATTTAAAACTTAGTTCAATGTCGTTTAAAACTGCAAAATAAAAAGTTCTGTATCCTATTAAAGGGTGTTGTATGGTCTTCTGTTACACACTTTAACTTTTCAAAGCCATTTTCAAGTTCATTTGCCAAAGTTTCTTCGTCATACTGTTTAATGTCAAGTCCACTGCACTTAGTTGGTCCGTTTGTTGAAAAAGTGCCGATAGTCATATAACCGCTTACGCTTTCTCTTGCAATAGAAAGATATTTTGAAACCTGTTCCTTTGTTGTCAGGAAGTGAAATGTTGCCCGATCGTGCCAGATATTATAATGGGTTTTAGATTCAAATGCTGTTATGTCGGTTACAACCCAGTTTACTTTATTTGCTTTATCACCCAAACGTTTTTTCGCTTTTTCAAGAGCCTTTTCTGAAATATCAAGGATGGTAATATTTTCATAACCCTCATCAAGCAGGAAATCAACCAGTTTACTGTCACCTCCGCCAACATCAATGATGCTTGCCTTCTTATCTAATCCAAAAGAATGGATAAAGTCTAATGAAGTTTTTGGGATTTCCTGTGTCCAGCTTACCTGGTCAGGGTTTTTAGTTTCGTAAACAGTTTCCCAGTGATTTTTATTTGTGTTGTTCATATCTGTTATTTTTTTACAATCGTTTCGACTAAGCGGCCATCAGGTAAAAAATACAGATAGGTTTCCTGTTTACCTTTTTCTACTTCCACTTCATACACAACCTCATATTTCGGTGTACTATGTTCTTCAACATCATCTATTTCCCAATCTGCGTATTCCGATTGTGCAATAGCATCTTTGACCGCCTGGGGAAGTTCTCTTTTTTTAATGTCCCGTTCTGTTCTTATCCATTGACCATCCGGGGTAAAATATGCTTCATACTTATTTCCTTTAAGCATGAATTCGGCTTCATACAGTTTTTCCTTTTTCTTCCATTCCCATTCATAAACATAAGTGTTACTATACTTTGCGGTAAAGCTGTCTTTTACAGCCTGGGGAACCTGGCTTTCTTTTAATTCCTGGCTATGGGCTATACCTGTAATCATCACGCATAGTATAAATAATGTTAAGCCATAATATTTTTTCATCCCTTTTCTATTTTATGTTTTCAAATTCTACCGAAAGCAAAGTCAGGTCTTGCTTTATCAGCTTGATATATGATTCTAGCTGATCATACATATTAGCCCTGTTATACAGTTGTTCAGTAGTATATTTCCCACCATCTCCGAAATACAAACCTATAAGCTGGCGTTTTCTTTTAGATTTAGCATTATCAATTTGTTTAAAGCTCATCCATCGTTCAATAATCTGATACCTTAACGATTTATTATTCGGATTTTCAGGATTGTGATAATTCAGATAATACCATACAAAAGATGGAAATATTTGCGAAGTTTCCTGTCCCTCCCATATTTCCCTAAGCGCATTTCTCGGATGATAAAATTCAGCTTTCCGTTTATTCGACAGTATCATCAATCCCAATGTTGCTTCTGTAATACCTGATGCAATACCGATATACTCAATATCATCACCTCCTTTACCATTGCTCAGCAATATGCCCGATACTATAGCACCTGTCGCCCCAGCAACAATAGCCATCACGGTAAGTTTTGTTTCTTTCTCACCTTCCTTTTCATTTAGATAGTTGGCGAGTTGAGCTATTTTTTCTTCTTCACAATCCAACTCCGATGCGACAGAGGAAACTTCCAGTGAGGCAAGATTTATCCGTTGTGATATTTTATGTGATAATTCCAGCAAAGCTAACCTGTTATCAATAGTCTGTTCACTATGATATTTTTTCAGGCCATCTACATAATTTGTAAGCAGGTCTAAAATACCTATTGCATTTGCCACATTTAAACTAGTAGGCGAAAATCTCACTGATAGTGCTGTATCTAAATCAATCTGATGAAAGGGCTTAGGAATGTCATCGGGTGAATACGGAAAATTGCCTTGTTGCGTACAGGCGCTCATCTCTATATGCGACTGAATATTTTTTGTTCCAGCACAGGAAGATATCAACAAGAATAAAAGGGTGGTAAATATTGTTGGGATATACTTAGGTCTATCAGTCATTTCTTACTTTACTTTTTCATTTTAAGTCCTGGTAAGTTTAGATATGCGTACAACTCGCCTTTACAATACGGCAAATTTACGTAGATATTTCAATGGGGACAGGATCGGTATATTTTTTAATGCGGCTTGAATAGTTAAAAAATTCAACTTCTAAAACAGATCATTTTTAGATACACTAATAACATTGTTATTAAACAACCTGTCAAATGACAATTTCTTCATTTTTATACTTTTTAAAACATTATCCGCTTCATCAATATACTCTACAATAACAGGCTTTGCCGTTGCCCGACCCCGCCCAGTCGAAATCAATATAAATAGAGCGAGTACACGCCCAATTATTCTTAATGTGTCTTATAGATTGAAATGAGTACTCTTTTTTAATCATTTGATTAAAATATTTGGTTAAATCAAAAATTAACTTCTATATTTGTCACCGAAAAAACATATCTAAGCAAAATGGCGAAAAGTAAAGAAGTAAAGAAATTAGATGCTACAACAGAAGAGAAGATAAAAGCTGCTGCGCGTGTAGTGTTCCATAAAAAAGGATATGCTGCCACACGTACAAGGGACATAGCCGAAGAAGCGGGTATTAACCTTGCTTTACTCAATTATTATTTCCGCAGTAAGGAAAAACTATTTGACATTATAATGTTTGAAACCATCTTCGGTTTTATGCAGACTATGGCAATGGTACTGAATGATGAGAAAAGCACTTTAGAGAAAAAAGTGGAACTTATTGCTTCAAACTACATTGACCTTATCACCCAAGAACCCAATATACCGATTTTCATGTTGAGCGAAATTCGTAACAATGCAGGTAGACTATTAGAAAAATTGCCTATCAAACAATTAGTAACGAACTCTGCGTTTTTTAAGCAACATCAAAAAGCAGTAGCAGACGGAAAAATTACAGAACCCAATCCTTTACATTTTTTGATGAATCTATTAGGATTGATTGTTTTTCCGCTTATCGGGAAACCTTTGTTACAAGGTATTGGCGGATTAGATGATACACAGTTTAATAAACTGATGCAGGAGCGTAAAAAATTGATTCCTGTTTGGATAAAAGCAACGATGAAAGCAAAGTAGTTTTTAGACAAATGATTTTATGATTAAAGTAATTACACAAATAATCACTTTTCTACTTGAGATAACAATGCTCATTACTTACGGTCATTATGGATTGAACAGGCCGTGGGATTTTATGTACCGGCTTTTATTTGCAATACTTATTATTTCCGTTGCAGTCTTACTATGGTCAGTATTTGCGGCACCGAAATCAGAATACAGGCTAGAAATGCCCTATTTAGTAATATTCAGGGCGGGAATGTTTTTTATTGCCGCTGTTTTCTTATTCCAATCGGGATACAGAAATATTGCTATTGCTTTGTCAGCAGTCACAATCGTTACGCAAACAACAAGCTATTTTGTAGAAAAATGAACTTTGATTTTTACACACCAAAACAAATTGCCAACAAGAGTTAAATAAAGAAAAATATTTTTATTTGTGATAAATTAATCAAATGATTGAAACAAAAAATTAAATAAAATGATTAAGGAGATAATTATGGTTATCAGTTATTGGTTAATAACTATCAGCCACATAAGCGCACAATCCGTAACTCTTGATGAATGCTACCAAATGGCAAAACAGAATTATCCTTTGATAAAGCAATACACACTGATAGAAAAGACAAAGGAATATTCTATTGCCAATGCTCAAAAAGGCTATTTACCTCAATTGAATATAGCAGGGCAGGCTACTTACCAATCAGACGTAACACAAGTTCCAATCTCATTGCCCAATATGGATATTCCTACAATCAGTAAAGACCAATACAGGTTATATGGGGAAGTGTCTCAGTCTATTACAGACCTGTTTACTGTGAAAGACCAAAAGGAATATATCAATACTCATTCGGAAATAGAAATCCAAAAAACAGCAGTAGAGCTGTACAAACTAAGGGAACGCATTAACAACCTTTACTTCGGAATACTATTGATTGACGCACAGATTCAGCAGACCGAACTACTTAAAAAAGATATTCAAAGTGGCATTGACCAAACCAATGTAGCTATTGCCAACGGAGTAGCTTTAAAAAGCACAGTCGATAATCTGAAAGCTGAATTGCTTAAAGCTAATCAACGCACTATTGAACTGAAAGCTACACGAAAGGGCTATGCAGATATGTTGGCTTTGTTTATCGGAAGATCGATAGACAAAAACACCGTACTTGAAAAACCGCTCCCGCAAATACTTTTAGGTACTATTAACCGACCAGAATTAAAGCTGTTTGATTTACAAAAAAAATCATTTGACGTACAGGAAAAACTGATTACTGCTAAAAACCTCCCTCGCATCAGCGCATTTTTTCAAGGAGGTTTGGGTAGGCCAGGTTTAAATATGTTAGATAATGATTTGCAAGGTTATTATATCGGTGGTTTACGGTTGAATTGGAGCATTACAGGTTTTTACACTTATAAGAACGAAAAGAAAATGCTTGTTCTCAATCAAAGTTCGATAGACGTACAGCGGCAAACTTTTTTGTTCAATACGAATCTCATACTAAAACAGCAAAATGCCGATATAACCAAAATGCAGGAGCTGATTGAAACAGATAAAAGCATTATAACACTTCGTGAAAATGTAAAGAATACAACACAAAGCCAGCTTCAATATGGTACGGCGACTACAAACGATTATCTCATTGCCGTAAATGCCCAAGACCAGGCAAATCAAAACTTGATTTTACACGAAATACAGCTTTTGATGACAGAATACAACGCTCAAACAACTTCGGGAAATTGATAATGGACAGTTATTAATGGAAAATGATTCTTTTAAAAGATAAAAACAATGAATATACAAAAACAAAAAACTCATAGAAATGATAATTGTCAATTCTCAATTTTCAATTGTCCATTTAAAATAATTGCCGTCGCAATTATTTTATCAGCTTGCAACAGCAACAAAGTTTCGTTTGATGCTTCGGGAGGTTTTGAAGCAGAAGAAACTATTATTTCATCGGAAGCCGCAGGAACAATCAAGCAGCTAAACATTGAGGAGGGGCAAACGTTAAAAGCTGGACAGGTTGTCGGCTACATTGACAGCGTACAGTTGTATTTGAAGAAAAAACAATTGGAAGCGCAGGTGGTGGCCATTTTGGGAAAGAAGCCCAATATCCCTGTCCAGTTATCTGCATTAGAGGAACAGCTTAAAACTGCCGAAAAGGAAAAAACAAGAGTAGCCAATTTAGTAAAAGGCAATGCAGCTACGCCCAAGCAGTTAGACGACATCAACGCACAAATTGAGGTACTTAAAAAACAAATAGAAGCACAAAAATCAACATTAAGCATTTCAAGCGATGGCCTAAGGAAAGACGTTATACCCTTACAAGTACAGATTGAGCAACTGAATGACCAGCTTGCAAAATGTAATATCATCAACCCAACCAACGGAACGGTACTTGCCAAATATACCGAAGCCAACGAAATGACTGCAATAGGAAAACCTCTTTATAAAATTGCCGATTTATCAAACATCATTTTAAGGGCTTACATCACAGGTAATCAATTGCCACAGGTAAAGCTCAACCAACAGGTAAAAGTGCTCACCGATAACGGCAAAGGCGGTTACAAAGAAACAACAGGTACAATAATTTGGATAAACGACAAGGCAGAGTTTACACCCAAAACCATTCAGACCAAAGACGAGCGGGCAAATATGGTATATGCAACCAAAGTGAAAATTAAAAATGACGGTACATATAAAATCGGTATGTATGGTGAAATCTTGTTTAATTAACAATGGAAAATGGAGAAGGATTGATAAAATTAAAACAATATGAAAAATGTAGTTGCTATTAAATCGTATGCTTTTCCAATTATCCATTATCAACTTTCAATTTTCAATTAAAAAATGGTTGCACTAAATAACATTGTAAAGACCTACAATAAGGGCAAAGTAAGGGCAGTGAACGATGTTTCTTTTGAAGTAAGTGAAGGAGAATTATTTGGCTTGATTGGAGCAGATGGAGCGGGAAAAACAAGTATTTTCCGCATACTCACTACATTGTTATTACCCGATAGCGGCACAGCTTCCGTAAATGGTTTTGATGTGGTAAAAGACTATAAAACCATTCGCAGGAATGTCGGCTATATGCCGGGTAAATTCTCATTGTACCAGGATTTATCAGTAGAGGAAAACCTTAACTTTTTTGCGACGGTATTCAATACAACCGTAGCAGAAAATTATGATTTGGTAAAGAATATTTATGTACAGTTAGAGCCATTTAAAACACGCAGGGCAGGAAAATTATCGGGTGGTATGAAACAGAAATTAGCCTTGTGTTGTGCCTTAATTCATCGTCCTACGGTTTTATTCTTAGACGAACCCACCACAGGTGTAGATGTCGTTTCAAGAAAAGAATTTTGGGAAATGCTGAAAGGCTTAAAACAGCAAGGTATTACAATTCTGGTTTCCACGCCTTATATGGATGAAGCCACACTTTGTGAACGTATTGCTCTAATACAAAACGGTAGTATTATGACGATTGATACACCCGATAATATCATAAAGCAGTTTCCTGAAAAACTTTTTGCGGTAAAAGCAAACGATATGGGTAGGCTGCAAAATGCTTTGAGAAACAACCCACAAATAAAAAGCTGTTTTTCATTTGGCGACTTTCATCATATAACAATGGAGAATGGAGAATTGAGAATGGACAATTTAGAAAAGCAGTTAATTAAAAGCGGAGTTAAAAATATAATAATCAAAGAAATAACACCGGGCATTGAAGATTGCTTTATTCATTTAATGAATAAAGAGCAATTGAGAGTGGACAATTAACAATTAAAAATTAAAAACGAAATGCAAATGAATAATCAAGACACAAATACATCATTGTCAATTGTCAACCCTCAATTGTCAATTAAAGCCGACAAACTAACCAAGCGTTTTGGTGATTTTATCGCTACAAACGAAATCACGTTTGAAGTATATGCCGGGGAAATATTTGGTTTCTTAGGTGCGAACGGTGCGGGTAAAACCACAGCAATGAAAATGCTTTGCGGGCTTTCTACGCCCTCATCGGGAAATGCCACCATTGCAGGTTTTGACGTGTATAAACAGACAGAACAGATAAAAAAGCATATCGGTTATATGAGCCAGAAATTTTCATTGTACGAAGATTTAACGGTAATCGAAAACATACAATTCTTTGGCGGTATATATGGCTTATCCGATAAGCAGTTGAAAGAAAAAAGCAATGAACTGATTGAAACATTGGGATTGAAAAGCCAAGCAAAGAAATTGGTGGCATCACTGCCTTTAGGTTGGAAACAGAAGCTAGCGTTTTCGGTAGCCGTAATACACGAACCCAAAATTGTTTTTCTAGATGAACCAACAGGGGGCGTTGATCCTGTTACAAGACGGCAGTTTTGGGATTTGATTTACCAGGCTGCGGACAGAGGCATTACCATTTTTGTAACTACCCACTATATGGACGAAGCCGAATACTGCAACCGTATCTCCATGATGGTTGACGGAGTAATAAAAGCATTGGATACTCCAGCAAACTTAAAACAACAATATTCAGCCACTTCAATAGATGAAGTTTTTTATGAATTAGCTAGAGGAGCAAAACGGAGTGAATAGTGGAGAATGGAAAATTGACAATAGAGAATGATATAATAATGAGGAATTAAGAAAAGAACTATCAATTGAAAAAATGAAACAGTTTTTATCATTTGTAAGAAAAGAATTTTATCACGTTTTCCGTGATAAGAAAACGCTATTGATGTTGTTTGGTATACCAATAGTACAGATCATTCTTTTCGGTTTTGCACTCACCAACGAAATCAAAAATTCAAAAATAGTTATTTGTGATTATGCAAAAGATGAAGACACACAAAAAATTATTAATAAAATAGAGGCGAGCAACAGTTTTAAAATTCAAAAATCACTATTCAACCATTCACAAATCGAAGAATCATTTAAGGGGGGAAACATAAAACTAGCAATTATTTTTCCCGCTAACTTCAATAAAGATTTATTACACTTAAACAAAGCACAAGTACAGATTATAGCCGATGCTTCCGACCCTAATACCGCAAATACACTCACGAATTACGCAACGAATATCATTATGGATTATCAGCAGGAACTGATGAAAAATAGCACAATTCCTTTCCGTATTGTCCCCGAATTACGAATGTTGTATAATCCTGAATTAAAAGGAGCAACGAATTTTGTGCCGGGCGTTATGGCATTGGTGCTAACGTTGGTTTGCGTATTGATGACCGCAGTCTCCATAGTCCGGGAAAAAGAAACAGGCACAATGGAAATACTGTTGGTTTCTCCTGTCAATCCGTTTTTAGTAATTATTTCAAAAGCAATTCCATATCTATTTCTTTCCATTGTAAATCTTTCCGTTATTCTTATTTTGAGTGTTACGCTCCTGGATATGCCCATTAACGGTAGTATTTTATTGCTGTTTGCAGAAAGTATACTACTGATTATTACAGCACTTTCATTGGGTTTGTTGATTTCAAACGTAGCACAGTCACAACAGTCGGCAATGCTCATTTCAATGATGGGAATGTTAGTTCCTACAATGTTGTTCACAGGTTTTATGTTTCCTATTGAAAATATGCCTATTCCATTACAGGTCATTTCCAATATCATTCCGTCAAAATGGTATTATACCATTGTAAAATCAATAATGATAAAAGGGTTGGGGTTTAGCGCTATATGGAAAGAAACATTGGTGCTTTTCGGAATGGCTAGCTTTTTATTAGTAGTGAGCTTCAAAAAATTTAAAATCCGATTGGTATGAGAACGATGAAATTTTTATTACAAAAAGAGTTTAAACAAATCTTTCGTAACAAAGCGTTGTTGCCCTTGATCTTTGTTGTTCCAATAGTCCAGTTACTCATACTTCCGTTGGCAGCAGATTACGAAGTAAAGAACATCAATATTTCCATTGTCGACCACGACCACTCCACGTATTCGCAACAGCTAATTTCAAAAATTACCGCTTCGGGATATTTTCAATTGGCGGATTATGGCAATTCCTTTCAAAGTGCGTTTAATCAAATTGAAAAAGATAAATCCGATTTGATTTTAGAAATACCAAAGGGTTTTGAGAAAAATTTAATAAGGGAAAACAGCGAAAAATTATTTATTGCCGTTAACGCAATCAATGGCGTAAAAGCAGGTTTAGGTGGTGCATACCTCAATCAGATTATCGCAGCGTATAACAACGATATTCGTTTGCTATGGAGGCAACCGCAAAAATACAATACAGCTCCTCAAATTGAAGTAACATCTTCCAATTGGTTCAACCCTTTTCTGAATTATCGCTTTTTTATGGTTCCGGGCATTTTAGTCGTGTTGGTAACAATGGTGGGATCTTATATGTGTGCCTTAAATATTGTAAAAGAAAAAGAAGTAGGAACAATTGAGCAAATCAATGTTACACCCATTAAAAAATATCAATTCATTTTAGGCAAACTCATTCCGTTTTGGGTAATCGGGATGTTTATTTTTAGTGTAGGTCTACTTATTGTGGCTCGTTTGGTTTATGGTATTGTTCCTGTCGGAAGTTTGTTTTTGTTATACAGCTATTTGGCAATCTATTTAGTGGCTTTATTGGGCTTAGGATTACTCATTTCCACGTTTGCCGAAACACAACAGCAAGCCATGTCAGTCGCCTTTTTCTTCATTATGATTTTTATGTTGATGAGTGGATTGTTCACTCCGCTAGACGGAATGCCTCAATGGGCTTACATCATAGCAAAATCCAATCCTGTAACTTATTTTATTGAGGTAGTGCGAATGATTGTTTTAAAAGGAAGCGGCTTTACTGACGTTAAAAATCATTTTTTAATTATGACAGGTTTTGCGTTTCTGTTAAATAGCTTGGCAGTATTCAATTATAGAAAGACGAGTTAAACAAGGTTGGCTACTCTTTTTGTAAAAATGAATTTCATTTCCGCCAATGGTTGAATGTTTACGAAACCAAATTGTACCATCGGCTCGGATTATTTAACATACTAAGTTTGTTTTAAGAAAACGATCGCTATTAGCAACATAGATACTACCTCTAATAGTTTTACAAAAACTATCCATCATTTGTCCTATAATGTTCGACGTTATGTTACTCAGGTCTGTTAGATCGTTTTCTAAGTTTACTTATAGAAAACGAAAAGTCGGATGTGGGTGTGCCATAAAAAAGACCTCGTGTGGAGGTCTTAATTCAGTTCGGAAAACACGCTGTTCTATCGCATGGCTTTGATGAGAGCCGCCAATGCGAAGACTAACAGAGCGATGGCTCTTATTAGCCGGGCTTTGTTCTTCATCTGGTGAAGTATTTTCTAGGTTAAATCGAGCGTATTTCCGGATGTCAGCCCGAACTGTTTTAAGACAGGGCCCTTGTGTATAGCAAGGGCTTTTTTATTTACAGGATGTGCCTGTTTAATATAACGTGAATTATAATGACAAAGCTTCCGCTTTATCACATCGAATTTACGAGATTTTTAAGCAACATTGCCATTTTTATTCGCTTTAAAAATCTCGTAAATTCGATGTGATCATTTTTATATGTTCTTTGTCTTATAATTTATATTATGTTAAGTAGAATTAGACAAGTACTACTTTCCTAGAATAGATTAAATGTAACAGCATGCTTAAAAACCAAACGGGGACGCCGAATATTCAGTGTCCCCGTTCTAATAAAGTCTTTTAGGTTTCTTTAATGTACCTTATCGACGTTGTTAAATTTATCTGTATAGGCTTCTGCATTATCATCGTCTTTTCTTTGCTCATAGAAAATTATCAGACGATCATAGGTATCTTTCAACATTTGCTTCTCTTCCATTTTTAATTTTCCCTGGCCACCTAATAACTCATCAACAACCTTAAATTCTGCTATAGCTACATCAATAAACCCTGCCATCTCCTTCCTAAGATCTTCTTTCTTTTTCAATTCTTCGGCTGTCAGCTTACCGTTTTTGGGAGGCCTGATGGTTTTATTTTTCTTGTCTACCTGGTCAGCTTTAGCTGTATAAATAATTCCTTTCAGATAACGCGAATTGGGATAATCACCTTTTACTTCAATACTTTTATCAATCTTCTCTGCTGCCTTTGCGAGATACTCATCTGTATTAGGCGGACGTTTGGTGGTGTCCTCATTATAAGCAGTATTATATATTTCAGCAGCGTAATTATACCATATAGCATGGTTGGAAGGATCTTGCTTTAAGACTTCATCGTATTTATTGAAAAGCTCCTCGGAACTTCCTTTTTCTCCAAGTATAGATAACTCAAAAGTATTCCAGAAAGGATCATCAGGATAAACCTCCTTGCCTAAGGCTGTATACTTGGTGGCTGTTTTTGTATCGCCTTTTGTACCATAGTAATCAGCCAGCCATTTGTATATAGATTCAAATCCCTGAGCTTTTGCTTTTGCATCGGCAATCTGTCTATAATACATAGCAGCAGTATCCTGTTTACTCGCCTTTTCTGCTGAAATACCTGCATATAATACTGAAATAGTATCCAGCGCAACATTGTTAGTCCAACCTTGTGCGGCTAAGAGGTCAAAGACTTCGAGGGAGCCCTGAAAACTTTTCAAAGCATCATTGAAGTTATTTGAGTTATAATATGAAGCTGCCTCTTTTGAATAATTCGCGTATAAATCAGTGATGGGAAGACGATTATCGATCATAAGAAGCATAAAACGCTTTGTAGTGTCTTTAACGCTCTTTTCTAATTCAAGATATTTCCTGAAAGCCGCAAGAGAACTGTCTTTTGCACCGGGATATGTCGATTGTTGTGTAGAATCTGCTCCAAGTATACTGTACGCTTTTGCTTTAACATAATATGCTTCGGAGCTGTTCTTATGCTTTTCATTGGAAAGCACCTTATCGGCCTCTGCAACAGCCTCAATCATCTTACCTCTTTCCATAAGTATCTTTGCTTTTTCCAGCCGCTGGGCAAATAAGCCGGTACCTGCCAGAATAAGCGTAAGCAACATTACAATACTTTTCATCTGTATATTTTTTGTTTTTTTAATGGTCGGATGCTTGTCCCCCAACAGGCGGGGAAACTCTGCATAAGCATTCTGCAGGAGAGCCTTTATCTTGCTACATTTCATATAGTAGTATTTATTTAACAAATAAATTATTGTTCACCTATCGGGTCTGTAGGTTCAGATGAAATTCCCGGCTCTCCGGCTGCATTCTCTTCATTTATTATATCTTCTTTTATCTCTTCATCTTCAATATCCAGTTTGGTAATAGCGGCAATAGCATCACCTTCATCAATCCTGATCAATCTGACGCCTTGCGTGGCTCTTCCCTGCGCACTGATACTGGAAACTCCCATTCTTATAGTAATACCGCTTTTATTGGTAATCATCAGATCTTCCTGGGGAGTTACATCGAGAATACCTACAAGCGGACCGGTTTTCTCTGTTATACTGATGGTCTTTACTCCTTTTCCGCCACGGTTGGTAATACGATATTCCTCTATTTCAGTACGTTTACCATAACCTTTTTCACTAACGACCAATACAGTTTTCGTTTTGTCATCCGCACCGACACATATCATGCCAATTACCTCATCCTTTTCATCATCAACTTCTATACCGCCCACGCCAATGGCTCCTCTTCCTGTTGGTCTGACCTTGCTTTCAGGGAATCTTATAGCTCTTCCGGATTTAACTGCCATCATAATTTCCGAGTTGCCATCGGTTAATCTCGCTTCCAGCAATTCATCACCGGGAACAATCGTAATCGCATTGACACCTGTCTGCCTGGGCCGGCTAAAATCTTCAAGATGAGTTTTCTTAATAATACCTTTTTTGGTACACAATACAATATTATGTGCATTTACATAATCCTTATCACTAAAATCTTTCACATCAATGACCGCTCTCACTTTATCGTCCGGAGGGATCTGGATCAGGTTCTGGATAGCCCTTCCCTTACTCGTCTTGTCACCTTCGGGAATCTGGTAGATATTAAGCCAGTAGCATCTTCCCTTTTCGGTAAAGAAAAGCATAGTATGATGAGTAGATGCCACAAAAAGATGTTCAATATAATCTTCTTCCCTGGTTCTTCCACCTATTGCTCCCCTGCCGCCCCTGCGTTGCTGACGGTACTCCGATGCTGAGGTTCTTTTAATATATCCCAAATGAGAAATAGTAATGACAACATCTTCTTCTTTAATAAGATCTTTGATGCTTACTTCGTCATCCAGGTAAGTAATTTCTGTTTTACGTTCATCGCCAAACTTATCCTTGATCTCAATCAATTCATTTTTGATCACTTCAAAACGTTTGCCCTCATCATTCAGCAGATCCTGCAGATAGGCGATCAGTTTCATTAATTCATCATACTCCTCCTTGATCTTTTCTCTTTCCATGCCGGTAAGACGCTGCAAGCGCAATTCCAGTATGGCTTTGGCCTGTGTCTCGTCAAGTCCCCATCCGGCATTCACCAGGTTCTCTCTTGCCTGCTCAGGAGTAGCGGAAGACCTGATCATGGCAATCACTTCATCGAGGTGATCCAATGCTATCAGATATCCCTTTAAAATATGTGCTTTTTTATTGGCTTCGTTAAGTTCAAATTTTGTGCGGCGTACTACTACTTCGTGACGAAACTCCACAAATTCGCTGATCATTTCTTTTATGTTCAGCGTTTTCGGACGTCCCTTTACGATAGCCACGTTGTTAATACCGAAAGAAGTTTGCAGCTCAGTGTATTTATACAACTGGTTAATCACCACGTTAGCAATAGCATCTCTTTTCAGATCAATAACTATTCTCGTTCCTTCCTTGGCATTGGATTCGTTATTGATATGCGCTATTCCTTCTACCACTTTGTCATTCACCAATTGGCCGATACGGTCACACAGTGAATCGCGACTCACCTGGTAGGGCACTTCTGTAATGATGATCTGCTCCCTCCCGCTGGCTTTCGTATCCACATGCAGCTTACCACGCAGTACTACCCTTCCCCTTCCGGAAAACATAGCAGCCTTCACGCCTTCCATTCCGTGAATAATTCCACCGGTCGGGAAATCAGGCGCTTTGATGTGCTGCATCATTTCTTCTACGGTGATTTCACGGTTATCAATATACGCCACACAGCCATTGATCACTTCAGTAAGATTATGCGGAAGAATATTGGTGGCCATTCCCACAGCAATACCGCTGGAACCGTTAATAAGCAGGTTAGGAATACGCGTCGGCAGTACTGATGGCTCCTCAAGAGAATCATCAAAGTTTAACTGAAAATCCACTGTGTCCTTTTCAATATCCATCAGCATACTCTCAGCCATACGTTGAAGACGCGCTTCAGTATAACGCATGGCAGCCGGACCATCTCCATCCTGGCTACCGAAGTTTCCCTGTTTGTCAATAAGCGTGTAACGCATGTTCCACTCCTGAGCCATACGGACCATTGAATCATACACCGATTTATCGCCGTGCGGATGGTACTTACCCAGCACCTCTCCCACTATCCTGGCCGATTTTTTAAAGGGTTTGCTGAACACTATTCCCAGTTCATTCATCGCGTAAAGCACTCTCCTGTGCACAGGCTTGAACCCGTCACGAACATCGGGAAGCGCACGGCCTACAATTACAGACATAGAATAATCTATGTAGGCGGTCTTCATTTGTTCTTCTATGTTTACAGGTTGGATTCGGTTGATATCGTTAGTTGGATCTGGTGTGAGATTGTTCTCTTCCATGTAAGTTTTTAAGCTTGGTTTTCAATGAAATTTCTTCTGTAAAATCACCCTTACAAAGGCCTGCAAATTTACCGTTTTTCCTTCACTTGAAAGGCAATTTCTTTAACGTCTCATTAAATATTTCCCGGTAATAAAATCCTAACTTTAAAATTCTTTAATCTCAATATTATTCGTATGAATAAGTACCTGCTATTGCGAGATAACAAGCAATCCGGTCCTTTTACAGCAGAAGAACTTATTGCCAAAGGCATGAAAGCCCACGATCTGATCTGGATCGAGGGTAAAAGTGCTGCCTGGCGCTATCCGGAAGAAATAGACGAACTGAGACCATACCTCACTTACGCAGTGGACAATGTTGCTGCGAATGACCTGTCTGTTTCCCTCCGGAATAATGTTCATGTAAGCCTCCCTGGAAAACAAACTTCCACTCCTGCTGTACCCCGTCCGGTATCTGTGACCCCTGTTCATACGAATATAGACCAATCCGTCCCCCTTACATCAGCAATGTCCTATCCCGAACAAAAAGAACCGGTGATTAAATACGTGAATGAACCAATTGTGCATCGTAAGAATAACCGGATGCAGTATGCCGTAATCCTCACCTGTTTTTTACTGCTCCTCACTGTTTCATACCTTATCATTAGCTATAAGAGCCAGAAAGAAGATATTCATGAATTAAATGCCATTATTCAAAAACTCGAACAAAAAGCCCGCTCCGAAAATACGGTAATCAGTTCCGTAGCCAGTTTCAGCAGGCGGGAAATACAGCCTTTTGAACTATCCTCCATAGAAATACCTGTCAAAACCGAACCTGCTCCTCCCAAACGCTTGAGAAGCAGTAACAGCAGCCGCTCGTCAGCAGTAATGGCGAGTCACTCTTCAACACCCTTGTTAAACGAACCGCCATCCGAAAGCCAGCCAGCTATTTCCCTACCACCGGTAGAAGATCTGTATGCACTGGTATCTGTTAAACCGAATAAATATAAAACCGGTGTACTGGGAGGAATTTCTGGTTTAGCACTTGAACTTACCAATAGCAGTTCCAGGGAACTCCGCAGGGTTGCTGTGGAAATCAAATATCTTGGGCCGGAAAAAAAAGTAGTAAGAACACAAACAGTTTTCTTTGAAAATGTAGCGCCCGGTAGTCAACCGATTATAGAAGTTCCGAAAAGCAACCGGGGTGTTAACATCGATTATTCAATTATCAACATTGATTAATCAGTGGACAATTGAAAGTGGAAAGTTATGAGTTCGCTATCAACTATCCACCGTCAACTGTCCTCTGTCAATTGCCCACTGATGAAACACATTGTTATTTTTGGTGCAGGAAAATCCAGTTCCGCACTCATCGCTTACCTGGTTGATCAATTACCCGCCAATAACTGGACATTAACTGTTCTGGACGCAAACAAAGCTGTCGCAGTGTCCAAAGTCGGCCATTCTCCTCTTGCAAAAGGCGAGTCTGTAAATGTAGAGAATACAAAAGACAGGCAACACTGGGTACAACAGGCTGATATCGTTATTTCATTGTTGCCTCCATCATTACATTTTTTGGTGGCGGGCGATTGTTTACTTTTCAAAAAAAATCTGCTTACAGCTTCATATGTTGACGATCAACTGCGATCGCTGGAGGAGCAAATTAATAAGGCTGACATATTATTTCTCTGTGAAACAGGACTCGATCCGGGTATTGACCATATGAGTGCGATGAAACTGATCGATCATATTCATGAGCACGAAGGAAGCATCCACTCCTTTCGTTCTCATTGCGGGGGACTGGTAGCGCCGGAAAGCGATGATAATCCCTGGCATTATAAAATAAGCTGGAACCCGAAAAATATTGTGCTGGCAGGAAAAGCAGGAGCTATTTTCAAAGAAAATAATACTGTACAACAATTGCAGTATGATGAATTGTTTAATGCTGACAACATGGTCAATGTACCGGGATTGGGCAGTTTATCGTGGTATGCCAATAGGGATTCGATGAGCTACATCGATATGTATTCACTTCATCATACAGAAACTTTTATACGCACCACATTAAGGCATCCTCATTTCTTATCGGGGTGGAAAGAAATAGTAACACATGGTTTAACGGATGAAAACAAACTCATTGATACTGACGGTTTGAGCATTGCAGCTTTTTTCAAAATGTTTTTTACTGAAGATATACAAGAAGGTATATTCAGAGAGCAGCTAAACTTTATTGGATATAGCGAGACGCAGACACTCATCAATAAGGGTAAATGTTCTCCGGCTGCTGTGTTGCAATTCCTGTTAGAAAAATATCTTGTATTAAATGCCGGTGACCACGATATGATTGTGATGCTCCACGAAATAACTTATCTCAACAAAGGGAAAAAAAATATTATCGAAAGTAGTCTTATCGTGAAAGGTGATGATAATACACACACAGCAATGGCTAAAACTGTAGGACTTCCATTAGGAATAGCAGCTAAGCTGATCTTGCAGGGGAAGCTGAATGTAAAAGGATTGCATATTCCTGTTATCCCTGAAATCTATAACCCTGTTATGGAAGAACTCGCTGCATTAGGCATTGCATTCAGGGAAAAACATATCGTCATTTAGCCATTTCCAATACAATGTTCCACTCTTCTTCCGTTACCGGTTGAACGCTGAGTCTGCTTATTCTCACCAGCGCCATATTTTTCAGTTTCGTATTCTTCTTTATCTCTGTCAACGTAACGGGTTTACGTAATTTCTTTACGGGTTTTAATTCTACCGCCGACCAATCGTCCTTTGTTGTAGGATCCTGGAAAGCTTCTTTCGACACTTTTGCTATACCAACAATTTCAAGTCCCTCCATACTATGATAATAAAGTACCTGGTCATTCTTCTTCATGGTTCTCAAATGATTTCTTGCGGCATAATTGCGTACACCATCCCATACAGTGGAACCGTCTTTTTGCAACTGGTCAAAAGAGTAAGTAGACGGTTCAGATTTTACAAGCCAACAAGCCATAACAGTTGAATTTATTTTATGATCTACCATCCATTAGCCAATACATCCGCCAAATGCATGGTTCTGATATTAAGTCCCTTATGTTTAATATAACCTTCAAGGTGCATCAGGCAGGAAAGATCGGTGGATATAATATATTTTGATCCGGTAGCTTCTGCATTTCTCACTTTCTGGTCGGCCATTCCAATTGAAATGGATTCGAATTTAACAGCAAAAGTGCCTCCAAAACCACAGCAGGTTTCAACGTCATTCATCTCTACCAGTTGTAGTCCCTTTACTTTACTTAATAATTTCCTCGGTTCCTGTTTGATCTTACATTCTCTTAATCCAGCGCAGGAATCATGATAAGTAACAGTAGCGTCAAGCGAAGCACCAAAATCTTCGAAATGTAAAACGTTCACCAAAAAATCGGATAATTCAAAAGTTCTTTTAGCCAGATTTTTCACTTCGTTATGTACTGAAGAATTATCAAACAGTTTGATATAATAATTGCGAACAAAGCCCACGCAGGAAGCGCTGGGCGCTACTACAAAATCATCGCCTCTAAAATCTTCTATAAACTTTGAACAAACATCCCTGGCTTCATCCCTGAATCCCGCATTAAAAGCCGGCTGTCCACAACAGGTTTGATTCGTATTATATTCCACCGTACAGCCTGCTCTCTCCAACACTTTAACCATGTTGAAAGCAGTTTCGGGAAAAAGCTGGTCAACAAAACAAGGTATGAACAACTGCACTTTCATACTTTTTCTTTGTTTGGGGAAAGTGATCTTACCAGCGACATCATTTTTATAGCTGTAATAGCCGCCTCCTCTCCTTTGTGACCATGCACGCCGCCAAGCCGTTCTTTGGCCTGCTCTTCATTATCTACTGTCAGCACGCCAAAAATTACCGGGACAGGTAAATGAAGATTTAACTGGGTGATGCCGGCAGTTACCGAATCGCATACATAATCAAAGTGAGGCGTTCCGCCCCTGATTACACAACCCAGCGCTATGAACGCATGGGGACGATCACTCTTGTCCTGGTTCAGCGACCAGTATTTTTGTACAGCAAAAGGTATTTCTATCGCACCCGGCACTTCAATAATTTTAATATCCGGGACCTTGTATTTTTTCAGCGTGTTTACACATCCTTTTTCCAGTTCATCAATAATAGCAGCATTCCATTCGGTACGTACAATAACCACACAGGCATCAGCTAAGTCGCGGATGCCTGCAGGAATATTAAGAAGTTTACTATTCGATACTTCAGCCATATATTTTTTATCTATTCAACATATCCCAGTCTGGCCAGGTACTTATCTATTTCAAATCCTCTTTGGGAGGCAGCATATTTATTTTTGATGATCTTAAACACATCGATAGCTTCCTGGTTCAATCCCGATTCCTGGTATAACAGTCCGGCTCTGAAAAGATATTCAGGTGAATTATAACTATCATCAGGCACCAGTGTACCGGCTTTCTTATATTTATCGATAGCTTCCGTTTTTTTACCTGACTCTGCTAAAGCATCTCCTAATAATCCAAGTGCACGTGCCTTAATCAGTTTGTCATCAGTAGAAAAATCCTGCAGGTATTTAATAGCATTCTGAAAATCTCCAATTTTCAGATAGGAAGCGCCAGCATAAAATTTGGAGAGATTACCAGCCTTAGTGCCATCATATTTAGAAATCACTTTCAGAAAACCCTGGTTGGCCCCATCACCATTCAATGCTAACCTGGAAGAATCCATACGGAAGTATTCTTCAGCTTTCCACATAGCTTCCTCTGCCTGGCGTTCTTTAGGAGCCTGAACATAATGTTGGTAAAGAAAATAACCCGCAACGACCAGTACTATAGCTGCTACGCCGTAAATAATACCTTTCTGGTTCTTTACCCAGAAATTTTCATGGTGAGTTGACCGGTGAGCTTTTGATGCGGTATTTTTTTCCTCAGGGTGTTTGACCTCTTTAGTAGCCATTATAGTAAAATGTTATAGTATGATTTGATTGGTTCTAATGTTTAGTCCACAATAAACGGATAATCTTCTTGTTGCACGACATCTTTCAATACTTCGTCTTCATCAGGCCATGGTGATTCTTCAGCAAATTTAACTGATGCTGCTACTATATCACTCACGCGCTTGTCGATGGCTTCAATATCTTCTTTTGTAGAAAATTTTTTATCGAGAATAGTCTTTAATACCTGTTGTATCGGATCGCGTTGTTTATACTCTTCCACTTCTTCCTTAGTACGGTATTTCTGGGGATCAGATATAGAGTGCCCTTTATAACGGTAGGTTTTGATTTCCAGTAGTGTAGGCCCATCTCCCTCCCTCGCTCTTTTAACGGCACGGGCTACCGCTTCATGAACAGCTTCGGCGCTCATACCATCAACCGAGTCACCTGGCATATCGTAGGCATCGGCCAGTTTATAAATATCCACTACGTTACTGGTACGCTCAACAGAAGTACCCATTGCGTAGTTATTATTTTCACAAATGAATACTACCGGGAGCTTCCAGGTCATAGCCATATTAAATACTTCATGCAGTATTCCCTGGCGGGCAGCGCCATCGCCGAAGAAGGTAAGAGAAACATTATCAGTTCCTTTATATTTTTCTGCAAATGCCAAACCCGCGCCGGTTCCAATTTGTGCCCCTACAATACCATGACCACCGAAGAAGAATACATCTTTACCAAAAAAGTGCATACTTCCGCCTTTTCCTTTAGCACAACCTGTAGCCTTACCGTACAACTCCGCCATACAACTGTCGGCGCTCACCCCTTTGGCAAGAGCCAGGCCATGATCGCGGTAAGCGGTGATAAAAGGATCTTCCTGTCTTGTTGCTGTCATACAACCTGCGGCAATCGCTTCCTGTCCGATATAGGCATGAAAAAAGCCGCGTATCTTACCTTCCATTTTGTACTTCTCCTCAGCCATCAACTCAAACTGACGGATGAGCTGCATTAGTTCGTACCAGTACAAGTAGGTTTCCTTAGAAAATTTAGTCGCCACTTTCGAAAATTTGAGCGGCAAAGATAAGGGTAAGAAGGGTAACTTGCACCCCATCAGAATAAATTGCTACAGCTTCAATCCATATCGCTCGTCCAGTTTAAAAACTATGTAAATGAACAGTTTCGCTTCGAATCCCGGATAGTTGGCATCAGCGGAGCGAACGGGGTGGGAAAAACCAACCTGCTGGACGCTATTTATTACCTGTGCTTTACCAAAAGCTACTTTGCCCGTTCAGATGCACAGAACGTACACCAGGGTCTTTCAGGCTTTCGTATACAGGGTGAGTTCAGTCATATTACCGAAAACGGAAAAAATTCGGCTGAAAAGGCTGATAATTCCGACAGCCTGGTGGTTTGTATTGTCAGGGAAAATGGCAAAAAAGAGTTTTCGCTCAACGGTGAGTCATACGATAAATTCTCTCATCATATCGGTAAATACCCCTGCGTCATTATCGCTCCCGATGATATCTCCATTATCACGGGAGGAAGTGAAGACAGGAGGCGTTATATTGATGCCATCATCTCCCAAACCGATGCGGAATATCTGCAGCGGCTTATTAATTACAACAAAGTGTTGCAACAACGCAACAGCTATCTAAAATCATTGGTCAATGCCGCTGACGTCAACAAGGGTTTGCTGGACGTATATGACCAGCAGTTGATGGCTGACGGAGAGTGGATCTTTAAGAAAAGACAAACATTCATGACTGAATGCACGGCACTGATTAAAGATTTTTACCAAAAAATATCAGCCGCCGCAGAACCGCTCGAACTGCATTACGACAGCCAGCTTATTAACGGCGGCTATCCGCAGTTGATGAGTGCATCACGGCAAAAGGATCTATTGCTACAACGTACTAATATCGGTATACACAAGGACGATATACAACTTTTATATGGCGAACAGCCATTCAGGAATATAGCTTCGCAAGGACAGAAAAAAAGCTTACTCTTTGCCATGAAACTGGCTGAATTCTGCATACTAAAAAATGAAAAAGAGTTTGCACCCTTATTACTACTCGATGATGTTTTCGAAAAACTCGATGATAACCGTATGCACAATCTCCTGGATTGGGTTTGTGTAAAAAATGAGGGCCAAATATTCATCACCGACACGCACGCCGACAGAATTGTTGAACATTTTGAAAATCTTGAGGTCGATTATCAACTGATTAATATATAGGTTACTTTTAAGGTATGGGAGAATTTTCTTTAGGAGAGGCATTGAACCGATTTCTGAAACAAAGCAGATTAAAAGGATCTATACAGGCACTTCAGATCGAAGATATCTGGGCAAACCTGATGGGTAAAACCATTGCACGCTATACCGAAAAGATCAGCATACATGGCCATACACTGTATATTACTACCAATGTTGCTCCCCTTAAACAGGAACTTATCTATCAAAAAGAAAAAATCATTAGCAACGTTAATGAGGCGCTCGGTGAGAACGTGATCAGGGAAGTTGTAGTAAACTGATCATCATGCTAATTTTATACGCGGATCAATAATGCCATACAAGATATCGGCGAAAAAATTTACCAGTATAAAGAAAAAAGAAGATATCAGTACTGCTCCCATGACTACAGGAAAATCAAGATTCTCCAATGCGTCGACCGTCACTTTACCTATCCCCTTCCATCCAAATATATATTCCACAAAAAATGCTCCGGCTAATAATTCAGCAAACCATCCAGTAACTGCTGTGATCACGGGGTTTAATGCATTGCGCAGTGCATGTTTCCATATAATGCCTGTAGCCGGTACACCTTTAGCCCGTGCAGTACGGATATAATCCTGGTTCAACACTTCCAGCATAGCTCCCCTCGTAAGCTGGGTAATAATCGCCAGGGGCCTTATGCCCAACGTTAATGCAGGCAGTACCAGATTACGCCATTGAAGTGTTCTGCCTTCAAAGGGATCGGTTTCATATAAACTGCCGGTCATATTTAATCCTGTATAATCACTAAGAATAAAACCAAACAAATAAGCTATAACGATACCCATAAAAAATGAGGGAGCCGAAATACCTATCACTGATGCAAATATGGAGGAGCTATCCATCCATGTATCTTTTTTTACCGCAGCCAATACTCCTAGCGGAATCCCTATCAGCACGGCGATGAACATTGCCGCCGATGCCAGTATAAAAGTACCGGGCAATGCTTCGGCCAGTATGTCCCACACTTCTTTTTTTGATTGATAGGATCTTCGCAGATAGGGTGTTTTTATAGCCAGTTTTATTTCTCCGCCGATAAAAATTCCTCTTAACTGTTTCTCTGCAATAGCTTCTTTTGTATGTATCGATATCGGAGAAACATCATTCAGATAATAAATGAACTGTTTCCATTTAGGCTCATCCAGGTTGAGTTCTTTACGGATATTTTCCTGTGTAGCTATGTCGGCCGTTTGTCCGAGTAATAATCTCGAAGGATCACCAAATCCCTGGAACAGAAAAAACACCAGCATGATTACACCGGCCATCACCAGTAGACCATAAACAATTTTCCTGGTGATATATTTCAACATAGTTTATAATTGATCGAGATAGGCAGTTACTTTATCGAAGTCGGGAGCTGCCCATTTTTTCTGAACAGTTCCACCGTTGATCAGAAACAATGTGGGATTATATCTTCCGGCTGTTTTGATAGCTGTTCCATCGGCTCTCAGCATAGGAACGTCAATACCCAAATTGATATGCTCCAGGTTGGTAACAATAAATACTTTTAATCCTTTGCTAATGGCTTTCTGGTAAATGCCGGAAAAATCTTTTACCCAATCTCCCTGTTTATAACCATCTTTTATAAAGAGGAAAACTTTTTGTCCGGGTTCCGTAAGCAATGCCTGCGTGGTGTCCGTTCCATCAATTGTTTGTAAGGCAAAATCTCTGATAGCAGGAGTAGCCGTTCCTTTTCTGACTACCTTATCTTCTCTTTTCACGAAAACATAGCTATCATCAAAATCATCAGGAAATTCTTCTGCAGTAAAACTATGTGTAGTATCATTTTTCTCGTAAGTAAAAAGAATCACCGTACTATCGGGAACAGCGCCGGGAGGAATTTTCATTTTCTCCGGAATATTATTGCCTACTTTATAAGGCAAACAGTCAACAACGGGAAGATGTTTCAACACATACCATTGAAATATAAACGAAAACAACGTGGTTAATGAAAGAACGACAATAGCAGATCTTACCGTAAGTGCAGGCCTGATTTTATTCCTAAAAGGAAATATGAATAAAATAAGCACGAGTAAAATAAGATCTTTGATAAACGATTGATTAGCCTGTAGCGGAATACAGTCACCGAAGCATCCACATTCCCTGATCTTACCGGAAAAAAGAGCATAACCGGTAAGGAAAGTAAAGAAAATGATCAGCAACAATAATAACCAACTGAAAAGATTCATCCTCCACCCTATCAGCACCGCAACGCCTGCTATGATCTCAAAAGCAATCATGATGACCGAAAAAGACAAGGTGTAGGCATTTAACGAATGCAGGTTCCACACCTCAAAAAATTCCTGCATCTTATAACTAAGTCCTAACGGATCGTTGGCTTTTACCAAACCGGAAAAGATAAATAGCACACCTACTATTATCCTGGATATTGTTACTAGCGTTTTCATTAGCTGCTCATTATTAATGCAAATACCGAGTAATTGATAATATCTCTATAATTGGCATCCAGTCCTTCGCTGATCAACGTTTTACCGTCGTTGGCGATAATTTGTCTCATTCGTAAAAGCTTCATCAGTATCAAATCAACAAAACTCTCCTGACTCATACTTCTCCATGCTTCATCATAATCGTGATTTTTAGCAGTCATCAACGATTTTGTTTCAGCAATCTTCTGGTCATATAACTGCTCCACTTTATCGACAGGAATATCTTCCACCTTATCATTTCGCATATCCAGTTGTATGAGACCAATAACGCTGTAATTGAGTATTCCCTTGAACTCATCACGAATATCATCATCAATCAGTTGGATACCTTTCTCCTGTATATTTCTGATGCGTTGCGCTTTGATATATAACTGGTCGAGAATAGATATGGGACGCAGCACCCGCCATGAAGTACCATAATCTTTCGTCTTTTTAATAAAAATATCCTTGCATGCCTGAACCACCGAATCGTATTGCTGACTAGTATTACTCATGAACTTAATGGTGAATTGAAATTTATTCCTGATTTTTACCTGCTCAAATATAAAGATAAGGGCTGTATGTTCACGTTAAATTGCCGGGGAAGATTGTTAGTGGCCGAAGCACCGCTGGTCATGGGTATAGTTAATATTACACCCGACTCTTTCTATGCAGCGAGCCGCTCTGATGAAAGCAATGTACTCCGGCAGGTAGAACAAATGCTGGAAGAGGGAGCCGATATTATTGATATAGGTGCGCAAAGCTCACGGCCGGATTCTACGTCGCTGACGGCAGACGAAGAACTGAAGCGCTTTGAGACGCTCACTACCCGTTTAATCGCTCATTTTCCTGATACTATTTTTTCGATCGACAGTTTTTACAGTCGCGTAGCCAAAGCATGTATAGAAAATGGTTTTGCTATTGTCAATGATATTAGTGGCGGCAACCTCGATCCCGATATGCTTACTGTTGTAGGTCAATTACAGGTTCCCTATATATGCATGCATATGCGTGGGACACCACAAACAATGAACACTTTGAATGATTACACGAACGTTACCCTATCGGTACTGGAATATTTTATACAAAAAATTGAAGCATGCAGACAGGCAGGCATTCACGATGTAATCATCGATCCGGGATTTGGTTTTAGCAAGAACCCTGCCCAGAATTTTGAGTTGTTGAAGAATTTGGCCATCCTAAAAATGCTGGACAAACCTATCCTGGCCGGCCTCTCCCGCAAATCGACTATTTATAGAACATTAGATATTACTGCTGAAGAAGCACTCAATGGCACTACTGTCCTTAACACTATAGCGCTACAAAATGGAGCCGGAATATTACGGGTGCACGATGTAAAAGAAGCAAAGGAATGTATTCAATTATTAACTAAATTGTAAATGCAAATACCTAAAATATGAGATACCTATTAATAAGCGCCTTATTCGCTATCCTTATCAGTTGTAACTCCTCCAACCGCATTAAAGAAACAAATACAACAGACAGTCAGCCGGCAGAAGTGGCCATTGCCGACGCTCCGCTAAGCAACACTTACTGGAAGCTTACCGAGCTTGACGGTAAGCCTGTTATTACAGACTCCTCCTATCTCAAGGAGCCGCATATGATTCTTCAAACCAGTGACAGTACTGTAAGGGGACATGGAGGATGTAATGGCTTTGGCGGACATTTTGAATGGGGAGAACCTAATAAAATAAAATTTTCCAAGTTGATTTCCACTATGATGGCTTGCGAAAAATTAGAAATAGAAAGTCTTTTTTTTAAATCACTCGAAAACGTTGACAACTATCGTATCGTTGGAGACACTTTAATTCTTAATGAAGAAGAAATGGCTCCGCTGGCAAAATTCCAGGCTGTTTATTTGAAATAAACAGATAAGCGGGGAGACATATCCGGCTGCTCAATTTTCTATCTTCCAGAAATTTTTCAGTGCCTGCCTGGCAGCATGATAGCCGCACATACCATGCACTCCACCACCCGGAGGGGTAGACGAAGAACAGATATAAATATTTTTTGAAGAAGTAGTATAGGGCGACCATCGCAATGCCGGTCGACTATAGAGTTGGGTAATATCAATAATACCTCCGCCAATATCCCCTCCTATGTAATTAGGATTATAGACTTCTATCTGTAAGGAATTCATTGTTCTTTTTTGGAAGATCGTTTGTTTAAAACCGGGAGCAAAACGTTCTATCTGATTTTCGATAGCAGTGGTCATGTCCACAGTTGAACCATGAGGAACATGGCAATAGGCCCAGGCAATATGTTTATGATTGTTTGCTCTTGTTGGATCAAATTTACTTGGCCGGGTAAACAGCACAAACGGTTTTTCGGGATGCTTTCCGTTAGCAGTTTCCCATTCAGCCAAAGCAATTTCTTCGTATGTGTTTCCTATATGTACCGTAGCAGCTTCCCTGCAATAAGAGGATAGAAAAGGTACTTCCTCACTCAATATATAATCAATCTTGAAAACACCAGGACCGTACCGGTATTTCTGTAATTGTCTTGCGTAGAAAGAAGAAAATTCTGATCCGGCAATTTTCAGCAATTGCTTAGGAGTAACATCAAAAAAAACAACATCATGAGAAGGTAAATCATGAATATTTTTCACCTCGAATCCCGTCTGTACTTTACCGCCTAATGCTATAAAATAGTTTACCAGAGCATTGGCAATAGACTGGGATCCACCTTTAGGAATAGGCCAGCCATGCCGATGGCCTATTGCCAGTAATACAAAAGCGATAGCTGATGTTGTCCATTTATTGAATGGCTGGATAGCATGCGCGGCCATTCCCGCCCATAAAGCCTTTGCATATTTACCTGAAAATCGAGCTGCAATATGAGTAGCCGGACGTAAAGCTTTTAATCCAAATTCAGCCATCAACAAAGGATGTGAAGGAAAATGCAGGGGAGCTAAAATATCATTTACTAATTTGTCCCAGTTACTCACCAGCGGACTAAAAAGTTTTTTATATAATGCTTCGTCTTCACCAAGATGGCGAGCAGTTTGTTCCAGTGAGCGGACGAGTATTGCAGCATTCCCATCCTCAAACGGATGAGCTGCCTCATAGGGCGCATGTATAAACTCCAAACCGTAATCATGCAGTGGCAATGATGTGAAGAAGGGAGAAGTCAGCGCTAACGGATGAACTGCCGAACAAATATCATGAAAGCAACCCGGTTCTATAATTTCCTGTGTACGTAACCCGCCGCCAACTGTCTCTTTCGCTTCTACCAACAGCACATTCAGTCCGCTGCGTTGAAGAGTTATAGCGGCAGCCAAACCATTGGGACCAGAACCTACAACAATAGCATCATGCTTTGTTCCCATATAGATTTTTTAACTGATCTGTTAACAGATGTATACCTGCATTGCAATAATATGACTTCATCTCCAATTGTTTATCAAGCCGACACAGCTAATAGTTGTAAAAGAAAAAGCCCCTGCTATTCGTCACAGCAAGGGCTCTCATTATGATGTGTTATTAGTATTTATTATCTGGGCATTGGTATTGCTGGCCTTGCTTTAGGTTTAGGTGCATCTTCCACTTTTAATATTTCAACTTCAAACATCAGATTTTCGAATGCCTTGAAAGAAGCTCCCGGAGGGGGATTAGGTCCATAAGCCATCATTGAGGGAATATACAGATTTCCTTTACCTCCTTCATTAAATACTCTCAATCCATTATCCCATCCTTCAATAGCGCCCCGCTGTCCGATAATCAGTGTGAATGGATCTGTGTGACCGAAAGTAGTATCCTTGTTGGTATCAAATACTTTTCCTTCAAAAGTCTGTCCTTTATACATCACTTGAACAGCCTTTCCCGAATCAACTTTGGGACCGGTTCCCTGTTCAATAATTTCAACAAAAACACCTTTATCTGTTTTAGTAGTATTAATACCCTTATCGGCAAGGTATTTTTCTACATCCTTTATTTCCTTTTCTCTTCGAGCAGCAAACATTTCTTTCTGGTCACTTCTTATCTCTTCTTCAGAATCCATAATGTCTACCACCTTAATAGTAAGGGTAACCTTATCCTTCTTGCCAATAAAGGGAGGAAGAGGCCCCTGCCTTTTTTCAAGGCTATCCGCATGCATAACAATAATCACACTATCTCCTTTTCTCAGCTTATCAAATACTTCAGCAGCATTATAGACAGGCCCTATGCTATCTACCGGCGCATAATTAGGTAATCCGTCGAAGCTGCTGTTCATAACAGAATCCCTTACCTTATTCGAATAATGGACCTTAAGAAATTGTCCTCTTTGGGCAAGTGGATTTTTTCCATCACTATAAATTTTATATAGCAAACCACTTTTGGTTTTTTTGAAGCCGCCATTTGATGAGCATCCGCCAATAGCGAACAGCAAGGCCAACCCCGCAACAATAATTGATGTTTTCTTCATAAATAAATTTTATTGTAATTTTTCTGCGTTTTCTTTTAGTGCGATCTTAAAATGTTCAATCGTTTTTTGCAATGGATCGCTGCTTCTTCCTCCCGAAGCATTGTAGTGGCCGCCTCCATTAAAATATTTTCTGGCGAATGTATTAGTATCAAAACCACCTTTACTGCGGAAACTCCATTTCCTTTCTTCATCACGGTCAATAACAAGCGCAGCAAGTTTAATACCTTGTATACTGAGTGGATAGTTTACCAGTCCGTCGGTATCGCCGGTTTTGATCTGAAAACGTATCAGGTCCTTTTTGGTGATAGCAATGAGCGCGGCATTGTATTCATAAAAAATCTCCATTCTATCGGATAGTACAAGTCCTATAAAACGCAACCTGTTTTCAAGAAAGTTATCGTAAATATTTTCATGCACTTTAGCATGATCCAGTCCCCGCTTTTTCAAAAAAGATACCATATCATGGACCGAGGCGGTGGTACTGGCAAAGCGGAAAGAACCTGTATCGGCCATTATACCGGCATACAAACATTCCGCAATATTATTACCGACCTTTTCAGCATACCCCCCATTAACGATAAAATCGAATACCATTTCACAGGTGGAGCTTTTGGAAGTATCGCTGATCCCAAATTCGAAATTATCGCTGTCGGGTTGCTGGTGATGATCAATCAACACCCTTGTGCCTTTGAATTCGTATAATTTGGGAGAAAGATTTTTAGTACGTGTAAATACATTAAAATCAAGGCAAAAAAGCCATTCTGCCTCGTCAAGCGCCTGGAAAGCCTTATTCGGTTGGAGTTCAAAGTCAATCACTTTATCGCAGCCAGGCATCCAATTTAACCAGGTCGGCCAGTTGGTAGGACTGATCACCGTTACTTTATGTCCCAGGTTGGCCAAAAAATGGTATAACCCCAGCGACGATCCCATAGCATCGGGATCAGGCTTTTGGTGCATGGTTATTACTATCTTTCGTGGTATCTCCAGCAGGGGATATATTTCTTTTATGTCATTCATGAGACGTGCGCAAAGGTGCATAAATCTTGACCAATAGCCAATTTTAGTTATGTAATACTTAAGTTATATACCTTTGCGGCCAAAATAGAAATTGTATTTATGAGCAACAGAACGTTTACGATGATCAAACCCGATGCCATGAAAAACGGTCATGCCGGCGCTATCATCGACCGGATCATTAAAGAGGGGTATAAAATAGTAGCGCTAAAGCTAACCAGGTTAACTTCTGAAAAAGCCGGCGAATTCTACGCTGTGCATAAGGAAAGGCCTTTCTATGGAGAACTGGTGAATTTCATGAGCAGTGGTCCGATCATAGCTGCCATCCTTGAAAAAGACAACGCCGTATCTGCATTCAGAACTCTGATCGGCGCTACCGATCCGGCTAAGGCCGAAGCCAATACTATCCGAAAATTGTATGCCACTTCACTTGGTGAAAATGCTGTACATGGAAGCGATAGTGACGAGAACGCGAAAATTGAGGGCGACTTCTTTTTCAGCGGACTGGAGAGAGTATTATAAAACGTTATTAATACAGAAACAATATGGCAAATCCGGTTGTTGGAATTATTATGGGCAGCGACAGTGACCTTCCGGTAATGAAGGCCGCCGCTGATTTTTTAAGCGAAATAGGTATCGCTTATGAACTGACCATTGTTTCGGCCCACCGTACGCCTAAAAGAATGCTGGCTTATGCAGAAAAAGCCCGCAGTCGCGGTATTAAGGTTATTATTGCCGGGGCTGGGGGCGCTGCCCATTTGCCGGGAATGGTAGCTTCCATCACCTCTCTTCCGGTAATCGGGGTGCCGGTAAAATCATCCAACTCTATTGACGGATGGGATTCCGTACTCTCCATTTTACAAATGCCCAACGGCATACCTGTAGCTACCGTAGCCCTTAATGCGGCTAAAAATGCAGGCATACTCGCTGCAAGCATTATCGGTAGTTCAGATGAAAAAATAGGCGATGCTCTTGACGCCTATAAAGCTAAAATGCAAAACGAAGTGATCGCTAAAGCAGGTAAGATTAAGAGTGAAGGCTGGACAAACGAATTTGATCAATGATCATAAGTAATCACTGTGAATTCCTGTTCCAGGGTTAATGAGTGCTTATAGATCGTTTCTATAAATTCTTTCCCCCACCGCGCATAAAAAGGCATAAAATTCTCCATTCGTTCCTGTAAACTGTTATTAGGAAATAATTCCTTTTTAAGCCTGTCTATTTGCCCGGACTGGACAGCAAATTTTTTCTTTTCGGCCCTAAGCATTTTCTTTTCGAGTATGGCTAACCGCTGTACCGATTTTGTTTTCAATGCATCAACATGTCCTTTCAATGAAGGATCAATATTGCCTGCCAGTTGTTTGATTTGCTGGTATTGTTCTTCTATTATTTGAATTTCCTTCGTCAGTTTGAGTGACGATGATGATTCACGTTTTACCAGTTCAGTTAACAGGATATCCGCAGGTTTAAAAATTTTATTTACAGTTAAACCGAGTTTTTTTAATTTATCACTTTGCGCTTCATCCATTACAAGAAATGAATTACGAAGGATCAGCATCGGATAAGGAACCTTATAATGATTGAACACATTTTTTAGTTCAAGCCAATAGGCCAGCTCACCACCGCCACCTATAAAAGCAATATTGGGCAACAGTGTTTCCTGGAACAGTCCTCTCAAAATAACATTCGGACTAAAACGTTCAGGATGGTCGCGCAATTCTTTTTTTATTTCATCAGCCGTAAAATGGATAGCTGTATTAACCACAGCAAACCCCTCTCCTTCCCTTACAATTCGCTCCCTCAGATTATCTTTCAGATAAAATAAATTGATATCACGCGGATGAGCCTGCACTTTGAAATGCTGCCCAAGTTTTTCGCCCGACTGCTGCACAAGTCCTGCGGATACCTGGTTGAATAATTCATCCTCAAATACCGGCAGCATTTCTTTTTTCATCAAAGGATCATCGGGGATCAACACTAATAAACCATATTCACCAAAAAGATGATGGATAAGCTTGAAAGTAGCTTCCTGGATATTCCGGCTTTCCAAATAAGTTTTCCTAAGCAACTGTATAAGTTCCTCTCCATGAGGAAGAACAGCTAGCTCTCCTTCCAGCCTGTCGATAATCTTTTCCAATCCCTTTGGCTGCATTCGGCCAATAGCTCCTCCCTGGTTAGTATCCCAGGTGATTTTTTCGCCATTCAAATAAATATGACCCAACTCATCCAGGTCTGCATCTTCTGAACCCATGTAAAAAACGGGTACAAAATTGTATTCGGGCAACTGCTGTTTTAAGGTAGCAGCGAGCTTTACAGAATGCAGAATTTTATAGAGGAAAAAAAGTGTACCGGTAAATATTGCCGGCTGGTGGGCAGAACAAACCGTAAAAGTTTTTTTATCCTCCAACAGCTTAATACTATCTGCTACCTGTTCGTAGTGTGGTAAACCTTCATATTGTTTTTGTAAAAAAGAAACCAGTAGCTGACGATTCTGTGTAAATTTTTTACGCTGTTGAATAGCTTCTTTTATACCCTGTAACGAAACAGGATATTGAAGAAAATCTTTTAGTCTTTCGTCATTTTCAATATACGCTGTTACGACAGGAGAAAAGTATCCTGTTTCGCTATATGGTAATCGGATACAACAATCCATTTCCTTACTGCAACTGATAAGCAACTACAGAGTTTTTAAAGAATGTAGGAACGTACACTATTTTATTTTTGGCATCGTAACCAATATCGGCGGCATTAATTTTTTCTGCGCGTGTATCGAGTAATAATTGTTTTGATCCATCGGCCTTCGCATAATAAACCACTCCTTCCCATCCCGACACAATGAACTCATCTCCTTTTATATTTTCCAATCCATCGGTATGCCCTTCAAGTCCGCTAACCAGTTGTTCCAGTTTGCCATCTTTTATTTTGTTAAGCGTACCGTTATCGAGCAGATACAATTCTTTGTTATGTACCAGCAACCCGTTAGGTCCTTCCAGGTTTTCAATAACAAGAGAACTCTTATCATTTTCTATCTTATGCACTTTTTTAGTCTTACTATCAGAAACATATACAACACCTTTAGCATCGGCAGCCACATCGTTAAGGAACCCAGCCCCTTCTATTGGTACTCTCTTAGTAATTTTAGCGGTGGTGATGTCAATGGCTACCATCTCATCGATATCGGCTACCCACAGAATGTTCTTAACAAGAGCCATTCCTTTCGGAGCGCTTAAACCGGTAACCCAGTCAACAGCAATAATCTTTCCGTCTAAACCTACTTTACCAATTGAACCTTTACCATCCTTACCATCCGGTGCACCATCAATATTAGATACGTACAATACTTTGTTCTTGCCGTCAAACAATACTGATTCCGGTACTTTCAGACTGGCGTCTGTTTCCCATTTTTTCACCAGTTGATATTGTGCATTAAGGATCTGCGAAGCTATCAGCAGAGCAAACAAGGGTAAAATATTCTTCATCATTTCATTAGGTTTTATTATTTGTGATTGAATATCCCGGTGTTGTTAGTTTTATCCGTCAACACTATTGTTCAATCAATTATGATATACGATAATCATACCAACTGTTCTGCAGGTATTTTTTACAAATTAAGCAAAGAACTAGTATATGAATTGTTATTTTATAGAAAACCGGTAAATCGTTGTCTGATGGTAAGTTTCACCAGGTCTTAAAACGGTATTAGGAAATGAAGGGTGATTGGGTGAATCAGGAAAATGTTGTGCTTCCAGGCAAAAGCCTCCCCTGGGGGGATATACCTTTCCGCCTTTTCCTATGATTGTTCCCGGCAGCATATTCCCTGTATAGAACTGTACACCGGGTTCAGAAGTAAGTAACTCAAGATAAATACCGGTGCCGGCATGGTAAGCTCCTGCAGATAAAGAAGCCGTTTTACCATCTTTCCCGTTTAATACATAATTGTGATCATACCCTCCACGAGGCACTTCATCTACTTTTTCACCAATTTTTTTTGCCTTTCTCAAATCCATTACCGTTCCTTCTACATTTTCCAGAGGACCTAGAGGTAAAAACTCATCGTCAACAGGCACATATTGATCAGCATCGATCCATACTTCGTGATCAGTAACATTGGCATCAGCTTTTCCCGATAAATTAAAGTAACAATGATTAGTAAGATTAATTATTGTTGGTGCATCGGTTGTTGCTTCATAATCTATACGCAGACTATTATCATCAGTAAGCGTATATATCACCGTCACGGTACAATTCCCGGGAAAACCTTCTTCTCCATCTTTACTAGTATAAGTCAATTTAATACCTGAACCTTCCAGCACTTCTGCCGCCCATACCTTTCGGTTAAACCCGCTAATACCTCCGTGTAAGCTGTTACCATTGTTATTAATACTTACCTGGAATGGCTTACCATCAATTGCAAATTGTCCCTTACGGATGCGGTTGGCAAAGCGGCCGGTGATAGAGCCAAAATGCGGGTTATCCAGACTTTTATATTCGTCCAGCGAATCGAATCCCAGAACAACATCAGTAAGTTTTCCGTTTTTATCGGGGAAAAGAATATGGGTGACCGCTCCGCCATAATTAATCAGTTTAACAATAGTACCGCTGCTGTTCTGCAAAGTGAATTGTACTATTTCTTTATTATCAACCGTTCCATATTTCTCCTTCGAGATCGTAGTCATATGCTTTTATAATTTTTACCTTAATAAAATCGCCAATCGTTAATTTCTTTTTGCTGTCAATGATCACTTCATTATCTACTTCAACACTATCAAATTCTGTACGTCCGAGGTAGCGGCCGGATTCTTTTTTATCGATAAGCACTTTAAATATTTTTCCTTCTTTCTCCTGGTTCTTTTCATAGGAAATCTGCTGCTGCACTTCCATTATTTCTCTTGCTCTTTCTTCTTTTTCTTCCTGTGGAATATTGTCGTCCAGGTCATAAGCAGTAGTATTTTCTTCGTGACTGTAAGAGAATATTCCTACCCTGTCAAAGCGGTGTTTCACGAGAAAGGTTTTCAGACTTTCTACATCTTCCCTTGTTTCTCCCGGGAACCCTGCAATCAAAGTTGTTCTCAGACAAATACCCGGAACCTTTTCCCTGATGGCATCAATGAGCTCATCCATTTCTGCCTGCGTAATCTGCCGCCGCATAGCTTTTAACATATTATCGCTGGCATGCTGCAATGGTATGTCAAGATAATTACAAATATTGTCCCGCTCTCTTATGGTGTCAAGTATTTCTAAAGGAAATTTTGTAGGATAGGCATAGTGTAACCTGATCCACTCCAGTCCGGGTATGTCGGCCAGCCTGTTCAGTAAATCAGGCAACATCCTTTTCTTATAAATATCCAATCCATAATAAGTGAGTTCCTGGGCTATCAGCATAATTTCCTTCACACCCATTTGTACCAGGCGTGTGGCCTCTTTCACCAGGTCTTCAATAGGACGGCTAATATGTTTGCCTCTCATCAGGGGAATGGCGCAGAAAGAACAGGTCCTGTTACACCCTTCAGAAATTTTCAGGTAGGCGTAATGGCGGGGAGTAGCCAGCAATCTTTCTCCTATTAATTCAGCGCGGTAGTCGGCATTAAATTGTTTGAGAATATTAGGCAACTCCATCGTTCCGAAATAGGCATCTACTTCCGGAATTTCTTCTTCAAGATTATTCTTATAGCGCTCGCTAAGACATCCGGTAACATACACTTTATCCAGCTTCCCTTTTCTTTTCAAATCAACCTGCTGAAGAATGGTGTTAATGGACTCTTCCTTGGCCTTATCAATAAAACCGCAGGTGTTGACCACTACAATGTTATGATCGAGTCTGGTATTCTCATGGATAACATCGATATCATTGGCAGCAAGTTGCCCACTGAGCACTTCACTGTCTACCATATTCTTACTACAGCCCAGGGTAATGATATTCACCTTATCCTTTTTGAGCGTTCTCGTCTTCATAAGTGGGCAAAGTTAACGTTTTAAAGAGCAGCAGTCATTTAAGAAGATGACACTGAATATAAAAAAACCGCCCCTAATGGGGGCGGTAGTAAATTAAAGGTTGATTGTAGACTGACAATATTTGTTGCCAGACGAATAATTAATTGAATGCATATCTGAAACCTAAGCCAAAGCGGCCACCTTCGAAGTTAGATCCGCCGCTGTAAACATACAATTTAGGTCTCCAGTCAAAAGAAAAGCTAAGGGGTACACCAGGAATTTTGTAATCAAGTCCACCCTGTGGACCCACAACAAAAGTAGAACCTCCCTTATACAAGTGAATGCCAGGACCAGCGCCTGCAAACCATCTCAAGCCGGCAGCGCCCTCAATCTCTTTGTGGTACTGGTAGAAAACCTGGATAGCAGTAGTACTATTTCCAAAGAGCACTTCAGCAAGACCAACATGATTTTCTGTAAAAAAGTGTTTAAAAGAAGGACCCACTCCTGTACCTCCATTTCCGAAATCAATTCCCAAACCAATAGCATTGGTATAATCACTACCATTTGCCGATTGTGCCGAAGCTGAGGAGACACTAAACATTAACATAAGAACAAACACGCCCGCAAAAAAACTTCTTTTCATAAAAATATTTTGTGCAAAGGAAATAATTTTTTTCCTCATCTACGCTGATACTCAATTAATTTTCCAAATTAAACAAGGAATTTACAAACTCATGTTTATTGAAGATCAGTAAATCTTCCATTTTTTCACCTACGCCGATAAACTTCACCGGAATTTTAAATTGATTCGCTACTGCAAGCACTACTCCTCCTTTGGCAGTTCCGTCAAGCTTCGTGATAGCCAGCGCTGTTACATCTGTTGCTGCAGTAAACTGTTTAGCTTGTTCCAATGCATTCTGTCCGGTAGAACCGTCCAGTACCAATAACACTTCATGCGGAGCTTCCGGAATGATCTTTCCTATCACTCGTTTGATCTTGGTCAGTTCATCCATCAGGTGAGCTTTGTTGTGCAGTCTTCCAGCAGTATCAATAATGATCACATCATTGCCTCTTGCCAATCCGCTTTGTACAGTGTCAAAAGCTACCGAAGCAGGGTCCGATCCCATCGGCTGCTTAACAATAGGAACGCCCGTTCTTTCACTCCAGATAGTCAGTTGATCCACTGCTGCCGCCCTGAAAGTATCTGCAGCACCTAATAGAACGGATTTACCGGCTTTTTTGAAATTATAGGCCAGCTTACCGATAGTAGTGGTTTTACCAGCACCGTTGACTCCTACAACTAAAATTACATAAGGTTTTACAGGCAGTTCGTCAGTAAAGGTATAGGCATCTGCTGGGGGATCAGTTAACACACCTTCTATTTCTTCTTTAAGCATCCTGTTCAGATCACTTGTATTCAGGTATTTATCCTTCGATACTCTTTTTTCTATTCTATCGATGATCTGCACAGTTGTATCAATGCCTACGTCGGCGCTCACCAGGGCATTTTCCAAGTCATCCAATACTTCTTCGTCAACCGTCGATTTTCCTGCTACGGCTTTAGTTATTTTAGATAGGAAACCTTCTTTGGTTTTTTGCAGCCCCTGGTCGAGACTTTCCTTTTCTTTTTTGCCGAAGAGTTTATCAAAAAATCCCATTACTATTTATTTGACGTATTAAAATACAAAAAGCTGTTCGAGTCAGAACAGCTTTTACTTATAGTACTTACGTAACCAATTATTTTTGTGCGAGGTATTCTTTCACTTTTTCTTTGTGAACGATAACCTCTTTAAAAGTGTAAGCGCCGGTTTTTGGACTGCGTACAGTTTTAATCACTTTAGTCCAGTTCTTAGCTTCAGCGGCTGCCTTCTGGTCTTTGCTTTTAATCGCAGTTTTAGCTGATTTTGCCATGTGACAGTTTATTTAATTTCTTTATGAATAGTGTACTTCTTCAGGATTGGGTTATATTTTTTTAACTCAAGCCTCTCAGGAGTGTTCTTCTTGTTTTTTTGACTAACATAGCGGCTGGTGCCAGGCTGACCACTGGTTTTATGCTCAGTGCATTCTAAAATCACCTGAACCCTGCTTCCTTTCTTTGCCATTGTTTTATTATTTATAGCTTTACCGGCATTTTTCCCGGCAAATTAGTTTTAGATTTTATGCCCTTCAGCTCTTAATTTTTTCACAACACTGTACAATCCGTTCTTGTTGATGGTACGGATCCCTTCGGTAGACAGTTTTAAAGTGATCCACCTGTTCTCCTCAGCAAGGAAAAAGCGTTTTGTCTGCAAATTGGGCAGAAACCTGCGCTTGGTCTTTATATTTGAGTGAGAAACAGTGTTTCCCGTGATAGGCACTTTACCGGTAATCTGGCATATTCTGGACATGTCGAAAAATTTGGACGGCAAAGGTCGTAAAATGTTTTCGTTTTTCAAAAACATTCTGGGTCTAAATCTTGCGTCTGTTTAAGGCTAAGGTAATAATTTGTTAACTTAAACTTATTAGGGCTATTCTCAACTTTGATGAGAATCAAAGCAACTGGCTAAATGATTGAAATGAAACGTAAAACGATTCCTAGAGATATAAGCTGGCTTTCCTTTAATGGCAGGGTTTTGCAGGAAGCTTCTGATCCCACGGTTCCTCTGAAACAACGGTTGAAGTTCCTGGGCATTTTTTCTAATAATACCGATGAATTTTTCAGGGTCAGAGTGGCTGCCCTTAAAAGAATGGTTGAGTTTGGGTCAAAAATCAAAAATATGCACCTGGAAGAGGCTCCGGCCGATATTCTTTCAGAGATCCAGGAAATAGTACTGGACCAGCAGGCCGAGTTTAACCGCATCTGGGAGCAGGTACGAGCCGAACTGGAAGAGACAGGCATAAAGATTCTCAACGAAACGGAGCTGAATCAAAACCAGCAGAATTATGTGAAACGGTATTTTGAAGAAGAAGTACGCTCGAATATCATCCCGCTGATGATAGAAAGCGTAAACCAGCTTCCCTACATGCGTGAAAAATCGATCTTCCTGGGTGTGGTGCTATCCAAAAGCGATCATTCGATCAAAAGAAAATACGCTATCATAGAAGTGCCCTCAAAAGTAATAGGACGTTTCAAAGAAATACCCTCCCCTGCCGGCGAACATCATATTATTCTTTTAGAAGATATCATACGCTTTAACCTGAAAAGTCTTTTTGCGTTCCTGGGCTACGATCAGTTCGAGTCCTGGGTATTCAAGATCACTAAAGACGCCGAAATCGATATTGATAACGATGTGTCTACCACTTTTATACAGAAAATCGAGAAAGCTATCAAAAACAGGAGGAAGGGTAAGGCTGTACGTTTTGTGTATGACAAGGAAATGGAACCTTCCCTTTTGGAGTACCTGATGAAAAAATTCAATATCTCCAGGAAGGATAGTATAATACCAGGTGGTAGAATTCACAATTTCCGCCATTTTATGGATTTTCCCGATGTGTTCCCTAAAACCAGCAACAGGAAGCGTCCGTTTTTACACCCGCTACTTAAAAATGTTCCAAGGGTAACAGATGTCGTATTAAAGGATGATGTGATGCTTAACTTTCCCTATCACTCCTTCGATCCGGTTATTGACCTGTTGAGAGAAGCGGCTATCGACCCCAGCGTTACGGCTATAAAGATCACGGCTTACCGGCTGGCATCCTCTTCAAAAATCATTAATGCGCTGATCAACGCAGCAAGAAATGGTAAACAGGTAACGGTGATGCTGGAATTAAGAGCACGGTTCGATGAAGAAGCTAACCTTGACTGGAAAGAATATCTTGAACTGGAAGGTGTTAAAGTATTAATATCCATTCCTAATTTAAAAGTGCATGCAAAAATATGTCTGATAAAAAAACGAATGAACAACCGAACATTGCACTACGGTTTCGTAAGCACCGGCAACCTTAATGAAAAAACGGCATTGGTATACGGCGATCATTGTCTGCTGACATCCGACAGAAATATCATGGCCGATGTAAACCGTATTTTTAACTACCTCGAAAACTGGAAGAACGGAATATCATTTTTGAAAAGCTGTAAGACACTTATCCCCAGTCCCACAACACTAAGAAAAGAACTGCATAAGCTCATCAACAAAGAGATCAGGAATGCAAAAACCAAAAAAGGTGGCGCCATCTCTTTAAAAATGAACTCCCTGTCTGACGAGGAGTTAATAGAAAAATTATACGAGGCGGCGAAAGCAGGTGTAAAGATCAACCTCATCGTAAGAGGGATATTTTGTATGCTTTCCGAAAATAAGAAGTTCGTCCACCCGGTAAAAGCCATCAGCATCGTGGACGAATATCTTGAGCATGCAAGAGTATTCATTTTCCGTAATGGTGGTCACGAAAAAGTTTTTATTTCTTCTGCCGACTGGATGGTGCGCAATATTGATCATCGTGTGGAAGTAACCTGTCCGGTGAAAGATCGCTACATTAAAAAAGTGCTGATAAAATTATTCGATATTCAGCTAAGCGATAATGTAAAAGCACGAATACTGGATAATGAACTAAGTAATCATTATGTACAACCACAACCTGAAGTGGTCAAAAAGAAAGGAGCGAAGAAGTCTGACAAGACTCCTTCCGCAGAGATCAGGCGCATACGGTCACAAGAAGAAATATATAATTACCTTCACGCCTTTAATATGCAAAAACGTGAAGTAATACATGAAGCTGGCCGCTATTGATATTGGAAGTAATGCTGCAAGATTGTTAATATCAGAAGTGGAGGTGAACCCTGCGGGAAAACCACAATTCCAGAAACTGAATCTTGTACGCGTACCGCTACGTTTAGGCTTTGATGTTTTTGAGCGCCAGGAAATCTCGGAGCAAAAAAAGGAACTGATCATTAAGACTATCAAATCCTATAAGCTGCTGACAGAGATATATGATGTTGAAAAAATGATGGCCTGTGCAACTTCTGCCATGCGTGATGCTAAAAACGGACCGGAAATTATTGATCAGATCAGAGAAGAGACAGGAATTACTATTGAGATCATTTCGGGAGACACCGAAGCAAATTATATTTACGAAAATCATATCGCCGAATACCTGGATACAGATCACACTTACCTGTATGTGGATGTAGGCGGAGGAAGTACGGAACTTACTTTTTTTGCCGCCGGTGAACTCGTCTTTAAAAGGTCCTTTAACATTGGCACTATACGCATACTTAAAAATCAGGTCGATGATTTTACATGGGACGAAATGAGAGACTTTATCAAAAGGGAAACCAAGGGACATGAACGAAATATGGTGGCTATAGGATCGGGTGGCAACATTAATAAGATATTCTCGCTCTCTAAAAAGAAAGAAGGCAAACCGCTGACACTTGATATGCTGAAAGACTACTACCGTGAGTTAAGTAGTTTTCCGCTGGAAGAAAGAATGAGACTGTATAAGTTACGGGAAGATCGCGCTGATGTAATCGTACCGGCGCTCTTGATTTATGTCAATGTGATGAAATGGGCTAATATCGAAGAAATATTTGTCCCCAAAATAGGACTGGCGGATGGATTAATTCAACATCTTTACAGACAGATCAATTCATAATATGAGCATCCATAAAGAAGTAAAAAAGATTACTACCAACACATTGCAAAAGATGAAAGCCAATGGAGAAAAAATATCCATGATCACGGCTTATGATTATTCTTTTGCCCGACTCTTCGATGCTGCTGGCATTGACGTTATCCTCGTAGGTGATAGCGCTTCGAATGTAATGGCAGGTCATGAAACAACGTTGCCTATCACCCTCGACCAGATTATTTATCATGCTTCTTCTGTTATAAGAGGAGTATCGCGTAGTCTTGTCGTTGTAGACCTTCCCTTCGGCTCCTATCAGTCCAATTCAAGAGAAGCACTGGCTTCCGCTATAAGGATTATGAAAGAAACAGGCGCTCATGCCGTAAAACTCGAAGGTGGTGAAGAAGTGCTGGAATCAGCCAAAAGAATTATTGCTGCCGGCGTTCCGGTGATAGGTCACCTCGGGCTCACGCCGCAATCCATTTATAAATTTGGAACCTACACTGTACGGGCTAAGGAAGAAGCTGAAGCAGATAAATTAAAGCGCGATGCCCGTATGCTTGAAGAAGCAGGATGTTTTGCAACAGTGCTTGAAAAAATACCAGCTGCACTTGCCCAGGAAGTTTCAGCCAGTCTTACCATTCCTACCATTGGGATAGGCGCAGGCAAGTATTGCGACGGACAAGTACTGGTAATGCACGATATGCTTGGTATTAACACTGCTTTCAAACCTCGTTTTTTAAGACAATACCTGAATCTCGAAGAGCAGATTACCAAAGCAGTACGTCAATATATCAGTGATGTAAAATCACAGGATTTTCCTAACGAAAATGAGCAATATTAATATGACACCTACTGAAATCACCAATACACTCAAAGAAAATTATGAAGGAATAGCTACCGGCAACAGATGGATCAAAGGAAATGGAGAAATCCTCTCCTCCTTCTCTCCTGTTGATGGTAAACTGATTGGCAAAATAAATATGGCAGGTAGTAACGATTATGAAGAAGTAATTGCTGTTGCACAAAAAGCTTTTACCGAATGGCGTTTGTGGCCTGCACCGCGACGTGGAGAAGTAGTTCGCCAGATTGGAGAAGCATTAAGGCAAAACAAAACCAGGCTTGGCAAACTTGTTTCCTATGAAATGGGTAAAAGCTTGCAGGAAGGTTACGGTGAGGTACAGGAGATGATTGACATTTGCGATTTCGCTGTTGGTCTCTCCCGTCAGTTGTATGGTCTGACTATGCATAGCGAACGTGTCGGTCACAGAATGTATGAACAATGGCATCCGTTGGGTATTGTCGGAATTATTTCCGCCTTTAATTTTCCTGTTGCTGTATGGAGTTGGAATGCTATGCTCGCATGGGTATGTGGAAATGTTTGTATTTGGAAACCATCAGAAAAAACACCTCTCTGTGCAGTAGTCTGCCAGGAAATAGTAGCTGAGGTTTTTGCGAAGAATGATGTACCCGAAGGAGTTTGCAATTTGCTTATTGGCGGACGTGAAGCGGGCGAATGGTTAGCAGGCGATCAGCGTGTACCATTAATTTCTGCTACTGGTTCAACACGGATGGGTAAAGCCGTTGGGAGTATTGTCGGAGCCAGATTAGGACGCGCTTTGCTCGAGCTTGGCGGCAATAATGCGATTATCATTTCACAACATGCTGATCTGGATATCAGTATTCTCGGTGCCTTATTTGGTGCAGTAGGTACTGCCGGACAGCGTTGTACTACTACAAGAAGATTAATTGTGCATGAGCAGGTGTATGAAGAAGTTAAGAACAAATTAGTAGCTGCTTATGCTCAACTGAATATCGGCGATCCGCTGAACGAAAAAAATCATGTAGGTCCATTAATTGATACCGATGCTGTTGAACAATATCTGCATTCAATTGAAGCGTGTAAAAAAGAAGGTGGGAAGTTTATTGTAGAGGGCGGAGTATTATCGGGACGTGGATACGAAAGCGGATGTTATGTAAAGCCCTGCATAGCCGAAGTACAACCGGGTTTCAATATTGTTAAGCATGAAACATTTGCTCCTATTTTATATTTAATGAAATATACGCATCTTGAAGAAGCCATTGACATTCAGAATAGTGTACCCCAGGGACTATCTTCTTCGATAATGACCCTTCACCTCCGCGAGGCAGAACTATTTTTGTCTGCCGCAGGAAGTGACTGTGGAATTGCCAATGTAAATATCGGTACTTCCGGCGCCGAGATCGGCGGCGCTTTTGGAGGAGAAAAAGAAACAGGTGGCGGTCGCGAAAGCGGCAGCGATGCATGGAAAAATTACATGCGCCGCCAAACCAATACTATCAATTATTCCACACAATTGCCATTAGCACAAGGCATCAAATTTACTGTGTAACGATTCTTTTCATGGTTTAATTTTAATAGGTTCTACGAGTTGTAAATTCCCCGTTTCCATATGGTCGGGATGACCATGTGCCATGAAAAGTTGAAGTAGTATTGGATGAATCGCTAAACTTTCCAGCAATATTAAAATGTGGATTTACGTTGTCCCATGTCCACGCTCCCAAATAACCAATTGCACTATCATTATTATTCCAAGCGTAACCCAAGTACAATGTATCATTATCCGCATTTCTTAATACTTCATTTATTGTTTTTTGATAAAGTTTAGAAAGGAGGTAAGTTGTATCTCCATTTTTAAGTCTGGTAGCATTAATAATTCCTGTTGAAGTACCATTAAAAGTACCTTCATAACAAAATACTTGATTGGTAGAATTCTCGTGTATGATGAATCCTGTAACGTTGTTGTGTCCGTTGATCTGAATATCTGAAAGTTTAGCATTAGTGCCATTCGCATTTGCACTGACCTTCATTGAAGATATTCTTCCCTCAAACAGGACATTTGAAATTGGCTCCCCTAAATTGATAGTGGCGTCAGTAGATAACGTGTCTTTCTGGTTATCTATTTCCAGATAACCCTTCACTTCATTATTACCATTGTTTATCCTGAATACTATCCAACCAGAAGAACCAACAATCACACCTTTATAAACACCAAAATTTGCGTTATCGTATTGTGGTTTAGTTTCTGGTGAACTTGGAAGACCGAAGTCTTCTTCTTTTTCTTCGGCTCCTGATTTTGTACAAGCAAAGAGAGCAAGGCCAAAAACAGTAACCAGACAGATTGCTTTTTTCATATAACTTAGAGACTTTATTTGTAATAAAGAGCGCTTCAGAAACTCTATTAGACGCCTTCAAATATGCTAAATTGATAGGAGCTTCCATTCAGCCTATAATGTTTAAACTATGTTTAAACCAAGCAAATAAGAAAGGGTTCCAATTTTGGCTGAAACCCTTATCTGTACTGGGTGATTCGGATTGGATTCGAACCAATGACCTACTGCTTAGAAGGCAGTTGCTCTATCCAGCTGAGCTACCGAACCGGTATTTGCGCTGCAAAAGTAATAAAAAACTATTTGCCATAAAGTATATTTGCCGTCTGATGCGAAATTTTGAAGATACTTACAGGCACAAAGGTTTAAGAAAACAATTGGTAGATACACTGCGGCAGAAAGGTATCACTGATGAAAAAGTATTAGCCGCTATTAATAACGTACCACGTCATTTTTTCCTGGATTCAGCGTTCGACAAAGTGGCTTATGAAGACAGGGCCTTCCCTATCGCTGAAATGCAAACTATTTCGCAGCCTTATACTGTTGCTTATCAATCGCAGTTGCTGGACATCAGGCAACATGAAAAAGTTCTTGAAATAGGAACAGGCAGTGGATACCAGGCGATCATTCTAGCTGAAATGGGTGCGAAAGTATTTACTATTGAAAGGCAAAAAAAACTTTTTGACGCTCATCGCAAATTCGTGTTGCGTAATAGGTATCCCAATATCAAATATTTTTATGGCGATGGATTTGAAGGTCTGCCTACATACGCCCCTTTTGACAAGATCATTGTAACTGCTGCGGCTCCGTTCATTCCTCCAAAATTGGTAGAGCAACTCAAGACCGGTGGCAAAATGGTCATTCCCGTTGGAGAATCCAATGTTCAGCGAATGCTTCGCTTAACTAAATTAACAGACGGTACAATCAAGGAAGAAACTTTTGAAAATTTCTCTTTTGTACCTATGCTGGAGGGCAAGAATAATTAACGGGATTTGGCAAACAGTCCTCTTTTACGGGCATAGAGATAATTTATCAATAATACAACCGTCAGAATCAGCAGTCCAAAAAACTCCCTGGCATCTTCTATCCAGGGTTTGGTAGCTTTCATGGAAGCAGCAATATTTTCCGCATTGTGCTCAGTTATCCAGTCTTTTACACCATCCGGAGTGAAAAACAGAAATATGGCATAAAACAGGTAACAGCCAATCCCTACAAGTGTGGCTGCACCGAAAAACTCTCCCCTGAAAGCAAAAAAACATAACAAAGCTCCATACAAATAGATGGGGATCCACAGGAATGGATCAGGGTCATTATATTGTAATACGGCACAAACAATAAAGAGTATGCAGAATACCAGGTTAAAGATTTTCATCTGTGTGTTTTTAGATTTGCTGGTTATAGGGGTTAACCATGATAAAAATTTCCTTCTATATTATTAGAAATGAAATTTTGTCACGGAAGTTTCATGCTTGTAAATTTATTCTTTAAAATGATCCGGTGCGTGAAAAGCCAAAAAATTAAATAATAACTGATGAAAATTACGATAATAGGATCTGGCAACGTCGCTACTGTGCTGGGACGGCTTTTTAGGCAGGCGGGACATACAATAGAACAACTGTACAGTCGAAACGAGAGTAGCGGTAAGGAGTTGGCGAAGGAACTGTCTGCCGCTTTCGTGCATGATCCACAACAGTTAACACTCACAAGCGATATTTATATTGCAGCGATCAGCGATGATGCGCTGCCGGCATTAAAAAACTGGCTAAAACTTAAAGACCGGCTAATAGTCCATACAGCCGGCAGTGTACCCATTGATGTACTAAAAGACTGTAGTCACAATTACGGTATCCTATATCCTTTACAATCGTTACGCAAAGAAATACCCATTCCACCCATACCTTTTTTAGTGGATGGTAATAATGAAAAAAATATCGGGACAATTTTCAATCTACTTTCAGGCATTGCCTACAGTGCAACCAGGGCCGGTGACGAACAAAGAAAAAAATTACACCTGTCCGCCGTTATGGTTAATAATTTCAGTAATCATTTATTCGCGCTGACTGAGGATTACTGCCGTTCAGAAAATATTGATTTTTCATTGTTATATCCATTATTGAAAGAAACAGTCAGTCGGTTATCCCATCAGTCGGCGAAAACATTGCAGACTGGTCCCGCAGCAAGAAACGATGAGCAAACGATACAAAAACAAAAGGATATGCTTGAAGCATATCCCCGTTTATTAGCTATTTATAATGTATTTACCAGAAGTATCAGCATTACTCAAAATGCCGATGATTAATGCTTCTTTTTGTTTTTATTTTTCTTTCCTTTAGTATCTGCTTTTAATGAATAAGCAATTTTTGCCGCTTCTAAAGCATTGATGATACCACCGGTTTTGCTGATATCAGTCAACAGCACTTCTTCATCGGAACCCGGTTTGGTAACTGTATCTGAAGGGACCTGTGCTGAATTTTCAATGCAATACTTCAATTGTTCTGCAGTGAGATGAGGAAAATAGCTTAACAGAAAAGCTGCAGTGCCTGCCACTACGGGTGAGGCCATACTTGTTCCCTGTGCATTACCGTATTTATCCCCACCAGGAATAGTGGAATAAATTCTTACGCCGGGAGCAAAAACATCCACTTCATCCTTTCCGTAATTAGAAAAAGATGCCGTTAATCCGCCGGTCTGCTCATCACCGCTCGCTCCTACAGTTATCCAGTTTTTTGCTCTTTCTCCTGTCGCTACCAGAATACCATTTGGAAAATTAAAAGAAGAATCAAGGTTTTTACCATCATTACCCGCTGCGTGTACCAGCAAAACATTTTTAGATTCGGCGTACTTCACCGCATCATCCACCCAGTGTTTTTGCGGGGAAAAATCCTTTCCAAAGCTCATGTTTACGATTTGTGCGCCATTATCAACAGCGTAACGAATGGCCAGGGCAACATCCTTATCATGTTCGTCGCCATCAGGAACCGCCCGAACCGACATGATTTTTACATTATCAGCCACACCATCTACACCTTTACTATTATTTCTAACAGCTCCTATAATACCTGCTACATGTGTACCATGAAACGGAGTCGAGGCCATTACATCATTATTACCGTAGTATCTATCGTTAATATCATTTTCATTATCCTTGACAATCTCAGCTCTGTAAGCGGGGGGCGTTTTCAGTTTGGATTCCATCTTTCTTTCTTCTCCACCAATGAACTCACTAAACCCATCAATAAATTCAACATTGGTTGTTTCCATCATCTGGTTAGCGCGGAACAAATACATCAAACCGGCTTTCGCTGCTTTTTCGGCCACGCCGTTAGCTTCATAAGCTTCCAGGTCGATGCCGGTAAATGTATCTTTATTAAGCGCTTTACGTAAGATGCTGTCGCTTTTTTTAGCGCTTGACAGCGCTCTTTTCATCATTGCCAGGTCAAGCCCCATATTATCATTTCCTTCTCCTTCAATTTTCTTTTTGGCCCTTAACCATGTTTTGTATTCTTCCAGCGAATCGCCCTTAAGCAAAGCAGTATCCAGTTCTACGCCTGCATATTTTTCTTTCAACTCATGATACACTCTCGCTCCTTCATAGGAATCCTGTTTTACATTACGTCCGTCTGCCCCTCCCAGGAAATTCCATCCATAAACATCATCGACATATCCGTTACCATCATCATCTTTTCCATTGCCGGGAATTTCTTTAGGATTTACCCATAATACCGGCTTAAGATCTTCATGAAGTGTATCGATGCCGGAATCTATCACCGCAACTATAACAGGATTGCTTTTAAGATTTTTTGATTTAACAAATTCGTAAGCCTGGTTGAGGCTGATGCCACTGTAGCCATCTTTTGTTTTATCCAGAAGATGCCAACCCTGCGGCACTTCCGAAACTTTTGAACTGGTATGTTGACTATAAGAAAGTGTAGCAATAAGAAGAAAACTAAGTGCCGGTAAGCTTTTTTTAAACACTTGAATCATTATTTCGTTTTTGTTGAGAATGTAAAAGTAAATAAATAACCGCCATAGCATGTGTTAATTACATGAATGGCGGTTATCTTATATGACTATCCGTCGCGGTCAGTTATAATTTAATCAACCTGGTCGAGAACGATCTCAACGCGTCTGTTAGCAGCCCTTCCTTCAGGAGTTTTATTGGAATTCAACGGTCTGTCAGAACCATAACCAACAGCTACCAACCTGCTTGAATCAACACCTTTTCCTATTAAGTATTTTTTAACAGACTCGGCCCTTCTTTGTGATAGTGCCCTGTTCTGTTCAGCATTTCCTGATGCATCGGTATGTCCTTCAATAATTAATCGGTAAGTAGGATTGGTCTGCAATATTTCACTCACACCATTTAACGGTTCTGCAGAAGCTTTCGTCAACTGTTCGCTGTTGGGGTTAAAGAAGATCCTCTTGGCGGCAAAACGTAATTGTTCTTCAGCCAATTCCCTGTAAGTATCAATTATTAACAGCGGCCCCTTAACGATTTCCTCTGCCGACGGAAGCGGGATCGGTTCTTCAACTTTAATTTCGTTTGGCTGGATGTCCTCAGTCTTAGCTACCGGAATCTCTATAGCCACCTTGGTAGGTTCTTGTTTTTTAGTTCTGTTAAACCAAAAGCCCACGGATCCGCCTCCTATACGATGGCGGGAAGTAGCACCGTTGGCAGCATGATAAAAATTGGTCAGCCCCCAACTGGCAAAGCCAGAAATGAAGAAATTACCAATTTCAAAACCTGCGCGGCCATTGACACCTATATCAAGAGTATTGACCTTACCCACCTCACTGCCTGCTTCGATCTTTACTTCATTTCCTTTAAAGGCGTTATCAGAATAAGTTTTAGTACCAAATTTCTGCTTTCCGTTAAAGAAAAAGCCCAGGTACGGACCTGCGCTGACCATAAACTTCGCTCGGTTTCCAATAGGAATTTTGTAGGCAATATTTAAAGGCAGTTCCATATAGTTTACCGCCAATGTGCTTGATAGAAAAAAGGTATCGCTTTGCATCACGTTGGCACTGTCATAATGCGCATAAAATTTTCGGCCTTTACCTGTATATTGTAACCCAGGCTGAAAAAACCACCTATCCGAGGTCTTTTGCGACAGTGGAATATCACCAATGATACCTAAATGCAGTCCTGATTTCGACGAATATCCGATAGTGAAGGGATCTTCTTTAGCAGAAGAAATATGGGGACCTCCTAAGACACCAAATCTGATCTGGCCATCAGCAACACCTGCAATACAGGCAAGGACCAGCACAAAACACAGTTTTTTCATGGGTTTGTATTTTAAATAGGTGGCTGACGAATCAATGCTGCCTGATTTCAACCACCAGGTAACAGTAACGTTTTGAATAACAATTTATTGTAGCCGCGTTGGCAAAAACTACCACTAAAGTTGTAGTAAACACTTATGGATCAAAGCAATGGCTACAATACTATGTTCATTATCTTTGGTTATTGTTGGTCTTAAATCTGAAAAAGCACATACAATGATGAAACTGAAAACGAATACTTTTACCGCTATAGAACGAAAGGTTGATGAAAAGAAAGGGTTCCCAGGACTTTTCACGAGTTCCAAATTTGTACTGTTAGTAATATTAGCCATGCTGATAGCCGGCGGGGCCGATGCCCAAGTGATCAAACGCATGGGTAACCGGGTAGCCAATAAACTCGAAAGAAAGGCTGGTGACAAGATCGAGAAAGGAATTGACGATGCAGTGGATGGAAAAAAGAAAAAGAAAAAAGCATCGGATGACAGCGATGACAATGAGGCGAGCGAGGAAAATGATGATACAAATACAAAAGGAGAACAATCTTCTACCGATAGTAAACCGGCCGAGTCCGCTAAGCCTTCGGGTCCTGCCACGCTAAAAACATATTCTAAATATGATTTCGTTCCCGGTGAGAAAATACTTGTATTTGAAGATTTTCAGCAGGATGCGGTAGGAGATTTTCCATTGAAATGGAACACCAATGCCACCGGAGAAGTTGTCACTATTGAAGGCAAGGATGGGAAATGGTTCCAGATAAAAAAAGATGGAGCTTATCTGCCTGAATTCATTAATGACTTGCCTGAGAATTTTACCCTTGAATTTGATCTCGGCGCTAATCCCGAATTCAGTTATTATAACTCTTATTTACAGTTAACTCTTATTGATCTCGATAATAAAGATGCCGAATTCGCCAAGTACGGGAGGTATGGACATAATAAAAGACATACAGTAAGAGTAGGCTTGCATCCCAAAAATGCGGGTGGTAAAAAAGGAAGATCCGAGGTAAACATCTCCAGCGAGGGAGGAACCATTCTCAAGAACGATGTGGATATAAGTGACTTTAATGTTCCCAATAAGAACTTTTGTCATGTCGCTATCTGGCGCCAAAATCAGCGTATGCGCGTGTACGTGAATAATGAAAAAATATGGGATCTCCCCAAAGGGTTTATTTCCGGTACCGAGGGCAAATACAACTCTTTAATCTTTGCTATAGGGAATTTAAGTAATGAAGATTTTTATGCCATTACCAATATTCGCCTGGCAGTAGGCGCTCCTGATACCAGGAACAAACTAATTACTGAAGGTAAGTTTGTTACCAGGGGAATTTTATTTGATGTAAACAGCTCCGCTATAAAACCAGAATCTTACGGCACCATAAAAGATATCGCCAATGTACTGAAAGAAAACGCCAATGTGCGCGTAAAGGTGATTGGTCACACCGACAGTGACGGAGATGAAAAAGCCAACCTGGAACTATCGAAGAAAAGAGCAGAATCTGTAAAAGCTGCGCTTATCAGTGAGTTCTCCATTGACGGTTCAAGAATCGAAACTGATGGCAAGGGTGAATCTGAACCCGTAGACAAATCAGATACTCCTGTAGGAAAAGCCAATAACCGAAGAGTGGAATTTATTAAGTTATAAGTTGAAACAAAATATAGCATAAAGCAGGGAACCCCGTCCCTGCTTTTATTTTTCCGTAGCTTTTTTCTTTTGTGCTTTAGGAGCAAAAATGATCAGCATTCTTTTGCCTTCCATCTTGGGAAGCGCTTCAGGCTGACCTACTTCGGCGAGTCTTTCTGCAAATTTCAACAATAGCAGTTCCCCTCTTTCCTTGAACATAATAGCACGGCCCTTAAACTGAACGTAGGCCTTTACCTTATTGCCTTCTTTCAGGAATTCCTCTGCATGTTTTGATTTAAAATCAAAATCATGATCATCGGTACCAGGAGTGAAACGTATTTCTTTTACCTCGGCAGATTTGCTCTTCGCCTTCATCTCCTTTTCTTTCCTCTTCTTTTCGTAAAGGAATTTATTATAGTCGATCACTTTACAAACCGGGGGATCGGCCTGTGGTGATATTTCAACAAGATCTAATCCTTGTTCCTGTGCAATTCTTAACGCTTCCTGGGTAGGATATACACCCACTGTTACGTTATCACCAACTAATCTGACCTGCGGAACCCTTATCATCTGGTTGGTTCGGTGTTCCTGCTGCTGCTCTCTTTTAAACCGGGGATTAAATGCTCCCCTAGGCTGTCTGGGTGGAAATGCCATAAATTTTTTTTGTTATCCCATCCCACCGGGACAACTGTTCTTTGTTGTTTATTGATAATTCATCCCTTTGGGTAAGGGAAGTTTACTCTCTGCGCTCTGCAATTTCTGTTTTAATGGAAGAAAGGAATTCCTCTGCGTCCACCGATCCTAAATCTCCTTTTCCTTGTCTTCTTACCGCTACTTTATTATCGTTCACTTCTTTCTCTCCTATGATCAGCATGTAAGGTACTTTGGCAACTTCAGTATCCCTAATCTTCTTACCTATTTTTTCACTGCGATCGTCAAGCTCAGCACGAATATCAGCTTTTTTTAACTTATCTAAAATACTTTGTGCATAAGGTAAAAACTTATCGCTGATAGGCAACACTTTCACTTGCAAAGGGGCCAGCCAGGTGGGCAGTTTGCCGGCATAATGCTCAAGCAGAAAACCGATAAATCTTTCGTGCGTACCCAAGGGCGCACGGTGTATGATCAACGGTACGTCAGACTCATTATCTGCAGTGGTATAATTCAGCTTAAAACTTCTGCCCTGTGAAAAATCCACCTGGTTGGTGGCCAGGGTAAATTCTCTCCCGATCACACTATATATCTGAACATCAATTTTAGGGCCATAGAAAGCAGCTTCATCCTGCACCTCTATATAAGGGATATTAGATTCTATCAGCACGTTCCTCACCATTTCCTCTGTCTGCTTCCATAATTCAGGTTCATTAACATATTTCACTCCTAATTTATCGGGGGAATGCAACGATAACCGCATTACATATTTATCAATACCGAATATTTTGAAGTATTTGAGATACATCTCATTTACAGCCCTGAACTCATCATTAAACTGTTCGCGTGTACAGTAAATATGGGCATCATTCATATGTAAACAGCGCACACGCATAAGGCCAAACAGCTCGCCACTCTGCTCATAGCGGTAAACAGTTCCATATTCGGCTATCCGGTATGGCAGGTCGCGGTAGCTTTTGGGCTCTGCCGCAAAAATCTTGTGGTGATGCGGACAGTTCATCGATTTGAGATAATATTTCTCCCCGTCGATTTCCATCGGTGGATACATACTATCGGCATAGTAAGGTAAATGTCCGCTGGTGAGATACATGTTTTCCTTGGCAATATGCGGCGTAACCACACGCTTATAGCCTGCTGCCTGCTCTGTTTCCTTAGCGAGCTTTTCCAGTTCCTCGATAATAACTGTTCCGTTGGGCAACCACATGATCAGTCCCTGGCCTACATCATCATCCATCGTATAAATGCCCAGTTCCTTACCGAGTTTGCGGTGATCTCTTTTTTTGGCCTCCTCAAGCATGGCCAGGTATTCATCCAGTTCCTTCTGCGACGGAAAGGTGACGCCATATACGCGGGTAAGCATTTTATTCTTTTCATCACCCTTCCAATAAGCTCCCGATATATTAGTCAGCTTAATAGCCTTAATAAAACCGGTATTAGGAATATGGGGACCGCGACACAGGTCGGTAAAGTTGCCCTGCGAGTAAAAGGTGATATCGCCGTCATTAAGATTTTGAAGTAAATCGAGTTTATATTCATCGCCTTTTTCACTAAAATATTGAACTGCATCAGCCTTTGAGATTTCCTTCCTGGTAAATACATTTGATTGCCTGGCCAACTCATTCATCTTCTGCTCGATCTTTTTCAGATCATCTTCCGTCAACTGCCTGCCTCCAAGATCCATATCATAATAAAAACCTTTATCAATAGGCGGACCTACCCAGAATTTTACACCGGGATAAAGCGATTCCACTGCCTCGGCCAGCAAGTGGGCCGAAGAGTGCCAGAATGTATTTTTCCCATCGGCATCATCCCAGGTAAGCAATTTGAAGGTAGCGTCCGTATTAATCGGGCGGCTGATATCCCGCACCTGGCCATTTACCTGCGCCGCCAGTACTTTTCTTGCTAATCCTTCACTTATTGATTTTGCTATATCCAGGGAAGTTATTCCGTTGGGGTACTCTCTTACCGATCCATCCGGTAATGTGATCTTTATCATTCGTTACAGCCTGATTTTTTAGGAAGGCAAATTTAACGAACAATTTGCAGACCTAACATCTTCATATTTGCCCAGGGCTGCTGAATTTTCTAATTTGCCCCGTTCTAGCTTGATTTGATCATTTTGATATGCGGGTAATTCTACTATTTATCTTCTTTTGTAGCGCTACGGGCTCTTTTGGCCAGGATCTTACGGGTATATGGAGAGGACATTTTATATCCGACAATAACAGTAAACTGCTTGATTCGCTGGGCGTCCAGGATAAATACAAATTCGAAGTGCAGATCGGCCAGGATAATAAGTCTTTTGAAGGTGTGACCTACTCCTATAAAACCACTGTTTTTTATGGGAAAGCTGCCTGTCTGGGTACTATCAACCAGCAAACCAAAAAAGTGCTGTTACAGGAAACGAAGATCCTGGAAGTAAAAACCAGCGGCGGCGCCTGTATAATGACCTGCTTCCTCCAATATTCAAAAGTGGGCAATAACGAATTCATGGAAGGCAAATACACCGGTATCAGTATCAGTGATTCTTCTTTCTGCGGTAAGGGCTCGGTATTTTTAAGAAAAGTACCAGTCTCGGATTTTTACAAAGAACCCTTCCTTGTTGAACTGGAGAAAAAACATAATACCAATCCGCCACCGGTCACCACAAAACCGGCGACACCATCAACAGCGCCGAAAAATCCGCCGGTAGCCCAGACTCCTGTAGCGCCGAAAAAAAAGATTGAGCCACCAATCGTAGAGGAAGAGGAAAAACCAATACGTAGAGATTCTCTACACACTGTCATACGTAAAATCCCTCATCATATTCCTAAGCCCAAAGTGCTTAGCACGAGAAAAAACGAAGTGGTTAAAACTATCACTACTTCTTCAAAGGAAATCAATATTAGTATTTACGATAACGGAACAATCGATAACGATACGGTTTCTGTGTACGTCAACAATAAATTATCTCTTTCCAGACAACGCCTCACTGATAAGGCTATCTCTCTCACTTTACAATTTGATGAAGAGACGGATGAATTTGAGTTGGTAATGGTGGCAGAGAACCTGGGAGAAATACCTCCCAACACTTCGCTGATGGTTATCGAAGCCGGCGACCAGAGATATGAAGTAAGGATCACTTCTACCGAACAAAAAAATGCTGTGATCCGGTTTAAATACGAAGACTAGAATTTAGCGCGTTGCACTATTAAAGATAGCCGATCCAACCAGCGGCAAAAACAACCCACAGGGAGCTAGTGATTGTAGAACGGACCTGCTAACAAATGACCATTTGAAAAGTGTCTTATATTCTGGTCAGAAAAGATCAATCTGAATATCATACATTATCTGAAGGGTAGAAAATTACCTGATAGACAAGCTCAGTGAAAACGGGAGTTAACATGAGACAAGACTTAAAGCGTTTAATCGCACAACATGTTAGAATTTAAAATTCCAGGTTACTGCGGGAATAATAGGAAATAAAGACACTTTGCGGGCCTCGATCGTTTGAGAGCCTTCAAAGCCATTAATGGATTGGTCAAAATAAATAAAGTATGGATTTAACCGGCTATACGCATTGTAAATACTAAATACCCAACTCTGTTTTAACCGCTTGCCTGGTTTTTCCTTTGGTGTTAGTGTTGCGGAAATATCTATTCTGTGATAATCAGGTAACCTGTACTGGTTAATTTTACTAAACTCCTGTGTGAGTACACCTTCAACCAAATAAAACCGCTCGGGCATTGTGGTAGCATTTCCGGAAGCATATACAAACACACCGGATAATTTCCATTTTTTATTGATCTCATAGGAACCGACTACAGAAATATCATGGCGGCGATCGTATTTGGCAAAATATTTTTCTCCGTCATTCAGATCATCAAACTGTCGCCAGGTCCACGATAATGTATATCCTACCCAACCTGTAAATCTGCCTCTTACCTTATTGATAAAAAGTTCAGTTCCATAACTCCAGCCTCTGCCAAATACAAACTCATTTTCCGGATCATTGAGAGAAGGGGTATAGCCTTCGGCATATTCTATTTGGTTGCGCATATCCTTATAGTAAACTTCCAGGGAAGTTTCATATTCATTATTACCAAAATTCCTGAACAGACCCGCAGCATATTGCCAACTGATCTGCGGCTTCACCAAATAAGTGCTGGGAACCCATATATCAGTAGGCAAGGTAGTTCCGGCGTTACTGACAAGATGGATATACTGTAAATTTCTCGTCACACCCGCTTTAACAGAGGTTTCGTTATCAATACTGTACCGGAAGGTAAACCTGGGCTCAAAACCTCCATAGGTTTTAACGGATTTGCCTTTAGCATATACCGTGCTGTCGGTGTAATTACCATTTTCATCGACCGTGTATAACTTATACGGACCTAATTGTGAAAACATACTGTAACGCATACCCGCATTCACACTTATCCTGTCGCTGATGTTCCATTCATCCTGAACATAAAGCGCCACTTCTCCTGCATGTTTTTTATTTGCATTTCGTGGATCAAAACTGGTTTCACCCTGCGAACCGGATAAAATATTGGGAACAAAAGTGTGATAAGTGTATAGTCCCCCGAATTTCATTTTATGCTGCGGAGAGATGTAATAATCAAAATCAAGTTTACCATTCAGATCCCTGATACCAGAAGATAGTTTTAATTCAAAATCATTTTGTGCGCCACCAAACGAAAATTTATAGTCGTTATATACCAATGTTGTATTGGCAAAAAGTTTGGGATTAAATACATGGTTCCATCTTAATGTAGCGGTCGAATTCCCCCAGGGAATATCGGCGCTGAATCTTCTTTCTGAATTATTAAAAGTAAAAACGTCCCTGCCGAAATAACCACTCAGATACACTCTGTCCTTTTCTGAAAACTTATAATTCGCTTTCGCATTCACATCGTAGAAATAATAACCCGATCCGTAAAAATCACTTGATTTGGAGATCAATGGTTTTGTCAACACGTCAATATAAGTACGGCGGGCCGAAACAATAAAGGATGATTCATCTTTTACGATAGGCCCCTGTAACGAAATTCTGGAAGCGATTAATCCTATCCCACCTTCCCCCTCAAATTTCCTCATGTTTCCTTCCTTCATCGCTACGTCCAGTACAGAAGATAAACGTCCGCCATACTGAGCAGGCATACTTCCTTTTACCAGCGAAATATTCTTAATAGCATCTGAATTAAAAATGGAGAAAAAACCAAACAGGTGTCCTGTATTATACACTACTGCATCATCCAGCATGATCAGGTTCTGGTCGGGGCCTCCTCCTCTTACATATATCCCTGTATTGCCCTCTCCTGCATTTCTTACTCCGGGTATAAGTTGCAAAGTTTTCATCAGATCCACTTCACCTAACAGTACAGGTACCGATTTGATTTGTTCAACTGATAAGTCGATCTTACCCATCTGCGGATTTTTCACATTAGTGCTTCGCCTGGCAGTGACTATCACTTCTTCCATCAGCGAGCGCTGCAACAATCCAAAATTGAGTTCCTTATCGGCGTGCAATTCTATCAACGTATCGGCCGACCGGTAACCGGCAAAGCTGGCCATAATTGTATAAGATCCTTCGGAAAGTGTAATAGAATAAAAACCATATTGATTACTGCTGATACCTTTCGACTGACCGCTGATCAGCACAGAAGCTCCGATCAATGTTTCTCCCGATAGAGAATCCTTCACGTAACCACTAAGCGTAAACTTATTTTGCGCAGATAAGCCATAAACGGTCAATAAGGATACGAACAACAAAAAATATCGCATGATTAGCGCTTGCTATAATCTAATGAATCGGCTACTTCACCACACTTGAGCATTTTATCACCGAAATAAGGATTGCGTATTTCGGCACTGTTACTTAGCCAGTATGCCCCTTTATCATTAAAAGCCATCGGGCAATATTGATAATATACCTTCTCGCCGCTATATTGCACGGTGCGGGTAAGACTCCACAAAGCATCGGTAATTGTTTCGAAATCCCGCCTCTTGGCTTCTATATCCTGTGCAGCGGCTACAGAAGCAGAGGATTCCCTGATCACACTTACAAACTGGTGGGCAGTTTCCCTAATCATTCCTGTACTGTCGCCCTGTATTTCATCTGTTTTAAGATTATCACCGGCACCTATTAAATCCTGCGCAGCAGCATTGACCTTATCCACATCACTCTCCACAAAAGCATCCTTCAGCGTATAGTAATTAGATAATAATTTGTTAAAGGACTCATTAAAAGGACCTGAATTTTCTGTAATGCTTAACGGGGCCAGCTTTTCTTGCACCACTTTTTCTTCGGAAGAATTATTACAGGAAACAGATATAACAATCGTAACCAGAGTTAATAGTTGCAAGAAATGTTTTCTCATGAGAGATAAATTTTAGCAAAGGTACAGGTTTCTTACTTTTGCCTGCATGTTAATAGGATT
>CAZSFY010000006.1:139330-142375 GCA_964606315.1 uncultured Chitinophagaceae bacterium | reverse complement strand
AATGACTATCTAATCACTGATTAGGCAGCCATGGCATACTGAGTATTGCCATTTAAATGTTTGAATATTCAGATTAACGTGCTAATTATCCAACGCACGACATGCTTACACTTTCAAAGATCTATGCTGTCAAAACCGGGCGGCCCCAATAATTGAGCCTGCGAATTTACAAAAAGAAAGTCATAAAGTTGTAAGATTATGAGTGAGGACAGTCTCTGAACTGCATAATACCTAAATACCGTAAAACTACGGCCCCAACTGCTGATGAAAAAATGTACCTTCGCTATAACGTATTGCTATCTGCTGTACAATGTATTTTTAGTTTGAGAGAAAAACCCATGGTATTCTTTACTGTGGGTTTTGTTTAGTGGACAATGGGGAATGGACAGTGGATAGTGGATAATGAAAACAAAAAATATAGGAATGACCACTGATAAAGCAGGTCACAATGCGAGCAGCCATCCGGCCATTGAAAAAACAAAAAATATGCGGATGACCGCGAGCTGTTAGGATGTTCCTGTAAAGCAGGTCATAATGCGAGCAGCCATCCGGCCATTGAAAAAACAAAAAACATGCGGATGAAAAACATAATTCTAGCAGGTTCTTTTATCACTCTGCTTTTTTCCTGTAGCGATAACTCCTCATCATCCGCATCTGCGGGCGACACTAACAACATGTCTGTCCAGATTCCCGCCACAGCCTGCTTCAGATCTGTTTCTGGTAAAGATACTGTTGAGTTGAAAGTTGAAACCTTCCCTAACGTAATCACGGGAACGCTCTCTTACAGATATCACGAAAAAGACGCCAACACCGGCGATATTGAAGGAATACGTATGGGAGATACACTGCTGGCTGATTACACTTTTGTATCGGAAGGTGTGAAATCAACAAGACAGGTGATTTTTCTGCTGAAGTCAAATAGCGCGATTGAAGGTTATGGCGAAATGATGGAAGAAGATGGTAAAATGATGTTTAAAAGTCTTAGCAATATTGATTTCACAAAAAGTACACCTCTGCAGATAGTATCCTGTATAGAAGATGTAGAAGTGCAGGCTATCCAGGCTAACGACGAAAGTAAAAACCTCTACAGACATGCATGGCAACTGTCGGCTATTGATGGTAAAACTGTGACGATCACCGAAACTGAACGTCTGCCAGAGTTGAACTTTATACCGGGACAGGCAAACACTGTGTCGGGCACTACGGGTTGCAATAGGTTAACGGGTAACTTCCAGGTACTGGCTAACAATGCCATTAAATTTTCTCCTATGGCTACAACTAAAATGGCCTGCATGGATGAAAACCTTGAAACGCCCTTCCTGGAAGCCCTGGCTAAAGTGAATAAATTCTTTTTCAATGATAGGGGATTGCTGCTGCTCTTAGAAAATGATAAAGTGGTGCTGGAGTTTTCTGCTAAACAAACAGTTGAGGGTAAAGGGATTTAATTACAAGGACGTAATAAAGAACCTGTTTTGTCGTGAATACACCTTATACCAGATAAATGGCTTATATATATATGTCTAAAATACATACACATGAAAAAGTATAAGATCATTTTCTGGATCACAACAATAATTATATTTCTGTTTGAGGGAGTTATGCCTGCATTAACCGGTCATACTGAAATGGCAAAAGAAGGTATTCGTCATCTTGGCTACCCCGATTATTTTGGTGTGTTGCTGAGAATATTTAAAATAGCAGGCGCATTAGTATTGATTATTCCCAAATTGTCTCCACGTATAAAAGAATGGGCTTATGCGGGATTAACCTTCGATTTTGTATTTGCTTTTTTAAGTCTGTGGGCAGTAGATGGTCCTGTGGGTTCAACATTTTTCCCGTTGGTCGTTCTGGCAATACTAGCCCTCTCTTATTTCAGTTATCATAAAATACGAACAGCGTCATTGTAAGCATCGTCTGTCTTTAGTTAGTATATTCGCTGGCAAAGCAGAGCAGGTGTTATCAATAACCTCATTGAATTCGGGAAGTAATGGTAATTGCTACTATATAGGCGATAATGATAATGCCATATTGGTGGACGCTGGTATATCATGTCGTGAAATAGAAAGAAGAATGCATCGGCTCAACTTATCCATGAGTACTTTGAGAGCTATCTTTATTTCACATGAGCATACTGATCATATTTCAGGAGTAGAAGTGCTGGCGAGAAAATACCAACTGCCTGTCTACATTACCCGCAAAACATTTATTAATAGCAGGCTGAGGATAGAGGAATCCTTAATAAGAGATTTTGAACCTTACCGGGCAATAGGGGTGGGGAACATGGATATTGTACCTTTTCCGAAATTTCATGATGCAGCGGACCCACACAGTTTTGTCATCAATTCCTCATCAGTAAAAATTGGTGTGTTTACCGATATAGGCTATGCCTGCAAAGACGTGATCACTCATTTCAGGGAATGCAATGCGGTATTTCTTGAGTCGAATTATGATGAAGAAATGTTGGATCAGGGAAGATATCCTTATTTCCTGAAGAAACGGATCAAGGGAGGCAATGGCCATTTGTCTAATCACCAGGCGCTTCATGTTTTTCAATATCACCGTCATCAATACCTTTCTCATCTTATATTGTCTCACCTGTCAAAGGAAAATAATAGGCCAGAGTTGGTAGAAAATCTTTTTGCTCCGCATGCAGCGGGAACAACTATTACTGTAGCATCGCGTTATCACGAAATGCCCGTATATACTATTGGACCAAAAGTTATTTCGAAAAGCAGGAGTTATTTGACTGCCGACCAGCTCTCTCTTTTCTGATCATTACTGAATGGTATATAGAAGTTAACGTGTTATGCTTTGTTGAAAACGGCCGACATAAAGCTGTGGTTTTAGGACCGATGGGAGTTTTTCGGTCCATTGCACTCTCCTTGTTTTCAAAGTCAGTTAACAACAAACAAGGCTTAAAGCGTTTAATAGGAGCGCAACACGTTAAAAAGTAATAACGATCGAAACAAAAGCAGTTATTTAGTAATTTCATTCGGGTTTTTAAAAGAAGTGCATGAATACTGCGCATTTGTTTTCAAATAATTA
>CAZSFY010000006.1:0-139230 GCA_964606315.1 uncultured Chitinophagaceae bacterium | reverse complement strand
TATGGAATTGGTAATATTGGATGGCTATACATTAAATCCTGGTGATCTATCATGGGATGAATTAAACAAAATGGGCAACCTTACTGTATATGACAGGACCGCAGTAGGGGAGATTGTTGAAAGAGCTAAAGATGCTGAAGTTATATTTACCAATAAAGTGCCCATCAGCAGGGAAACGATCAATCAGCTTCCCAAACTGAAATTTATTGGTGTGCTGGCAACGGGATATAATATTATTGATATTACCGCCGCCCGTGAGAAGAATATAATTGTATCGAATGTACCAGGGTATAGCACTGCCTCTGTTGCACAATTATGTTTTGCTTTATTGTTTGAATTTACGCATCATGTTCAGCGGCATAGTGATGCTGTGAGAGAAGGGAAATGGACAAAGTCGGCCGATTTCTGTTTCTGGGATTATCCATTAATTGAAGTGGCTAATAAAACAATCGGCATTATTGGTTTTGGTACTATCGGTCAGCAGGTAGCCGATGCTGCCACAGCTTTCGGTATGAATATACTCGGATTTAGCAGAACCAAAACCGATCAATCGCATCGTAAGAACTTTAAATGGGTTGAGCTTCCCGAATTACTTGCTCATTCAGATGTTATCAGCATTCACTGTCCGCTTACACCCGAAACGAAGGGACTTATTAATGAGAAAAATCTTAGTCTTATGAAAAGCTCAGCTTTTCTCATCAATACATCTCGTGGCCCAATAATCAATGATGAGGATTTGGCTAACGCGTTGAACAAAGGTGTAATTGCTGGAGCTGGTATTGATGTACTTTCACAAGAGCCTCCTAAGGCCGACAATCCCTTATTTACAGCTAAGAATTGCCTGATCACTCCTCATATCGGATGGGCTACTAAGGAAGCGAGAAGCAGAATGATGAAAATAACAATTGATAACCTGACTGCATTCCAGGCAGGCAATCCTGTTAACCTGGTATAAATACAGTATCATCAATTATTATCAATAGCCTTTTTGTTTATCCACTACATGCAGTAGAGGTTCATTGGTGATATATCTCTTAATATTTTCTTCTACCAGGCTGATCATTCTTTCGAACCTACTGTCAGCAATGGCGGAGTTATGACTGGTGATCACCAGGTTGGGAGCTGTCCAAAGTGGATCGCCAGGAGGAAGCGGTTCTGGTGTAGTTACATCCAGTCCGGCGCCTCTTATCGTTCCACTTTTTAAAGCTTCAACCAGGTCTGGTTGCCTGACAAGTCCCCCTCTTGAAACATTGATAAAGTAAGCGCTACGTTTCATCTTATTAAAGACAGACGCGTTGAACATTTCCCTGGTTCTTGATGTAAAGGGCGCAGCGCTCATCAATACATCTACCTGCGGTACCATTTCCTTGAACCAGTTTGGGTCATGCAATTCTGCTACGAATTCAGGTTTGGGAAGGGGTTTGGCATCGGTAGCCAGCACTTTCATATTAAATCCATAATGTAATCTACGGGCGGTTTCAGTACCTATACCACCCATTCCCACAATGCCGATTGTTTTATTATAGAGGTCATCCAATACAATATTATCCGGCGGAGTCCCCTGCCATTTTTTGTTATTGAAGTTGGGAACAGCAAAATGGGCGATGCCGCGAGTCAGACTTAAAAGCATGGCGATGGCGGTTTCAGCGATTACCGGGGCCATTGTTCTTTGCATATTGGTAATCACTACCGGGTGTTCGATCAGCTCTTTGGGCATCCATTCTACTCCCGCTCCGAATAATTGTACCCATTTCAATTTTTTAGCACGTCTAAGTTGGCCAAGATTCAATCCACCTAGAATTATTTCTGCTTCTTCAAGGATCTGTTGGTTATTGTCGCTGAGTGTTTGCAGCTCAATATCCGGAGATATCTTATGAATACGCTGCTGGTCTGCTTCTGAAAGTCCGGCATTATTAAGAATTTTTATTTTTCTTCCCGGCGCCAAAGGCTTTGCCGGTATGTTAGTGGCAAAACCTTTTAATGGTCCCATTGCAGTAACAGCACCTGTAGCGGCAACAGTATTAATAAAATTTCTCCGCGTAACACCTGAACCTTCCATATATGATTTTCTTATAAATATAGTCTATCTGGCAGCATGTCTTACCTGCTGTTTTTGCATGTGTTAAGAGCCGACTTCCAGTGTTTGGTGTATTAAAAGCGGGAAGTATTCTGAAATTAAGTCCTATTTATACTTTTTTGTATAGATAGATGCTTAACTTTGCCGGATGAAAACAGAAGTTTATCAACAGGAAAAGCCGGTGGATGATGAAATGAGTATGATTGAGCAGACTGTTCTCAGTGAGTATAAGTACGGCTTTGTCTCTGATATTGAAGCAGATACGGCTCCCATGGGCCTTAATGAAGATATAGTCAGATTTATTTCGGCCAAGAAAAACGAACCTTCCTGGATGCTGGAATGGAGGCTGAAAGCCTACCGCCACTGGTTAAATATGGAGGAACCAAAATGGGCAAATATCAATTACCCGCCGATTAATTACCAGGATATTATTTATTACTCTGCGCCAAAGCAGAAAGTAAAACCTAAAAGCCTGGAGGAAATCGATCCTGAACTAAGGAAAACTTTCGAAAAGCTGGGTATCTCACTGGATGAGCAAAAAAGGCTGACAGGCGTTGCTGTTGATGCAGTAATAGACAGTGTATCGATCGCTACTACTTTTAAGGAGCAATTGGCAGAGTTGGGTATTATTTTCTGTTCAATGAGCGAAGCGATCCAGGAGCATCCCGAACTCGTACGGCAATACCTGAGTTCAGTAGTACCTGTTACTGATAATTATTTTTCTGCTTTGAACGCCGCTGTTTTCAGCGACGGATCGTTCTGCTATATTCCCAAAGGAGTAAGATGTCCTATGGAACTATCCACTTATTTCAGGATTAATGCAGAGAATACCGGGCAGTTTGAAAGAACATTGATAGTGGCAGAAGAAGGTAGCTATGTTAGCTACCTCGAAGGTTGTACAGCTCCTATGCGTGATGAAAACCAACTGCACGCCGCAGTAGTGGAACTCGTGGCGATGGATAATGCAGAGATCAAATATTCTACTGTACAGAACTGGTATCCCGGAGATAAGGATGGGGTAGGTGGTATCTATAATTTTGTGACCAAACGTGGTATTTGCAAAGGTGCAAATTCTAAAATCTCGTGGACACAGGTAGAAACTGGTTCAGCTATTACCTGGAAATATCCGAGTGTAATATTAAAAGGAGATAATTCGGTCGGAGAATTTTATTCAGTAGCGGTAACTAATAATCACCAGCAGGCAGACACCGGTACTAAAATGATGCATCTTGGTAAAAACACCAGGAGCCGCATCGTATCAAAAGGTATTTCGGCCGGACTTAGCAATAACAGTTATCGGGGGTTGGTACACGTGAGTAAAAACGCTCAAAATGCTCGTAATTTTTCACAGTGTGATTCTCTGTTGCTGGGTGATAAATGCGGAGCCCATACTTTCCCCTATATAGAAGTAAAAAATAATTCAGCCGTAGTTGAACATGAAGCCACTACTTCAAAGATCGGTGAAGACCAGATATTTTATTGTAACCAGCGTGGTATAGATACTGAAACTGCTGTTGCATTGATCATTAATGGTTTTGCTAAAGAAGTAATGAACCAGTTACCTATGGAATTTGCCGTTGAGGCACAAAAACTGCTTTCTATCAGTCTTGAAGGAAGCGTTGGATAATTAATATTTAAATACTTAGTATCATTATGTTGAAGATATCAAACCTGCATGCGCAAATTGAAGGGAAACAAATATTAAAAGGTATTAACCTGGAAATAAAACCAGGTGAAGTGCATGCCATTATGGGACCAAACGGTTCAGGTAAAAGTACACTGGCTTCTGTGCTGGCAGGTAGAGAAGATTATGAAGTGACAGAGGGAACTGTTGAGTTTCTCGGAAAAGATCTCCTGGAATTAGCTCCCGAAGAGCGTGCAGGTGAAGGTCTGTTCCTGGGTTTTCAATACCCTGTTGAAATAGCGGGATTAACTACTACAAACTTTATAAAGACAGCAGTTAACCAGGTAAGAAAATATCGTGGTGAAGATCCTTTGGATGCCGTTCAGTTCTTAAAGCTGATGAAGGAGAAAATGGCGCTGATGAATATAGATCAGTCGTTGCTGAGTCGTTCACTGAATGAGGGTTTTTCCGGTGGTGAAAAGAAAAGGAACGAAATATTCCAGATGGCTATGCTGCAACCCAGAATGGCTATTTTGGATGAAACCGATTCCGGTCTGGATATAGATGCTATACGAATCGTTTCTAACGGCGTAAACCAGTTGCGTAATAAGGATAATGCCGTATTACTGGTAACGCACTATCAGCGACTGCTTGATTATATTATTCCTGATTTTGTTCATGTGCTATACCAGGGAAGAATTGTTAAATCGGGTCCTAAAGAACTGGCGCAGGAACTGGAAGAAAAAGGATACGACTTTATTAAGAATGAATTGAAAGAGGCGCAGGAAGCTTAAAAAGAATTTCATGAACACAATCGACAACATTAAGGAACGGTACCAACAACAATCTTCATTGAACGGAAATAATGTATTAAAGCATTTGGGTGCACAGGCATTTGATAATTTTAACCGCCTGGGTGTACCTACAGCACGCCATGAAGAATGGAAATATACCCGTATCGGAAATGTTTTTAATAAGGAGCTTGTTGCTGCTCCGGCCGGCAGTATTACTGGAGCAGATCTTGCCGCTGTGCGTCTGCCGGGATATGAAAGCGCCAATGAACTGGTTTTTGTGAACGGTTTATTTAATGCTTCATTGTCAAACATACAATCACCTTCATTAGCCGTATTGTCTTTGAATGATGCTGCACAAAATGAATATGCCGATATCGTTGCTGCTCATCTCGGACATAGCGATAAATATTTAAAGGATGGCGTGCATGCATTAAATACAGCTTTTGTTAAAGAAGGTGTTTTTGTTGCAGTGAAGAAAGGTAAAGTAACAGAGCATCCGATTTATATTTATAATATCACCGATGCCCGTGACCAGCATGTATATTCACAACCGCGTATGCTGATATACGTAGCAGAAAATGCACAGGTACAGATTGTGGAAGATTACAGAACCTTAGGCGTATCCGACAGTCTGACTAACCAGGTTATAGAGGTCATAGTGGAAAAAGCTGCTGTTGTAGAATATTGTAAAATTCAGAATGATATAGCTACTTCAAATCTTGTAAGCACAACGCATTTCAGGCAAATCGGCAAAAGCGTAGTGCATGCAGTAACAGTTTCCCTTAACGGCGGAATAGTCAGGAATAACCTGAATATTGCTATGGAAGCAGATTACTGTGAATCTAATATGTCGGGTCTGTATTTTATCAAAGGACAAACACATGTCGACAACCACACTGTGGTGGACAATGTGAGGCCTAATTGTTTAAGCAACGAATTGTATAAAGGAGTGGTGGACGACAAGGCTTCTGCGGTATTTAACGGTAAAATATTTGTGGAACCACAGGCGCAAAAAACAAATGCGTTTCAGTCGAATAAAAACATTGTATTGTCCGATAATGCTTCTGTAAATACAAAACCCCAGTTGGAAATATATGCAGATGATGTAAAATGTTCTCACGGTTGTACAGTCGGACAATTAGATGAAGAAGGCTTATTTTATCTGCAGTCAAGAGGTATTGATAAGGAATCGGCCAGGGCCCTGCTTGTGCAGGCTTTTGCTATCGATATACTGGAGCACATACAATTCAAGCCCATCCGTAAATATGTGGATCAACTGATTTCTGAACGTTTGGAATTTAAATTATAATGAGTAACACGGCAACGATAACACCAGGTTTTGATGTGTATGCATTACGCAAACAATTTCCCGCGCTCAATCGCGAGGTAAAAGGTATGCCATTGGTATATTTTGATAATGCGGCGACCATGCAAAAACCTCAGGCGGTTATAGATGCTCTTGTAAAATATTATTCAGAATACAATGCCAATATTCATCGTGGTATTCATACGTTGGCAGAAGAAGCAACTGCTGCTTTTGAATCTACAAGAGATACGGTTCGGGAGTTTATCAATGCAGCGGAAAGAGAGCAGATTATTTTCACCGGTGGTACAACAGAAGGAATTAATCTGGTAGCGCAAACCTGGGGCAGACAAAATATCAGTAAGGGAGATGAGATCATCATTTCCAATATGGAACACCATTCTAATATTGTTCCCTGGTATATTCTCTGCGAAGAAAAAGGTGCTCATCTGAAAGTAATTCCTATTACTGATAGCGGTGAGCTAAAGATGGAAGAATTCGACAAATTATTAAGCGCTAAGACTAAACTTGTTTCTATAGTACATGCATCGAATGCATTGGGAACGATTAATCCTGTAAAAGAAATTATTAATAAAGCCCATCAGGCCGGGGCCGTGGTGCTGGTGGATGGCGCCCAGTCGACTGTCCATTTGGATATAGACGTGCAGGATCTGGATTGTGATTTTTTTGTCTTCTCTTCTCATAAGCTGTATGGTCCTACTGGCATTGGTGTGCTATATGGTAAAAAAGAATTGCTGGAGTCGATGCCGGTTTATCAGGGTGGGGGAGAAATGATCAAGGATGTGAGTTTCAAACATATTACTTATAACGATCTACCCTATAAATATGAGGCTGGCACTCCTAATATTGCCGATGCTGTGGCTTTAAAATCAGCTATTGAATTTACACTCCGAGCAGGTAAGGAAAATATTCATCGGCACGAACATGAATTACTGCAATATGCGACCAGCCAGCTTGAACAGCTACCCGGATTAAAAATTATCGGGAAGGCTAAACAGAAAGTGAGTCTCGTGTCTTTCATCATCGATAAAGTGCATCCCCAGGATATAGGTATTCTGCTCGATAATAAAGGTGTTGCAGTAAGAACGGGTCATCATTGTGCCCAGCCTTTGATGGATGGTTTTTGTATTCCCGGAACCATACGTGCATCTTTTGCCGCGTATAATACCAAAGAAGAAATTGATGTGATGATATCAGGTCTTGAAAAAGCTATTAAATTATTATCCTGATGAGTAACGCGAGGCCGGCAATAGAAGAGATAGAAAAAGAAATTATCGAAGAATTTTCCTTATTCGAAAACTGGGATGACAAATATGAATATATTATTGATCTCGGAAAAAGACTGGCGCCCTTAGAAGATAAACATAAAACGGATGACAATAAGGTGAAAGGTTGCCAATCGACGGTTTGGTTAGTAGCTGATTATCAGGATGGAAAAGTGATATATAAAGCTGAAAGTGATGCAGTGATTGTAAAAGGATTGATCAGTATGCTGATAAGAGTATTATCCGGACAATCGCCAGATGATATCGTCAATGCCCGCCTTGATTTTATCAGGGAAATCGGCATGATGTCGCACCTGGCACAAACACGTTCGAACGGACTGCTCGCGATGGTTAAACAAATGAAAAATTATGCGTTGGCCTATAAAATAAAAACCGCAGGGTAATAATAATTATGGATACAGCAGCATTAAATGAAAAAGTGGTTGAAGTGCTTCGCACTGTGTACGATCCGGAATTACCGGTAAATATTTATGAGCTGGGACTCGTGTATAAAGTGAATGTTCAGCCCGATAATGTAGTAGAGGTTGTGATGACGCTAACTGCACCCAGTTGTCCCGCTGCGCAGTCGCTTCCCGTTGAAGTGGATCAGAAAATAAGACAGCTTGAAGGAGTTAAAGATGTTTTTGTTACAGTTACCTGGGATCCGCCCTGGAACAAAAGCATGATGTCGGAAGTAGCACAGTTCGAATTGGGCTGGTTGTGAATCACAAAAGAGCGACCCTTGAAAAGACAGATAATATTCGGATGAAATGAAAATCACTGCACAAGAAGAATATGGATTGAGAATTCTGCTTCGGATAGCGGGTTGTGGAGATACTAATGGTATGAGTATTCCCCAGCTCAGCGAAGGAGAAGGAATTAGCCATCACTATGTGGCTAAACTTACCCGCGTATTGCGCATGGCCGGTTTCATTAATAGCACTCCTGGTTATAAAGGAGGATATGTGCTGGCGCGTCCTGCTACCGAAATAATCATCAACGATGTTTTAAAAGCATTAGGCGGTTCTCTGTTTGACGAAGGATTTTGTGGTTCTCATGGCGGAACACTCAGACTTTGCACTCACTCGGTCGACTGTTCCTCACGCTCCCTCTGGCAAATGACCCAGTTTATTATTGACCAGTTCCTCAATAGAATCACCTTATATGATCTGGTGAACCCCGAGTCCACTTCTGCACAAAGACTGGAACAGATCCTTGAACATAGCACTTACGAGTAAAACCCTGATAAACACTTACTTAATGTTTGCTAATATTATTTGCTATATTATACTAAAAATATTAGTAAAATATCGTAGCTTGTGTAAGCTATGTTTATCAATTGTAAATCTTTTTTCAGTTTTCGGTATGGGGTGTTTAAAACCGAAGAGCTTGTGCAATTGGCTGCCGAAAGGGGAATAAAAACTCTCGGACTAACTAATATTAATACCACTTGTGATGCATGGGATTTTGTGTTTTATTGCTACCGGTATCAAATAAAACCCATATTGGGTGTGGAGGTCCGTAATGGCGATGAATTATTATATATTCTGCTGGCGGCAAACAATGAAGGGTTTACCTGGATCAATGCTTTTTTATCGGACCATGCTATTAACCAAAAACCATTTCCTCCTGTTCTTCATTCTCATTTTTTTGATCATCCCGGTGATGGTTTTGTCATTTATCCTTTGGGTTCCCGTCTGCCTGAAATGTTGCGGGAAAATGAACGGATCGGCATATTGTTTTCAGAGGTTAATAAGTTGTTTACTATGGATACCGGTCTGTATGCCGGTAAGTTGGTCATCAGGCATCCTGTTACTTTTGATAGCAAAGCCCAGTATAATACCCACCGGTTGTTAAGAGCTATCGATAAGAATATCCTGTTATCCAAACTTCCTGAAAGTGCACAGGCATCAATGTCGGAAAGGTTTATGTCTGCTGAAGTATTAGCGGAATATTTTCACCGCTATCCTTTTATTGTTGACAATACGAAAGCGATTATAGATTCCTGTTGTATTGAGATGGATTTCTCTGAAGAAAAGAACAGGAAAACATTTACAGGGTCAAAAGAAGATGACCGTCTTTTATTAGAGCAACTTGCTATGAAAGGTTTGCTGTCGCGTTACGGTTCTGACAACGCTATGGCAAGGGAGCGCGTGCTTAATGAGCTGAGGATAATTAATGGAATGGGATTTAATGTTTTTTTTCTTATCACCCGGGATATTATCTGCTATGCCCGCTCACGCGGATTTTATTATGTTGGAAGAGGAAGCGGGGCTAATTCTATTATTGCCTATTGTTTGCATATCACCGATGTTGATCCTATAGAATTGAATTTATATTTTGAGAGGTTTTTAAATCCCGAAAGAAAATCACCTCCCGATTTTGATATAGATTTTTCGTGGGCTGATCGCGATGAAGTAATTAATTATATTTTTAAACGCTATGGGTATCGCTATGTTGCCTTGTTAGGCATGTATCCGACTTTTCAGTATAAAGCTGCGGTGAGGGAACTTGGAAAAGTATTCGGATTACCGAAGAAAGAAATAGATGAATTACAAACAAAAAGAAAAGGGGACGATAATATCCAACGGTTGATTTTCCAGTATGCTGAAAAAATAAAGAATTTTCCCAGCCATTTATCTATTCATGCAGGTGGTATATTGATTGCAGAGAAACCTATTCATCAGTATGTAGCCCTTACACTTCCTCCCAAAGGTTTTCCTACTGCACAGACGGATATGTTCTCTACCGAGCGTATCAAACTATTCAAGATTGATATTTTAAGTCAGAGAGGATTGGGGCATATTCGCGAAAGTCTGCACATTATCAAAGAAAACAGGGGAGTAGAAATAGATATTAGCCAGGTAGAAAAATTCAAAAACGACCCGGAGGTCTGTTCGAGGATCAGAGGGGCAGATACTATAGGTTGTTTTTATATTGAGTCGCCTGGTATGAGGCAGCTTTTGAAAAAATTAAGATGTGATGATTATCTCACACTTGTAGCGGCTAGTAGCATTATTCGCCCGGGTGTAGCCCAGTCGGGCATGATGCGGCAATATATCTACCGCTATCATCATCCTGATAAATTTGAATACCTGCATCCGATCATGAAAGAATTGCTTTCGGAAACTTTTGGGGTGATGGTTTTCCAGGAAGATGTTATTAAAGTGGCGCATTATTTTGCCGGGTTGAATTTAGGTGAGGCAGATATATTGAGAAGGGCGATGAGCGGCAAATACCGGACAGACAATCAGTTCGCATTGATCAGACAATCTTTTTTTGCTAAATGCAGAGAGAAAGGGCATAGTGAAGAACTTTCCAGAGAAGTATGGAGACAAATAGAAAGTTTTGCCGGCTATTCTTTTAATAAAGCACATTCTGCCAGTTTTGCCGTAGAGAGTTTTCAGAGTCTTTTTCTGAAAACATATTATCCTAAAGAATTTATGGTAGCTGTGATCAATAATTTTGGTGGATTTTATTCACGTGAACTTTATTTTATTGAATTGAGAAAAACCGGTGCCAACATTCATTTGCCTTGTATAAACGAGAGTGAATATACAACATGCATAAAAGGTAACGATGTGTGGATGGGATTTATACATATTAAATCGTTAGAACAGAAGTGGGTGGACAATATATTGAAAGAAAGAAAAAAGAATGGTCCTTTTTTACATTTACTAGACTTTATAGAGCGTACCAATATCAGTAAAGAGCAGTTAAACATCCTGGTGAGTATTGGCGCTTTCCGGTTTACCGGAAAATCAAAAAAACAATTATTCTGGGGGGCCAGTTACTTGCAAAATAAGAATAACCAACACGTGCCGGCTTCCCGTTCCATGTTTGAAGAGGCAGCACCTTCTTTTACATTGCCTGCATTGCATGATGATCCGCTTGATGATATTTATGATGAAATAGAGTTGCTTGATTTTCCATTAAGAAATCCTTTTGAAATAGTCAATGATGATCCCGCCAAATATGTGCCTGCAAAGGATCTCCCTCTTTACGTAGGAAAAAATGTGACCATGCTGGTGTACTTCATTATCGATAAAATAACGACCACTTCAACCAGGCAAAAAATGTGTTTCGGCACTTTTATGGATGCAGCTCTCGACTGGGTCGATACTGTTCATTTTCCCCAGGTATATAATGATTTTCCGATAGGCAAGGGCTTTTATCGTTTGACGGGAAAAGTAACTGAAGAATTTGGTGTGCAAACCGTAGAAGTGTCGGTGGCAGAACCGGTAGGATATAAAGAACGAAAATACAGGAGCAGTTGACCATGATACTGAATGGAAACAGGCATATTGCCCATTTTGATCTTGATTCGTTTTACGTTTCTGTAGAATGTAAAAGAAATACAAACCTCATTGGTAAACCAGTGCTGATCGGAGGAAGTAGTGATAGAGGAGTGGTGGCGTCCTGCAGCTATGAAGCCCGGAAGTTTGGTATCCATAGCGCCATGTCGATGAAGATAGCCAGGAGGTTATGTCCGCATGCAATTATTATCAAAGGCGATATGGAAGAGTATAGCAGGATGTCTCGGGTTGTTACAGAGGTTATCAGTGAATCCGTACCCTTATTTGAAAAATCTTCTATAGACGAATTTTATCTTGACCTAACGGGAATGGACAGGTTTTTTGGTTGTAACGGATTTACTACCGAACTAAAGAAAAAAGTGACTGCACATACAGGTCTGCCTGTCTCATGGGCATTGGCCAGTAACAAACTCATCAGTAAAGTGGCTACCAACGAAGTTAAACCCAATGGCCAGCTTCATATTCCTTTCGGGTTAGAAAAATCCTTTCTCGCACCTTTAAGGGTGGGTAAAATTCCCGGTATTGGCAAACAAACAGAATTTCAGCTTCTGAAAATGGGAGTGAGCACTGTTAAGATATTGAGCGAGATACCTGTGTTGTTACTGGAAAACCTGATGGGTAAAACTGGTATCGATCTGTGGAGAAAAGCTAATGGGATCGATGAAACGCCTGTGGTTCCTTATCATGAACAGAAATCCATTTCAACGGAAAATACTTTTTCTCATGATACTACGGATGTTCATTTTCTTCGAACCGAGCTCGTGCGTATGACAGAAAAAATTGCTTTTGAGCTCAGGCAGCAAAACAAATTAACAGGTTGTATTACTGTTAAGGTGCGATATGCCAATTTTGAAACCTTCACCAGACAACTAACTATTCCATATACCAGTGCAGACCATGTATTATTGAAAACGGTAAAAGAAATATTTGATCACTTATACGATCGCAGATTGCTCGTCAGATTAGTAGGTGTCAGGTTCAGTCATCTTATTGCCGGTAATTACCAGATTAACCTCTTTGAAGATACACATGAGATGATCAATTTGTACCAGGCTATTGATAGCGTAAAGAAACGATTTGGAGAAACTTCTGTAATAAAGGCTGCTGGTATGCCTGCTGACTCTTCGCGACTCTCGTTGCAAAGAATGTTTATCCGCTAACTGTTATTTCCGGTTGGTTAATTATAAACTGGTTATTACATTTCACTTCTTCATTCTATCACCTCTAATGATTTTTCGTATGGGGTAATGGCAAGCTGTTTCAAAAGGGGCAGCTTCTTTTTTTGTAACACTTATTACCTGTGCATTGGAAAACCTATATTTGAGTGATGATGAATTCTCTTCGTACTGTTATTGTTACCCGGTATGTTACGCCTCTCCGTGAGGGGGGCTCTTTGCCGGCCATTGCAGAAGCAGATGATGGCTTTTTATATGTATTGAAATTCAAAGGAGCGGGACAGGGAATTAAATCGTTAATAGCAGAACTGATCGGGGGAGAAATAGCACGCACACTCGGCTTAAAAGTACCTGAAATAGTATTCGCCAACCTGGAAAGCAGTTTTGGACGCACAGAGCCGGATGAAGAAATCCAGGATCTCTTAAAAGCGAGCACGGGACTTAACCTGGCACTTCATTACTTATCGGGTTCAATCACATTTGATCCTGCGGTAACAACTGTAGATACTTTGCTGGCTTCCAAAATAGTGTGGCTCGACTGTTTACTGACCAACGTTGACCGGACCCCGAAAAATACTAATATGCTCACCTGGAACAATGAGCTTTGGTTGATAGATCATGGCGCATCTTTGTATTTTCATCATTCGTGGGCAAATTGGAAAGAACAGGCGGTTAAGCCTTTTGTGCAGGTAAAAGATCATGTATTGCTTCCACAGGCAACGCAAATTGAGGAAGCAGGAAAAATAAGTAGGGAACTGCTCACATACGAACGGTTAAAAGAGATTATTGAAGCATTACCTGTTGAATGGTTAACTACGGGTGATTTTCCCGAAGGTCCACAGGAAATAAGAAAAGTGTATCTTGATTTTTTACAAACACGCCTGGAGCATTCGGCGATTTTTGAAAAAGAAGCACAACATGCAAGAACAACACTCATTTGAATATGCGGTTATCCGTGTAGTGCCCAAGGTTGAAAGAGAGGAGTTTTTCAATGTTGGTGTTATTCTTTACTGCCCTTCGCTCCGTTTTTTAAGATCAATGATCCATATGAATGAAGAAAAACTTCGGTCTCTATGTACAAAAGCAGATATCGAGCTGATCAACAATAATCTGAAAGCTTTTGAGGCAGTGTGTAACGGCACTGCTACAAATAGTCCCATTGCCAGAATGGATATAGCATCGAGGTTTAGATGGCTGACGGCTACCAGGAGTACTATAGTGCAAAGCTCAAAAGTTCATCCGGGATTATGTACAGACCCTATGGCAAAACTCAATCAACTGTTTAATGAAATGGTTTTATAAATTTGAAGTATGCAATACGAAGAATTTGTAGATAGTCTTTCTGCCAGTAATCCTCCATCCGGAATAAATGAATTATTAAAATCGCTTTGGCATGAAAGAAAAGGCAATTGGCGTTCAGCACATGATATTGTAGAGAATATGCCGGATAAAAATGCAGCATGGATTCATGCCTATCTTCACCGTAAGGAAGGCGATTCCTTCAACGCGCGGTATTGGTATAACAGAGCCGGTCAACCAGAGGCACGTGTTTCTCTCCAGGAAGAATGGTCGGCACTGGTTAAAAAATTTATCTGATCTGTCCGTTGCCTGTTACGATCCATTTTTCAGTAACCAGTTTTTCTAGGGCAAAGGGTCCGCGAGCATGTAATTTTTGGGTAGATATTCCTATTTCTGCTCCAAGCCCGAATTCTTCACCATCGGTGAAGCGTGTAGACGCATTAGCATAAACAGCCGCAGCATCCACTTCTTTTATAAATCTGTTGCTCGATTTTTTATTTTCAGTAACAATAGCTTCGGAGTGACGGGTAGAATAAGTGGCTATATGATTCAGCGCTTCGTCAATATTATTGACCACCTTAACAGCACATTTTAAGCTTAGAAATTCCTTTCCGAAATCTTCCCTGGAAGCTTTTTGCAGATGAGTGTAACCCTTAAGTATTTTATAGGCAGTAGGGTCAGCAAAGATTTCCACTCCCCATTGTTCAAACTCGGGACTTAATTTTTGAAGAAAAACAGGAGCAATTTTTTTATCTATCAATATGGTGTCGATAGCATTACAAACAGAGGGGCGTGATGTTTTTGCATTAACAGCAATCTTCACTGCTTTATTGATATCAGCATTTTCTTCAACATATACATGGCATACACCTGCGCCTGTTTCAATGACAGGAACAAGACTGTTTTTTCTTACGTACTGAATCAGATTATCGGAGCCCCTGGGAATTAGTACATCAATATATTTTGTAGCGGTAAACATTTCTTGCACCACTTCGCGTGCTGAGGGTAGGAGAGTAACTACATCAGTATTTATACCATGCGCTTTCAATACCTTTTTAATAATCTTTACAGCAAGCTGGTTGGTATGTTCGGCCTCACTGCTACCTTTCAGAATACAGGCATTTCTGCTTCTTAAACAAAGTGCAGCTATATCAAATGTTACATTTGGCCGGGATTCATAGATGGCGCCTACTACTCCAAGGGCAACAGCTTTTTTCTGAAGATGTAAACCGTTGGGTAATGTTCTTTCTTCCAGCACTTTACCTGTAGGATCGGGTAGGGAAGCGACTTTCTTTATGCTGGCAGCAATGTTTTTTATTCTTTGCTCATTGAGTAACAACCTGTCGTTACGCGGATTATCAGGATCCTGCTTGCTAATGTCTTTTTGATTTTCCTTTATGAGTGATTTCGTATTGGCAACAATTTCATTAGCAAGTGCAATCAATAGTTTCTTGATTTCGCTACCGGAAGGTTGTTGAAGACTGGTGGCGGCTTTACTTGTTTTGATGATCGCTGATAAAACTTTTTCCATAATTGCTAAAATAAAACGATATCATCCGCATGAGCGGCGATAATATTCTTGGTATTGATTTCTTTATTGATCTGAACCGCCGATAAACGGGTCTTGGCTACTCCTATAAGCAACTCTTCTTCATCTATCAACTGTACTACTTCTCCGGCAGCAAATTTACCATCGGCTTTTTTAATTCCCACTGTTAACAGACTTTTCCTGGATTGTAAGGCTTTGGCAGCGCCTTTATCTATATATATAGAGCCAAGAGTAAGTGATCCGCTGGCCAGCCACTTTTGCCTCGAACGCAAGGTAGAAGGCTGGGGAACAAAATAAGAACCGTTTTTTTGTTTTAGTGCATCGCTGAGTGGCTGCTCACCTTTTAATCCGCAGATAATTACTTTAATTCCTAAGGATACGGCCCTGCGGGTGAAAGTCAGCTTTGAGATCATGCCTCCCAAGCCCAGTCCGCTTTTTTCTGTACTTACATATTTTAGTATAGCCTGGTCAATTTTTTCTATGCGGGGAATGACTTTTTTGTTGTTATCCAACAATCCCCCTGAAGAAGTACAGAGAATCATCGTTTCTGCGTCAAAGCCTACAGCTATTAATGTAGCCAGCTCGTCATTATCAGAAAATTTGATCTCGACATTGCTGACTAGATCATTTTCATTAACAATAGGAATAATATTATTCTCCCAAAGTGTATGAAAGGTTTCTTTTAACTGTAAGAACTGCTGGCGTTTTGAAAAGTGTACGCGCTCACAAAGCGCCAGCGCTACGTTGATACCATGTTTACCGAATTGCTGGTGATACATGTTCATTAGCAATGGATTGCCAATGGCCGCTGCCGCTTTGCGGTCTGACAAAGTTCCCTTATAGTTGTTCATGAACTTTTTGCCGCTTCCCACAGCTCCGCTTGACACCAGAACGATATGATAGGAAGAAGAAAGTAGCGCAATTTCCAGCGCTACTTTCTTAATGATTGAAGTATCTATATTTCCGTTACTGCCAGTAATAACTGTTGTACCTAATTTAACTACCAGGACTTTTTTGGCCATCGCTGCTCTTTAAAAGCCCGAAGATAACAGTTATTAAAATTTATCGCCGCATAGATTCTGCTTTGTACACTCTTTGCTTGCGTTCCTGCGACATATTACTGTTTCCCTGGCTCCTGTTCACATTGGATTCGTTTCTATTAATTCTTGGACTTTGTGAGCTTTGTGTACTACTCCTGGCGCTTTGTGCTCTTTCCTGGGCCCTGAGGATCTCTGTGCTACTCCTGTTATTATTATTGGAATTATTATAATTCCTTGCTTCCGGCCTTCTTATTATCTCCGGACGGCTTCCAGACTGATTGCTGGTAGGGGGATTTGACGGCTGCGGCCTTACATTATTGTTAGGAGCAGTTGGTGGAGCACTCACTTCTGATCTTCTCCTTTCTGGTCTGCTGCCATAGTTAGGATTATTATTGATGTTATTACCGTTATTCCTGTAATTATTCTGCGCGTAACCCTGTCTGTTGTTGTTCTGTCTAACTGGACCTCTATCATAACGAACATTGTTATACACGTGTACATTTACGATGGGTCTTTGCTGCTTGTAATAGATATGTGCTCTTTGCTGGGGCACACCATACCTATCAATGCGGGCATACCCAATCCTTGCTCTCGGAACATACATCCATCGGTTAGCTGGAATAAGCCCGATTGAAATATTGATATCTACGCCAAACCCAAGCGGCGCCCATCCATAATAACCATTCGCTTCGCTCCATACTACCCAGGCTGGGGCATATTCGTAACCGGGAATCCAGAACCATCCGTAAAAAGGATCATACTCCCATCTTCCGTAGTGGAAAGTAGCCCATCCCCAGGGGTAGCCGGACGACCATGAATATCCAAGATCTGTTTCCATCCACTGTCCGTTGGTATAATAAGGACGAAAGTCGGATTGATTATATATCCAAACCTGACCATAGCGTGGCATATTCATCCAGCGGCCATAAGGACTGAGTGTAACGTAAAAATCATTAAAGCTCACATTGGCTCTAAAGCCCGGCTGCGCTTTGGCGCTGTCGGCGATCGTCACTCCAAGAAGCATGATCAGTCCACCCAGGAAGATTTTCAACGTTTTCATCTTTTTAAGTTTTAATTGGTTCAATGGTCGCTTACAGTTACCATTCTGAAAATGATGATATGAAATTTTAGACGTCAGAATATTCTGGCAGATTACAAATGGTCTGTTAATATATTAGCTTATTGACTCTGGATTCTACTCTTAATAGATTTTTATGCGGAAGCGGTATGGAAAAGTGATTTCTCTGGTATATGAGATAATTATTTTAACATTTCAGTTGACCGATTAATTCCTATTGATTTTGAGAAGCTTCCTGGTTCTTATGTGTGCCGTTAAAAAGCAGAATATTTACAAAGAGTTTAAATTAAATACTTCTTTAAGCGAAATATTGGTTGGAGATTCATCCTGGTTAGTCTCCATAATATCTTTCATATAGTGCCACCATTTTTTCATTATTGGATGAGCAGAGATTGCGTTCAGTTTTTCAAGGTCATCGCATTTCAGAAAAGCGAACAGCGTTAACGTGTCTTCATCCAGATAAATATAATACTCCTTAATACCTGTATCTGTTAATAATTCTTTGAGTTCGGGCCATAATTCATCATGACGTTTTTTATATTCTTCTTCAAAGCCTGGGAATAATTTCATTTTGCTGGCTATCGTATACATGCTTGTAGGTTTATAATTATTGATTATCTAAGATGAGGGAATTTTCTGAATTCGTAATCAGTTTTCCCAATAACATAATTAAAACAATTCAGTTCATTGCCAATCTGGTTAAGGGATTGAATATAATAACGGGTTACTCCTACAATCATAGTGCCACCCTGTTTTACAATACGAGCAAATATCGTTTGGCGGTTAAAGCCAACAATATTGCTGACAAAGAATATTTTGGGAGTTGGATAACCGTAGCAAAACAAATATCGTGTCTTTATTCCGCCAGCATTGCCGTGCGGTTTTGATCGGCTGATCTGATAATGTCTGCCCTGGTTTTTGGAAGAGCTGTCGGATAGTTCTTTTGAATAAATTCGATCAGTTTTTCCCTTACAATACACCTTAGTTCGAAAGCCTGACCAGAGTTAGCGGCGCTTACTAATATTCTCACCTGGATGTTGTGTTCGGTAACATCTGTTACCTGAACAACCGCAACATTACCGTCCCATAAGGGAGCATCTTTTAATATTCTTTTGAGCTCTTCTCTCATTTCGTTAATAGGAGCTGTATGGTCAAGGTACAGAAATACAACTCCTAACAGATCGGAAGACTTTCGTGTCCAGTTTTGAAATGGGTTTTCAATAAAATAATTAATAGGAAGAATAAGTCTTCTTTTGTCCCATATGTTTAGTACAACGTAAGTAAGGTTAATTTCCTCCACCCGGCCCCATTCGCCTTCTACTATCAGCACATCATCTATTCTTATAGGTTGGGTAAAAGCTATTTGAAGTCCGGCAAGCAGATTTCCCAGCGACTTTTGTGCTGCGAAACCGATAATAATTCCACTTAATCCAACGCCTGTAAGTAGCCCTGCACCTAACTTTCTCATGTTTTCAAAACTTAATAAGATTGCGCAGACGGTGAGAATAATAATGATGGTGATGAGCAGTTTTCTTAAAAACTGTAATTGCGTTCTGATCTTTCTTTCTTTCAGATTATTCTCTTTTTTAAGATCATACATATTCATAGTATAATCCTGTCCTACATTCACAAACCCAATCAGTATAAAAGCAAAGGAAATAGTCAGAAGTACATCAATAGTTTTATCTAAATTGTAATATATCTTAGGAGAAACGCTTATTAACTCCAGCACAAAGTTGGCTCCCATTAATATCAGGAAGATCAAGACCGGCTTATATAATCTCTTTAATAATGATTTAATGATTGAAAACTTTTCTTTTTCCATGTAAGTGGATTTTTAATTGGTGAAAACTAAAACTGCTAAATATATTGAATCATCAGTACATGCTACATTAAAATGATTCTGTGGATGATTTTATAGCATCGTGTTGCGCTTGCGCCGGTTTTATTAGATTTTCATATCATATTTACTTGTATAGAAATCCATGATACTATTCTTGCTGCTTGTTTGCTTACTTTCACGAGGTGCATTCTGGAAAAATTTTATCTCGTCGTCCCCCAACCTGGAGGTATCAGGACCTTCATCCATAGGCTTTCGCAAAAAGGGAAAGGTTCTCGTTAATACAAAATTGCTCCCACTATGGGAATGGTTATTTTAAATAATACTTTCTAGGGCATTGATTATCAAGTGATTTTGGTTTTGGCATCGGATTGGTCTTTAAGGGCTAATAATTTGATTTTTTATGAATAATCTGTTACCCATCACTCACAAAATCGTGCTTAAGGCCACAGCGTTAATGCTTGCTGTTGTTGTGAAGTCTGCCACTGCGCAAACTGTAAGTGAAATTATCACCGATTATAACGGATTCTATAAATCGGGGGTAGCTAATATCAGTACTGTCAGACCGGATAATAGCCATAATCTTTTGGCTTTTACTTTTAGTGGTACAAGATATTCAACAGGGGTAAACGATGCATTGTTAACTGCTAATGGGGAGAATTTCACAGAAGCGGAATTTATGGCGATGCCTATGCATAATCTGACCGGTACAGCGAATGGTAATACTAAAATCGGATTGGGGGCAATGTATGATGGTGTGTATAATGGCAAGGGTGCTGCTCCTTCAAGAAGCCTTTCCCAGTATCTTGTTGATGGACCTAATGGTCTTGACCTTGGAACGTGCGTAGCGAATTTACCGGCAGGTACGATGTTTATGTCGGTTACTAATCTTGAAGCCAGCAATATTGGTGATGGTGTTCCTGATATCCTGGTAACGCAGGTGGCTGATCCCTCTTCAAAATATGACAGATATTGTTTTACAGATATTAATGGTAACATGATCGGTAACCATGTAGATATTAATCTGACTAATATTGGTAGTGTTGGTCGTTGGGTGGCAGATTTCTACGAAGCGACAGGATCTACTATTCTGGCTTCTAACTTTACTCAGACAGAAAGGAATATGCGTTTATGGGCTGCCGATTTCAGTGCTTTTGGTATCAATTCCTCAAACATAAGTAGTGTAGCTTATTTTAAAATTGTATTAAGCGGAGACAGTGATATAGCTTTTGTTGCTTACAATACAAAAACCATGAGTATTAATCAGCTACTGGATATTCCGACATCAACGAGACTTACCCGTACCCTTACTGAAGAAGTAAAGACAACAAAGTTATATCCTAATCCTGCCAGCGGTGTGGTAAACTTTAGACATCCTGCTGCAAAAAGTGATGGACGTATAATGGTGTATAATATGGGTGGTGTATTGGTAATGCAGATGAATATGCAGGCCAATGCTACTCAAACCAGGTTGAATATCGCTCATCTTAATACCGGTGCTTATCAGGTTATTTATACTAACGGATTGGATAAATACTCGGAAAAATTACTGGTACAATAAAATCATCCGGCTATTTTTGCTGGGATGATCCATCTTCCTAATCTTATAACTGATCTTGCGCTTATTCTTTGTGCCGCAGCACTGGTGACATTGCTTTTTAAAAAGCTTAAGCAACCACTAGTGCTGGGTTATTTGATAGCAGGTTTTCTTGTCGGACCTCATTTTACCATAGTACCCAGTGTTACAGATCTGGAGAATATACAAGTATGGGCGGAAATAGGTGTTATCTTTCTTCTTTTTAGCCTGGGCCTGGAATTCAGTTTTAAAAAATTGCTGAGAGTCGGAGCACCGGCATCCATTACCGCAGTTGTGGAAGTGGTCACTATGCTGGTGATTGGTTATGTTACCGGCTCGCTGATGGGCTGGTCCAGAATCGACAGTATTTTCCTGGGTGGCGTATTAAGTATTTCGTCCACAACAATTATTATCAGGGCTTTTGATGAATTGGGCGTGAAGGGAAGGATGTTTGCCGGACTGGTATTTGGAATATTGGTGGTTGAAGATCTGGTGGCTATCGTATTACTGGTACTGTTATCCACTTTAGCAGTGAGTGCTCATTTTTCCGGAACGGAAATGTTATGGTCTGTAGCCAAGCTGGTATTTTTTCTGATGCTTTGGTTCTTATCAGGCATATTTTTTCTTCCAACCCTGCTGAGAAGACTTAGGTCCCTGATGAGCGAAGAAACGTTATTGATCATATCTATTGCTCTTTGTCTGCTCATGGTTTGGCTGGCGGTGATTGTCGGATTTTCACCTGCTCTCGGTGCATTCATCATGGGATCCATACTTGCTGAAACTACTTACGGCAGTAAGATTGAGCATCTTATTAAGTCAGTTAAGGATTTGTTCGGGTCTATATTCTTTGTTTCGGTAGGAATGTTGATCGATCCGGAGATGCTGGTGCAGTACGGGGGACCAGTATTATTGATTACCGTGATTACTTTGTTGGGCAAGACTTTTAGTACTGCGACAGGTGCTCTTTTATCGGGGCAGTCTCTTAAGACCTCTGTACAGGCGGGAATGAGCCTGGCGCAGATTGGCGAGTTCTCTTTTATCATTGCCACTTTGGGTATGACACTAAAAGTGACCAGCGATTTCCTTTACCCTATAGCTGTGGCAGTATCTGCTGTTACTACATTCACCACACCTTACATGATCAAGTTCTCCGATCCCATGTATGAGTGGCTCAACAAAGTGTTGCCTTCAAAATTCATTAGTGCCGTCAACCGGTATAGTAATAGACCACAGAACGTCGGGAACTCCAGTGAATGGCAACAGTTTCTACGGTCGCATTTGCTCAATACTGTATTACAGATGGTTATTATCATCGCTATTATTGTATTGTCTGTTAATTATCTTTTACCTTATATACAAACCACCCTGAATGGAAATCCTGCAGCCAAGATTGTAGCGGTACTCATAACCTTTCTGCTTATTTCGCCTTTTTTGTGGGCGCTGGCGATCAAGCAGCCAAGACGGGAAACTGTAAAGCAGATATGGACGCAGACCGGGTCAAGACAGGGTTTGGTTGTTTTTCAGAGCCTGCGGTTTGCCCTGGCCATTTTTGTCATAGGATTTCTGCTGAGCCGCTTTTTTACTACTACTATTGCTATAAGTGTTGCTGCTATTATATTGGCTGTATTAACTATTGCCTCAAAAAAAATTAAGATCTTTTATTTAAGAATAGAGGATAGGTTTTTACTTAATTTTTACGAGAAGGAAACAGAAGAAAATACCGAAGATCTTTCTCCATGGGATGCCCACATGGAAAAATTTGAGGTAAAACCCGAATGGAGTGGCATTGGTAAAACCCTCCTTGAACTCGGCTTAAGAGAAAAATTCGGGATCAACATAGCTACAATAGAAAGGGGCTCGAAAGTAATTAATGCTCCCAAACGCGATGCGGTAATATTCCCATATGACCATCTGCTGGTAATTGGTACTGATGAGCAACTCGATAAGTTTCGCAATGATGTAGAATTAACTACGACAACCACAGAAAGTAAAAAGTCTGAAGTTACCCTATGGCACTACCAGGTTAATGAAGGCTCTATCCTGGTCGACAAAACAATCAGAGAATCAGGGATTAGGGAACGTACCAGGGGTTTGGTTGTGGGCGTAGAGACCAAGGGAGAACGTATCGTGAATCCTGACTCTTCCCAGATAATTCGTGCCGGGGATGTGATATGGATAGTAGGAGACAAGCTAAGGCTTCTAAGTATCAAAAGAGCAGAGAAGACGAAAAGTTCATAGTTCTTCAGGTTAGTGTTCTCATCGGTCAGGGTCCGTTGTATGTACGGCTTATTTCCACTTCAATCATTATGCGCTTGAAAACTTGCCCGCTATGGGTGTATGTGCGCAGGTAATGCGGAAGACAGTTCGTGGTGGAGATAAGATAATAGCGGTCATTTCCAAACCTTTTTTCCTACTTTCGGTTATGGTATTGATAGTAGACGACAAACAGGAAAATTTATTTTCTCTTAAGAAGCTTCTGGAAATACACGGTTTTGATGTTGATACGGCTACCTCGGGTGAAGAGGCGCTTAAAAAGGTCCTGAAAAATTTTTATGCCCTGATTATACTAGATGTTCAGATGCCGGAAATGGATGGCTTTGAAGTAGCGGAAGCGATTACCGGTTTCGGAAAAACAAAAGATATACCGATCATATTCCTTTCAGCGGTTAAGATCAATAAAACATTTATTACAAAGGGGTATGATTCAGGCGGGATTGATTATGTTACCAAACCATTTGACCCTGATGTATTACTGCTCAAAGTAAAAACTTTTTACAGGCTGTCGGAACAACGCAGAGAGTTGCATGAAATGCAAAACGCTCTGAAGGAAGAAATTGAAATAAGAAAAAAAGCCGAAAAAGAACTCTCTGATCTTAACCATAGTCTTGAGCAGCGTGTAGCTGAACGTACTGAAGAGTTGTATAATAGCAACAAACAACTTGAAATGAGCAATCATGACCTGCAACAGTATGCGTCTGTTGCATCGCACGACCTCAAGGAGCCTTTAAGAAAGATCCAGATCTACAGTGACAGGATTAAAAATGAGTTTTTTATCCAGAATCCCGAGGGACAGGTGTACATGGATAAAATTATTCTTGCTTCACAACGTATGACTACTCTGATCAATGATCTGTTGAATTATTCTAAACTCTCGGGAGAAGGGTTGTTTCAGATGACTGATATCAATAAAATTATCAGGGAACTGAAAACCGATCTTGAGTTGTTGATCACTGAAAAAAATGCCACCATCCTGGTAGAAGAGTTTCCCCAAATGCAGGTTATTCCCGGACAGGTCAGGCAGTTGTTACAGAATATTATCAGTAATGCACTAAAGTTTTCCAGGAAAGATATTCCTCCTGTTGTAAAAATAGAAGTAGAAGTTAAGGAAGTGAATAATGAGAAAGTTTGCGTAATTTCTATTAGTGATAATGGTATAGGCTTTAACGAGGCCTATAAAGAAAAAATCTTTACAATGTTTCAACGCCTGCATTCAAGAGATGCTTTTGAAGGTACAGGTATCGGTCTTGCTATAGTTAAAAAGATAATTGAAAAACACAATGGTGCTATCTCCGTAACCAGTAAAGAAGGAGAGGGTACTAGATTTGATATCACCATTCCTATTTATCAAAAAAATGCTGTCACAGCTAACGAAGCTGCTGTTCAATAAATAACTATTCTATGCCTAATTCATTTAAACGTAACGTAGTCATAGGTTTTGGTTTTTCCCTGTTTATATTGCTTATTAGTTCTATCGCATCATACATCAGTATCCGTAATTTGCTAAGAAGCTCCAGCCTGGTGGATCATACTCACCAGATTATTATTGAATTAGATAAGACACAAACTTTGCTGCTGGAGGCCGAAACAAGTCAGCGTGGATACCTCTTAACAGGTGATGTGGCTTTTACCGAGCCGGTGCAGTCCAATCTCATCGATATCAGGAACCAGGTTATTAAGATCAAATCATTAACGGTAGATAATCCTGATCAACAAAATAATATTAACCAACTGGAAAAAATTATTGATGCGCGGTTAAATGTTCTTATGGAGGCGATCAGGCGCACGACAGAAGAAGAAAAAATGGGTCGGGAGTTTTTGGATCAGGGTAAACTGTATATGGATGAGGCCAGGACTTTGATTCGCCAGATGGAGGACCTGGAAAGGGGATTATTGAAAAGTAGGATAGACGAACTTAATAAGTATTCACGGTACACTCCCATGCTTATCGTTATAGCAGCTTTGCTCTCATTGCTTATTATTGGTGTTTTTTATGGGAGAATAATTGGCGATTACAGGGAAAGGGTATCACTCCAGGAAGAATTGCTGCAGAAAGATGTGGAAGTTAACCAGCGTATCGAAATCATACAAAGTATAGCGGATAAGGTTGCGCAGGGAAATTATACTGCGCGCATTGATGATGAAAATAAAGATTTGTTAGGGAGCCTGGCAGGCTCATTAAATAAAATGTCCACTTCTCTGCATTATTCATTTACTTCTCTTGCAGAACAGGAGTGGCGCCAGGCAGGAATGGCAGAATTATCCAAGCGGATGTCAGGGGAACAGGATATTGAAGATCTATCGGCAAGTATACTCAATTTTATTGCCGAATACACAGAGAGTAATATTGGTACGCTCTACCTATATAATGAAATAAAGAACGAGCTTTTTTTCCAGGCTGGTTACGCATTCTCCGGCGATCATGACAAAACTATTCAGTTGGGAGAAGGTATTGTTGGGCAGTCGGCAATTGAGAAAAAAATTCTTACTGTAGACGGATTGACTGATAAGGATTTTGTGGTGACAACGATAGCCGGTGATATGATACCCGCATCTATTGTCGTAATACCAGTGCTATATGAAGGGGTGTTAAAAGCCGTACTGGAACTTGGCACGTTGGGCAAATATGATCATAACAGCCAAAAGTTTTTTACTTCTATTACTGAACCTGTTGGTATTGCCATCAATTCCAGTCAAAGCAGAAGAAAATTACAGGCTTTGCTGGAAGAAACACAATCACAATCTGAAGAGCTGCAGGCACAGCATTCAGAACTGGAAAATATCAATGAGGAGTTAAGGGCCCAGTCGCAGAAATTGCAGGTGTCTGAAGAAGAGTTAAAAGTACAGCAGGAAGAATTGATGCAGGCTAATATGGAGTTGGAAGAAAGGACAACGCTGCTGGAGGAAAAAAATCAACTGATAGAAGAAAGAAATGAAGAGATACAGCGTAAGGTGAAAGAACTGGCGATCACTACAAAATACAAGTCAGAGTTCCTGGCCAACATGTCGCACGAGTTGCGTACACCACTCAACTCTATTTTATTATTGTCACGGTTAATGGCAGAAAACAACCATGAAAATTTAAATGCTGAGCAGATAGAATATGCACAGGTGATACAGAATTCAGGAGAGAGTCTGCTATCGCTTATTGATGAGATTCTCGATCTGTCAAAGATCGAGTCAGGTAAAATGGAGATGGAATTCCAGCAAATCAGTATAAAAGAAATTACTAATGATCTTCGCTCGTTATTTACTCCGTTAGCACGTGAAAAGAACCTGGAGTTCGATATCCATATCGCCACCAGTACACCTTCCAGGATAGAAACTGACAAAATGAGGATTCAGCAAATCCTCAAAAATCTTATATCCAATGCATTGAAGTTTACGGAAAAGGGATCGGTGACCGTTAACGTGAGAAAGCATGAGGCAGATGATTCAATGATCGTATTTAGTGTAAAGGACACCGGCATTGGCATACCAGAGGATAAGCAGCGTTTGATATTTGAGGCTTTCCAGCAGGCGGACGGATCAACAAGGAGGCAATATGGTGGTACGGGTTTGGGGCTTTCTATTAGCAGAGAGCTTGCGCGTTTGCTAGGGGGACAGATTGAACTCTCTAGCGAACCTGACAAAGGCAGTGAGTTCCGTTTGATTATTCCCTTAAAAAAGCCCGATAACGCTCCGCTTACTCTTACACAGGAAATACTAGGCGATCCATCATTCAACGAAGCGGTAAAAGAAGATATAGAGGAAGAAACCATTGAGAAAAACCAATCCGCTATGTTAATTACCCAGGATGACAGTCCCGATAAAATGAGCGAAGTCTTGCACCGGATTGAGAATGTATTGAAGAATGAGCCCCGTAAAGTACTTATTATCGAGGAAAACTCTGTTCATGCCAAAGCTCTTTGCTATTTCCTGGAGAACTTCAATATTTTTCCTGCTATCAAAAAAGAAGTAGATGAAGCCATTGATTATCTGTTAAGCAAGGATCAAAGCTGTGTGATTTTGGATCATGGCACATTTGGAGATGAGTTGTACGCTACATTGGAGAAGATTAAGCAAACAAACGGACTGGAACTGTTGCCGATCATAGTTTTTACAGGGAAAAATGTTTCTTTGATGCAAGAAGGAAGGTTAAAACAATATGTGAACTCAATTGTGTTAAAAACTGCCCATTCCTATCAGCGGATATTGGATGAAGTGTCCTTGTTTTTACATCTTAAACAGGAAAAAAGACAGACTGTTCCCAATGAGTCGCTTCGAAAATTGGGAAGATTAACAGAGGTATTGAAGGATAAAAAAGTGTTGATAGCCGATGATGATGTGCGGAATATTTTTTCATTAAGCAAGGCACTGGAGAATCATGGCATGAGTATTATTTCAGCTACTGATGGACGGGAAGCTATTGAGCAGTTAAAAGCTAATCCATCCATTGATATTGTGCTAATGGACATGATGATGCCCATAATGGACGGATATGAAAGCATGATGAAGATCAGATCGATGGCGGGTTTCGGGAAATTACCTATCATCGCGGTTACCGCTAAAGCCATGGCCGGTGACCGTGAAAAATGTATTCGTTCAGGAGCTTCTGACTACATTACCAAACCTGTTGATAAAGATCAGCTTCTGTCATTGCTAAGAGTATGGTTGTATGATCGTGTTTAAATTATATTTTAAAGTCAACACACTTGCAGAAAGAGTTAATAGGTGATGAAGAAGTAGCTATAGTGCTAAACGATCTCATTGAGCGATTTGGATATGATTTTACCGATTACTCCGGCGCTTCAGTAAAGAGACGAATTAACCGTTTATTTTTACTCGACAAGTTCAATAGTTTTAACGAATTCAGGAGACGGATCATTAATGATGACAAGTATCTCAGTCGGTTTGTGGAGGAGGTTACTGTGAATGTCACCGAAATGTTCCGCGATCCTTCTTTCTATAGGGCCTTAAAAGAGCATGTGCTGCCTGTGCTGGCCACCCATCCTTTTATACGGATTTGGCATGCAGGCTGTTCTACCGGTGAAGAAGTGTATTCAATGGCCATCATGCTTAAAGAAGCTAACCTGTTAAATAAATCTCTGTTGTACGCTACTGATATCAATCCGGGTGTTTTAAAGAAAACCATTAAAGGTATTTATCCTTTATCGGCCATGAAACAATATTCGGAGAACTATATCCTGGCTGGGGGAACAGAAGAGTTTTCATCCTATTATACCGCTAAATACGATCATGCAAAATTTGATGATGCGCTTAACAGAAAGATGATTGTTTCCACGCACAATCTTGTATCAGACTGGTCGTTTAATGAGTTTCAACTAATTGTTTGCAGAAACGTATTGATATATTTTAATAAGAAGTTGCAGGACAAAGTGCTCAACCTTTTTGACAGCAGCCTGGAACGGCTGGGTTTTTTAGCGCTTGGCGCTAAAGAGCAGATCAAGTTCTCAAATATGGGAAAAAGATACGTACAACTTGAAGGCAACGAAAAAATATGGCGGAAAATGACGTAAATAAAACCACTTATGAGCTTATCGCCATTGGCGGTTCTGCCGGGAGTTTGCAGGTAATTATCGAAATTCTCCAACATCTTTGGAAAAAGAATTTTGCTATAGTTATCGTGATGCATCGTAAAGAAACCCCCGAACCTATGTTGGCCGACTTGTTGGCTTCCAAAAGCATATATAAGGTAAAAGAAGTGGAAGAGAAGGAGAGTATTTTACCTGGTGTGATCTATCTCGCCTCGCCCAATTACCATCTCCTCGTAGAAAAAGACTACAGTTTTTCCCTGGATGCTTCAGAAAAAGTGAACTTCAGCCGGCCAAGTATTGATGTTTTTCTGGAATCGGCCTCTAGTATATATGGCAAAAAACTAATAGGTATTCTGTTATCAGGAGGTAATAATGACGGCGCTGCAGGTATACAAAAGGTCAGGGAAAACGGGGGACTTACCATTGTCCAGGACCCCTCTACAGCCGATGTTCCTTCTATGCCCGAAGCGGCCATGAAATTCTTTAGACCCGATTATATCTCACTTCCTGAAGATATTGCAAAAATCATTAATGGGTTGTAGTCTTTCCTCGCCAAGTTTTTGATCCTGTGGGCAATAAATAAGAGTTTATAACAGTTATAGAATCTTAACATGCATTGTGGAGTTTGGTATGGGATTCGCAATTGGATGTTGCAACAAGGAGTTGAAAGTGAATAATCTAGCCAGAATTTGAGGCTCGAAATTTTGATTTGCGGCATTTAAAGTTTATTTTCGTTCTTCTAAGTGTGAATATCCTACAACAGATGTAGTCAATTTTCTTGTCCTACCTCTTTTGACGAAGAACCCCAGACTTCAAGCTTGTTAAACTAAAAGATATATAATTATCAGTTGATCATCTATGAAAACAGGATTACTTACAACCCGAAATTCACCACTGTATTTGCTTGTCCTGGCTTCTCTATTTGTATTTAGCAGTTGTGTGAACATGAAGAAGATCCGGTACTTCGACCAAATACAGGAAGGAGTAATCACTTCTGCTGCTGTTAATATGGAGCCTGTTATTCAGAAAAGTGATATTCTTAGCATTACTGTTTCAAGTCCAAATCCTCAGGCTACTGCAATGTTTAATGCGCCTAATATGGTGTTTTCAACTGTAACAAATACATTGGCTACCACAGGTAATATAGCTCCTTCATACGGATATCTGGTGAGCCAGGATGGATTTATAGAATTCCCCAGTTTGGGCAAAATTCAGGCTGCCGGTCTAACTAAGCAAAAGCTAAAAGAGGAAATAACTTCCCAACTACTGGAAAAAAAGTTACTGGTGGAGCCTATTGTGACTGTTCGTTACCTCAACTACCGCGTAACGGTTATTGGTGAGGTGGCCCGGCCGACTGTAGTACCGGTCCCTAATGAAAGAATATCTATCCTTGAAGCCATAGGCATGGCGGGAGATTTGACAATATTCGCCCGTAGGGATAATGTATTGCTGATAAGAGAAGAAAAAGGAACGAAGATTGTAAAAAGAATTGATCTTAACTCTCCGGATATTATTACGTCACCGTATTATTATCTGAAGTCTAATGATGTAGTGTATGTAGAACCCAATTCAGCGAGAGTGGCCCAGACCAGCAGAGCACAACAGCTTTTGCCAAGTTTCCTGAGTGGTCTTTCATTCATTGCTATAATATTAACAAGAGTACTTTAACAAGACCAGTAAGAAAGAAAGTATGAGTCGTATACAGGTAACAAAGAAGAATGGAATACAGCAGGATGGTAGCCTGATTAACCAACTGATGTTCAGGTATCTTCCTTATTGGCCGCTTTTCGTAATAATGCTCGTTTTAGGAGCTGCAGCAGCTTATACTTATATAAGATATAAAGTACCGGAATATGAAGCTTCTGCCTCAATTCTTATTAAAGACGAAAGAAAAGGCGTTGATGATTCCAAAGCCATTGAATCCTTCAACATTTTTGGTTCCAAGAAGATTGTAGAGAACGAGATTGAGATGATCAAATCCAGGACATTGCTCAAAAATGTTGCGGAAAAATTGCGTTTATATGCACCAATCTTTGAAGAAGGGAAAGTAAATATTGTACCTGCCTTCTCAAAATCTCCTGTAGAACTGGAGATCAATGATATTGATTCGCTGGTGTCGACCACAGAGAATGTTTATCTCAGTTACGATAAAGTAAAAAAAGTAGTTAACGTAGAAGGGAAGGAGTATCCTTTGAATGAGTGGGTAACTTCGCCATATGGCACTATCCGCTTTCTTCCCAATCCCAACTACCGTCCTTCTGCGGAAGAAAAACCACTGTTTTTTAAGATCGTCGGAATGAAAGGTGTGATCGATTACATGACCAATCAGTTAACGGTATCACCTTCAAGTAAACTATCATCAGTAATTACTCTTAAGTTAAAAGACCCGGTTCCTACAAGAGGTAAACTGATTCTTAAGGAAATGATCAACCAGTATGACCGGTTAGCGGTGACTGATAAGAATCAACTGGCCATCAATACCCTGGAAGCCCTGAAGGAAAGAATCAAGGTATTACAGAAAGAACTTGATTCGACAGATAGAAGTATTCAACAGTTTAAGACAGATCATAATATAGTAGACTATAGCGCCCAGGGGCATCAGTATATTCAAAGTGTGGGAAACAGCGACCAGCGTATAGCTGAGATCAATAGTCAATTATCAGTATTAGATGAACTTGCCAACTATATCACTTCTAAAGGAGGGTCAGGTGTGCCTTCAACTATTGGCTTGAATGATCCGGCCCTGCCGGGCATGATTGCCCGCCTGTCGGAAGCAGAAACCTCTTATGAAAAGCTGAGAATGACAACAGGGGAGAATAACCCCCTGGCTCTTCAGTTAAAAGAGGAAATAGACAGATTGCGTCCTAATATCAAGGAAAATATTGAAAGCCAGAAAAGAAGTTTACGTATCAGCCGTAATGCAATGGCTTCCAGTACCGGGAGGTATTCTTCTATGCTGAGAGCTATGCCTGAAAAAGAAAGGCAATTGCTGGAAATCAGCCGTGAAAGAGATAACAAAAAAGCTTACTTCGAACAGCTTTTAAAACAAAAGGATGAGACTGAACTGAGCCTGAACGCGACAGTGGCTGATAGCAGGATTGTAGATGAGCCTGAAGCTACTTCTAAACCTGTTAGTCCTAATAAGTTATTTGTTTATCTGGCTGCTATTTGCGGCGGATTAGGTATAGCCTTTTTGTTTATTACTATTAAGGAGGGATTGAATAGAACCATTCTCTTCAGAAACGAAATAGAAACGCTTACGAATGTTCCTGTAATTGGTGAAGTGATACATGACGAAACCGGTGAGTCAATCGTAATTGCACATGACAAGAAAAACTTTATTGCCGAACAGTTCAGGCAGATCCGTACTTCGCTTAGTTATCTCGGCCTTGGTCCTAAGAAGAAAAAAGTGCTGGTAACGTCCAGTATTCCCGGTGAGGGTAAAAGCTTTGTTTCCTCTAACCTGGCTATAAGCCTGGCGCTGACCGACAAGAAAGTGGTACTGTTGGAACTTGACTTGAGGAAACCCAAAATCAGTGAAGTGTTTGGAATGAGTTCCACCTCACCCGGTATCAGTAATTATCTGATTGGAGAAAAGGAGGCTGACGAAATTATCAAGAGGACAGAAATTAACTCAAACTTATTTGTAATATCTGCCGGCCCTATTCCTCCTAATCCATCAGAGTTGATCCTCAATGGAAGGATACAGGAATTGCTGGCTTACCTGGAGAATGCATTTGATTATATTGTAATTGATACAGCGCCGGTAAGCCCGGTTACTGATGCTTACCTGCTGTCACAATTCTGTGATGCCACCTTGTACATAGTCAGACATGGTTATACTCCGCGTATCTACCTGCAATTGCTGGACGAAAATAACAGAGTAAGAGGACTAAAGAACCTTGCTCTTATATTCAATGGCATTAAATCCAGGGGCATTGGTAAAGGCGGATATGGAAATGGTTATGGTTACGGATATGGAGTGGGTTATGATGATGATATGGTTAGCGCTAAGAAAGGAAGATCCATATTCGGTAAGGCATATAGATAGTGGGATGAGAATAGCTAAAGCATTGGCTTTGGTTCGTAGAAAAAGGAAAGAAATGATTCAGGTTGATCGTACGTCATTTGCATCCTGTGAGTGAGATGGCGAAGCTTTTTAAAAAATGTGAATTTGAAAGTTTGATTGTTTAATTTTGATTCTGCTATGAACATTGAGAAAGCTAATTGGTATGCGTTGTACACGAAGCCACGGTGGGAAAAGAAAGTGGCTGATCTTCTTTCAAGAAGGAAGATTGTGAACTATTGTCCCCTGAACCGGGTTCAAAAGCAGTGGAGCGACCGCAAAAAGATTATACTTGAGCCGCTTTTCCGCTCATACGTGTTTGTTCATATTCCTGAAAGCAGACAATCTGAAATCAGGCAGATTGATGGTATTATCAATTTTGTCTACTGGCTGGGTAAGCCCGCCATCATCCGTGAAAATGAAATTGATGTGATCAAGAGATTCCTTCATGATTACGAAAACGTCAAACTTGAAAAAGCAGAAGTCAATCTAAATGATACTGTCCGCGTTACACATGGTCCTCTTCTGTTCATGGAAGGCAATGTTGTGGAAGTTAAACATAAAACCGTTAAAGTACTTCTTCCTTCACTCGGATTTACTCTTGTTGCCGAAGTGGATAAGAGTCACATCGAAAAAGTTAAACTGGTAAGGCAATTCGATCTTACCCATAACGATAATCTGAAAGTCTCCAATTGAGTTCGAAAAGAGGACTTGTTAAAAACATTTTTTCTCTTGGATTAGTTCAGGTCGCCAATTATGTTTTCCCTCTTATCTCTGTTCCGATAGTATCAAGGATTATCGGTCCGGATAAGTTTGGGGTGCTTAATTTTGCGACTGCTTTCATGAGCTATTTTATCCTTCTGATCAATTTCGGTTTTGATCTTTCTGCAACAAGGGCAATAGCGTTAAAAAGAGATGATCTCACTGAACGAAACAAGATTTTCAACCAGGTATTATTTGCCAAGCTGCTCTTGCTTGGCGTATCTATTATACTATTCATCATTTCGCTGTACACTATCCCACAGCTAAAAGATGAAAAGGCTGTTGCTGTTTTCAGTTTTATCCTATGTATTGCCTGGGTAATTACCCCTAACTGGCTGTACCAAGGGATGCAGGAGCTGTCCAGGATAGCAGTGTTTAACCTGGCTACCAAGATAATTTTTACAGTAGTCATTTTATTAGTGATCCGCGAAAAGTCGGATTATATCTGGCAACCGCTTGCTGTCAGCGCAGCACAGTTGCTGGTGGGTATATTTTCATTTGTACATGCCGTACGCAGGTATAATATCACCCTCAAATTACCGCCGGTCAGACCTGTGCTGAAGCTGTTGTGGAATGAAAGAATAATCTTTTTTTCTACGGTGGTGATCAATCTTTGTACTACTACAAATGTCGTTTTGCTGGGTTTTCTCCAGGAGCCCGAACAGGTTGGATATTATACCGCTGGCTATCGGTTGATTATTGTATTACAAACTATTATTGCGATCCCCTTATCGCATTCTTTATTTCCTTTTGTGGGTACTTCCTTTTCACAGAGCCGTGAAAAGGGAATTGATATTGTTAGGCAATTATTACCAGTGGTCACCCTGATCACTTTATCTGCTGCGCTGGTACTATGGTTATTCGGTCCGCTTGTGATTACTCTTTTTTACGGAGAAAAATTCACGCCCAGCATCTCGGTATTCAGAATACTGGCTTTTGTACCCATGATTATAGGATGGAGCAATTTGTTGGGAATCCAGACTATGATCAATCTCAAAATGGATAAACCTTTTTTTCGCATCATACTGACCGGCGCTATTCTAAGTATCGGATTGAACTTTTTGCTGGTGAAACGTTTCGGATTTATGGGTACTGCATGGAGTTGGCTACTGACAGAGATCTTTATCACCCTGACCATGTTTACCTTTCTTTCAAAAAAAGGAATTAATATCATTGATAAAAAATATTTTACCACTGCGCATTTTAAAAAATATTTGCAGCCGCTGATAGTAACATTCAAACAAAAGATATATAAATGAGTACCCCTAAGAAACTACTAATTGTAGGAGCAGGCTTTTCCGGCGCTGTTATAGCGGAAAGACTGGCCAAACAAATGGATTGTAAGATTGTTGTCATAGATGAAAGAGAACATATTGGAGGTAACTGCCATACGGAAAGAGATAAGGAAACGGGAGTAATGGTGCATGTGTATGGTCCGCATATTTTTAATACCGACAATATCGAAGTGTGGGATTATATACAGCAGTTTGGAAAATTCGAGTCCTTTATCAACAGGGTGAAAATTGTTTACAAGGGTCAGGTATATTCTATGCCCATTAATCTGCATACCATCAACCAGTTTTATGGTAAAACACTGAATCCATCAGAAGCTAAAAAGTTTGTAGAGAATATTAGCGACCAATCAATAAAGGAACCAAAGAACTTTGAAGAACAGGCCATGAAGTTTATTGGCAAAGATCTCTATAAAGCATTTTTTTACGGCTACACTAAAAAACAATGGGGATGTGAGCCAAGCGAACTGCCGGCATCCATTCTGAAAAGACTGCCCGTCCGCTTTAATTACAACGATAACTATTACAATAACCCGATCCAGGGTATTCCGGTTGATGGTTATACCGCTCTGTTTGAAAAGATGCTGGATCATCCCTCAATAGAGGTGAGACTAAATACGAAGTTTGATAAACAATTCAGTACAGATGAATTTGACCATGTTTTCTATACCGGTCCCATCGATGCATTTTTTGAGTATAAGCACGGACGATTGTCGTATCGTACAGTCTATTTTGAAAAACATGTGACAGAAGGCGATTACCAGGGTAACCCGGTCATTAATTACTCTGAAGAGTCAGTACCTTACACCCGTGTTCATGAACATAAACATTTCACTCCTTGGGAAAATCATGAAAAGACTGTATATTTTAAGGAATATAGCAAGGAAACGGCTCCTGATGATATTCCCTATTATCCAAAGAGACTATCTGATGATATGCTTATTCTGGAGAAATATCAGCAGGAGGTAAGTAATCTTTCCGGTTATACATTTCTTGGGCGGCTCGCCACTTACCGTTATATGGATATGCACCATGTTATTGGTGAAGCGCTGACGGCCAGTAAAAAATTTATAGATTTAAATAAATAAACACTTTTTAATTTGATTAGCTGAATATCAACATGGCCTGTATGATCTCCTTTATTGTTATTGGTAAAAATGAAGAAAAAAATATTGCGCGCTGCATAGACAGTATTTATGACGCATGGAAATATTGTAGGGAGAGGGGTAAGAATTTTGATTTTGAAATAATATATACAGATTCTGATTCAACGGATAAAAGTATTGAAATAGCTAATTCCTATGCCGAAGTCAAAATTTTCAAGATTATTGGTCCTTCCAATGCTGCCAACGGAAGGAATATAGGTGCCCATCATGCAAAAGGCGAATGGCTTTTCTTTTTAGATGGTGATATGCAGATCAACCCTGAATTTTTGTATAGATATTGGGATGAAAATTGCGCTTTCCAGGAACCTTTTGTTTTTGGTGATTGGATTGATGTCATTGATGGTGTAGAAGAGCTTCGTCCTATGTCACCGATCTACCCGGGAGGATCTTTTGTGATATTAAAATCTTTGTGGGACAAATACCAGATGGATAATAGATTTACGACGGGTGAAGAGGCGGATATGGCGCTGAGAATGCTGGCCGACGGACATGGATTTGAGAGAAAGGAGTTTCTTATGGGAAAGCATTACACAGTCTCTTACGTTCATCCAAGTCGTATATGGAAGATGATCTTTAATAAATCCATTTTTTATAGTAAATCTTTTACTTACCGTAAACACCTGCTGAACAAATACATGTATCCTTTGCTTTGGCGGAGTGACAAGACTATTCTTGTACTGATATTGTCTGTGATCACTTTGATATTTTTTCCATTGATTGGACTCGCAGCTATAATTGCCTACCTGGTATTAATCATTACCAGGAGTATTAAAAACAGGAAATACGTTTCTGTTTTTTCTATGATGGCACAGTATATCGTAACAGATGTGCTAAGCATTATCTATTTTTTAACGCTCCATCCTAAAAGGATTGAAGAAAATTATATCCGGATAAAATGAAATATCCACATACATTACCGGGCAACTATTGCGTGTCTCGTTACGCTTCTGGCGAAGTAAAGCTGACCATTGAAAAACCAAAAGCAAACGGATGAAAGATCAACAAAGAGGTTGCCTGGAGTTCTTGTTTTGTATTTTTTTAGGCTTGCTTCTCTGGTTAATTGCAAAATTCCTTGGGCATATTAATCTTAATATGTTAAACTGAAAGTATGAAGGAAAGAAGTCAGGGAGAGACTAAAATATTGCTTACCACAGAAATCAGTGACGAAAAGACAGCGGCATCCAAGGCCAGGATGGATGTATCGGAAATTCTTACTGCTGAAGGTTACCAAAAGCTGCACCTGCCCGTTAAAATGACCCTGAAGAATATATGGCAGTTCAGAAAATCCCTCTATAATATGGCGAAGGGTTCGGCTACAGTTGTTATAGAGTATCCCTTCACGCAGCGAAAAAGAATGTATATCGTTTATCTCTTTTGTAAACTTAAAGGGATTAAGCTCTACGGTATAATACATGATATTGTTGCTTTACGTTCCCCGGCATCAGCTAAAAAAGATGTGTCCATTTTGCGTCTTTTTGATGGATTAATATCGCATAACTATTCTATGACCGCCTGGTTAAAGGATCAGGGATATAGTAAGCCCGTCGTTAATCTGAATCTGTTTGACTATCTTTTGACCGATTCCCGAACTTTCAATGAAAGTGATTTCTCAAATAATATAAAAGTATTATATGCCGGTAACCTGGCATATAATAAGTCTACGTTTATTTATAATGAAGGTTTGGGTAAACTGGAAAAAGTAAATGTGCATTTGTTCGGTGTTGATTTTGACCGGGAAAGAATAAATGGATCAAAAATTGTATATAAAGGTGTTTTTAATCCCGGTTCTCCCGACCTGCCAGAAAAATACCATTTCGGGTTAATATGGGATGGTAAAAGTCTGGATACCTGCGATGGTATGACAGGCGAGTATATGCGGTACAATAATCCACATAAGTTGTCACTGTACCTGGCGCTCGGACTACCTGTGATTGTATGGAAGGAAGCTGCTATTGCTAAATTTGTTCTTGAAAATAAAGTTGGAATCGTATTGGAAAGCCTTAACGAACTTAAACAGATCGATAAAGTGGTTAGCAAAGAATCTTATCAGAATTATATAAACAATATATCAGACATCTCGGCAAAAGTGAGAAAAGGGTATTTCCTTTCTGCTGCGTTACAAAAATTGTCAACCTTATAGTATGCAATTAGCAATAGACAATTTTCAGAGAAAGGTTTTTGTTTTTCTTCTCTACCTATCTTCCTTTTATGGAGTGGTTGCGGATGTCGTCTTGGGTGGAAACCGTACAATTTTCTATGGCACATTTGACGCCCTGATGATTTTGCTTGGTTTAACAAGTTTATCGTTTGCCGGCCCCCGACTATCATATATTCTTCTTTTTCTGATCGGCTGTTTTATATTCAATCTGACTTATTCACCCGTCTCTGTCTATTCCTCTCTTAACGGTATGAGAGAAATACTGGCAATTATGGGCATGGTCTTATTTTATAACAAGATATTTTCAGAAGAGAAAAGAGAGCTGACGGGTGAATACATTGATATCGTCAGGAAATTTGCTTATATATTTCTTATTGTGCAAATACCTGTTGCTTTTGTGCAATGGCTCAAATTTGGTCCTTCAGACATTGTGGGAGGAACGCTTGGTGCATATAGTAGTGGCGTACTTTCATTGTCGGTGGTTTCCCTGGTTTACTTTTTACATTTTTATTCCAGGAATATCAGCGTCAACATCATGTTGTATATCACTCTTATACCGATGTTTTTAAATGAAACAAAAATTTCATTTATCCTTATTCCTATGATGATAATCCTCATTTATTTTCAATTGAAACTTAAGAATGTGCTGATTGGAGTGGGAGGTGCTATCGTCTTCTTTGTAATATTCAATCATTTTTATTCAGCCTCGTATCTCGACTTTGACGATAGTGCTGCGGGGATATTTTCGACGGATTTTCTCAGTGATTACCTTATGGCGGATATTTATACTTATTCAGATATTCCCAGGATCACTAAAATTATCCTTGCCTGGAACCTGTTAGTGCAGGAAATGAATACTTTCCTTTTTGGTTTCGAGTACGGCCTGTTTAAAGGGGGTAATGTTCTGACTACATCAATATTCAACCAAACCTATCGGTGGATGCTTATCGGTACCCGCCCTTATCTCTTTTTCTTGATGATGCAGGGAGGAGTGATGCTGGTGATCGGTTTTTTCTGGATGGTCACTTATGTTAACAATTACTTCAAAAACATGAATAAGTTCAAAGTGTTCCTGCTGCTGATTTTGTTACTTATGCTCCTTTACAATGACGCTATGAGAAACCAACACTTTGTGATAATTTATTTTTTCCTGGTTTTTTATGCCAGCTCTGATTTCTATGATGCAAATGCTAAAATTATCTGATATAAATACATATTATAATTAATCAATCATATAATAGACATATACTCAAACTTTAATTAATGAAGCAGCTAATTCAGGATTTTAAAACAGGTGATCTTTATGTTGATGATGTTGATATTCCGGGCATCAGCAAGGGAATGGTGTTGGTAGAAAATAAATTTTCACTTATTAGCGCCGGTACAGAAAAAACGACAGTCGATGTCGCCAAAGCCTCTTTAATTAATAAAGCTAAAAAAAGACCGGATCTCGTTAAACAGGTTATTGCTAATTATAAGAAGGAAGGTCTGATGGCCACTATCGAAAAAGTGCGTACCAAACTATCTTCCTTAAAGGCTTTGGGATACAGCACGGCAGGTACTGTGGTTTCTTCGCTGGATACTAATGGCAAGTTTCCCCCAGGCACTCGCGTAGCTTGCGGAGGACTTGATTACGCTTCGCACGCTTCTTTTGTTTCTGTACCCCAAAACCTGGTGGCAAAAGTTCCTGATAATGTTTCTCTCGAAGAAGCAGCGTTCACTACCCTTGGTGCAATCGCTCTCCAGGGTGTACGCCAGGCTAGCCCCACATTGGGTGAAAATGTGGGTGTGATTGGTTTGGGATTGCTTGGACAAATCACCTGCCAGTTGTTACGGGCCAACGGATGTAAGGTTTTTGGTATTGATATTTCTGCTTCAGCAATAGATTTTACTAATAAACAGGGATATGCAACGGCCTATCACCGTAATGATCCTAACTTAAAGAATGCTGCTCTTGATTTCTCCAGCGGTTACGGCTTTGATAAAGTTATTATTACCGCCGGAGCGCCCAATAATGATCCCATTGTATTATCTACTGAATTATTAAGAAGAAAAGGTTCTATTATTCTTGTGGGAGCGGTTCCTATCGAAATTCCCCGCGATCCGCACTTCTACAGAAAAGAGCTGGATCTTAAAATATCCTGCTCTTACGGTCCGGGTAGATATGACGTAAAATATGAAGAAGAAGGAGTGGATTACCCGGTTGGCTATGTAAGATGGACAGAACAAAGGAATATGGAGGCTTTCCTTGAACTGATGTCGCTGGGACATATAAATGTGAAGTCGCTTATCACCCACACTTTTGATATAGAGCAGGGAACTGAAGCTTATGATATTATTTTAGGGAAGAAAAAGGAACCGTATATAGGAATGTTGCTTCGTTATAGCGAAGAATATGCAAAGCATAAAAGTATACCTAAAGCAAAGCCTTCTGGTTCGGGTAAGCTGAATATTGGGTTTATTGGTGCGGGAAGTTTTGCCCAGTCCTATCTTATACCTAATGCAAAAGCAACCGGCAGCTTGCAAACTGTTGTAACAAGAACAGGAGTGAATGCTAAAAACGTAGCTACTAAATTCGGTTTTCAGAATGCCTCAACAAATCCTGATGATATTCTGAAGAATAATGATATCAATACTTTGTTTATTGCTACTCAGCATGATACTCATGCAAAATATGTAATCGATGGATTGAAACATAATAAGGCTGTTTTCGTGGAGAAACCGCTTGCGCTTACTTATGAAGAGTTAGAAGAAGTGAAAGTTACTTACGCTGCTCATCCCAATACATTAATGGTAGGCTTCAACAGGAGATTCTCTGATGTTGCCGTTCGTGCTAAACAGGAATTTAAAACTGTTCGTGAACCGCTGGCAATGAACTTCAGGGTAAATGCCGGGTTTATTCCCAAGGAACATTGGACACAACGTGATGCAGGTGGAGGAAGAATACTCGGAGAAATTTGCCACTTTATCGACCTGATGCAGTATTTCGCTGATGCAGATCCTGTTAAGGTGTACGCTGAATGTATCGACTCCCAGAATGATACCTTGCAGAATGCAGATAATATAGCTATCACTGTAAAGTTTGCCAATGGATCTGTAGGTTCACTTGTTTATGTGGCTAATGGTGATAAAGCTATGCCTAAAGAATATCTTGAAATATTTGGTGGTAATGTGAGCTTCACTATTAATGATTTCAGATCGGGTGTGCTATACAGGAATAATAAAGAAACTAAAATATCTAACAAGGGTAAAGGGCATCAGCAGGAAGTTGCTGCTTTCCTGGATGCTGTGCAGACGGGTAAAGATGCGCCTATCGATTTTAATTCACTTTATCTTACTACACTGGTTACTTTAAAGATTGTTGATAGCCTATCAACAGGTCTGCCACAACAAATATAATCCGTACTATGCTGGCTAATGATAGCTTACAAAAGTTGATCGCTTATTGTGAAAAGGAAGAGTATAAGGGGTATGATCCGTATGATGGATTAAACAGCAAACTGTTTCAGCGTTTGCCGGTTATTCCTAAAAAAAGATTTCCCCGCTTAGCATGGATACAGTTATTCAAGCGTCTTCCTGTTAACCTTCGTCCATTTGTAGGCATCAGTAAAGAATATAATCCCAAAGGTCTGGCATTATTCTTAACAGGTTATTGTAACCTCGCTAAGGCAGAAGGTATCGAAAAGTATAAGGAAAAGATCGTGTTTTTTGCAGATAAACTTATCAGTGTTAAAACACCTGGTTATTCTGGTAGTTGTTGGGGATATAATTTCCCCTGGGAATCCAAGGCTTTTTATCAGCCTAAGTTTACACCGACAATTGTGGCTTCTACTTTTGCTGCGCATGCACTGATAGATGCTTACGAACTTACCAGCAATGAAAACTATCTGAACGAAGGTATTTCAACAAAAGATTTTATACTGAAGGATCTTAATCGCACAGTATTAGATAACGGTAACTTTGTTTTTTCCTATTCACCATACGATCATACTTCTGTATTCAATGCTTCTTTGCTGGGAGCAAGATTATTAAGCAGAATTTATTTCTATTCCAAACAGGAAGAGTTGATCGAAACAGCTAAAAAAGCTATTGCTTATTGCTGCGATTATCAAAATCCTGATGGTTCATGGTATTACAGCACACTTCCTTTTCATCAGTGGATAGATAATTTCCATACCGGTTTTAATCTTGAAGCCATTATAGAATACAGAAAGTTTTCGGGTGACCATTCCTTTGACAGTTATATCGATAAAGGAATGAAATACTATCTCGAAACGTTTTTTGATGAACAAGGACGATCAGCATACTATAACAATTCATTGTATCCCATCGATATTCATGCTCCTTCACAGTTATTTGTTACTCTGCAGAAAGCAGGGATCTTTCAGCAGCACCAGGAACTGGCTGAAAGGGTGTTACGGTGGACGGTGAAGCATATGCAGTCACCACAAGGATATTTTTATTATCAGAAAAGAAAATATCTCACTAATAAAATAGCCTATATGCGCTGGTCGCAGGCGTGGATATTTTACGGATTGACTTATTATATCCTTGCGCAATCTGAGCAATAAGACTGAACAATGGACAGTGGAGAGTAGACAGCGGACAAGAAAACTATCCACTGTCAACTGATATTCTGTCCCACCATTAAAAAGATAAAATATACACGGATGAAAATATGGTTCGACCTCTCTAATTCACCTCATATTAATATGTTCTACGATCTGATAAAGGATCTGGAAAATGAGGGAAATGAAATTATTATTACATGCAGACCGCTGGCTAATACTATTGATCTGCTTAATCAAAAAAAATTAACGTACACGGTAGTAGGAGAGCATTACGGCAAAAACTTTTATAAGAAGATTTTTGGTTATCCTATCAGGGTAATGCAATTAAGGAAATTTTTAAGAAAACATAAACCCGATATTGCCGTATCGCAAAGTTCTTTCCATTCACCTGTTGTAGCTAAATTATTGGGAATTCCTTCAATATACACCAACGATAATGAACATGCAATGGGAAATAAAGCAGGGTTTTATTTTGCTACTCTGGTGATGATTCCCGAAAATCTGCCTGTAGAGAATGTAGTAAAAAAAGGAGCTTCTGAAAAAAGAGTTGCCCATTACCCGGGCGTAAAAGAAGGAATTTATTTATGGCAGAAAGGAGAACAAATCCATAAATCGCGGGAAGGCAGGGACGGCGCACAGGTAAAAATATATGTTCGTCCCGAACCGCTTACCGCCCAGTATTATAAAGGCGGACTGAATTTCCTGGACGATACGCTGGAAAAACTACAACACGAAGTGAACGTTATTGTACTGCCACGCGATAAAAAGCAGGCAGCACATTACAAGCAGGAAAAGTTTTCAGAGGTTATTGTTCCTGACAAGCCGTTGGAGTTTGATCAGATTGCGAAAGACTGTACACTTTTCATAGGTGCAGGTGGATCAATGACCAGAGAACTGGCTATTTTGGGTATCCCTACTATTTCTGTCTACCAGGATGAATTGCTGGAAGTAGATAAGTTTCTACTCGAAAAAGGGGCCATGCAACATGAACCCAATATTACCTCCGATAAGGTGATGGCTTTTATTCGTTCACTCGCGGACAAAAAGCCCGACCTGGAATTAATGAATAAAGGAAAGGAAGCATATCAATTATTAAAGTCAAATATTTATAAACTCAGAAAATAATGGTCAAAGTTGGATTAATTGGAGCCGGAAAGATGGGAATATCTCATTTGTCTATTCTCGGTGCGCATCCCGATGTTGAAGTGGTAGGTGTTGCCGACACTTCTAAAATGGTAACGGATGTTCTGGAAAAATATGGGTCTTTTAAATGTTTTTCCGATTATAAGAAAATGCTTCAGGAAACGCATCCCGATGCAGTGGTCGTAGCCGTACCTACTAAATTTCATGCAAGCATGGTAAAGGAATTGCTCACACAGGGTATTCATGTTTTTGCTGAAAAACCTTTTTGTCTGACTGCTGCACAAGGAGAAGAACTTGTTCAGTTAGCTAAAAGCAAAAAACTCATTAACCAGGTGGGTTATCATAACAAATTCATAGGAAACTTTACTGAAGTAAGAAGAATTATTGATGGTGGATGGCTGGGGGATATTTATCATTTTCTTGGTGAATCCTACGGTCCTGTTGTGACAAAAAAGAAGTCGGATACATGGAGATCAGATCCCTCTGAAGGAGGCGGATGTCTAATGGATTATGCTTCTCATGTGATCGATCTGCTTAATTTTCTCGTAGCTCCAATCACTAAAGTAAAAGGCGCTATTCTGAAATCTATTTACTCTTCCGGTGTAGAAGATGCAGTATATGCTTTGCTGGAAACTCAAAGCGGACTTGATGGCGTGTTGTCGGTAAACTGGAGTGACGAAACATACAGAAAAATGTCTACTTCTATTACGTTGCTAGGCACGAAAGGTAAAATTATTTGTGATGCTGCTGAATTGAGAGTGTATTTTAAAGACGCCAATACGAGCGGTTACTCCAAAGGATGGAGTACTAAATACATTACCGACCTTACTGAAGAAGTGGATTTTTACTTGAGGGGAGAAGAATACTCTGCACAGCTCGACTATTTTATTAAAGCTATTGAAGGGAAAAAGCCGAACACTGTTAACACGTTTGAAAGTGCCTGGCATACCGACAAAGCGATTGATTTAATTAAAAAATTTAAATAAGATCTGGATGGAAAGGATACTTTTTGGAGATAACCAGTTTTTTGCTGTTAACCATATATCGGATGAAAAATCCAGGGCACAATCTATAAGATTCAAGGAAGATTCAGCTATTATCAAAACGCTGGATTATGCCAGGGAAGCCGGTGTAAATACTTTTATGTGTACTACACACGACAGGATCGCCAACATATGTGATATAATTCGCACTAATCCCGAGAAATATAAAGATTTTAAGATATACCCTTGTATGCCTTACGCACATAAGTATGCCAATGCTGTAACAGAGCTTGGTATTGTGGGTGCGTTGAAAGAATATGTTCCGGGTAATTTCTTCGGATCCCTATTCAAAGGTGGAGTGGCTTATTTATCGAAAGATTATTTGTCGATCATGGAATTGATGATCGATGCAGAAATGAAAATGTTCAAAGGTATTAATACGCCGGTAATCTTTTTACAGAATGTTATTACCGATTTGCTATTAGGATTGAGGATGTCGGAGTTTCTGGTAGCTTTTCATAAATACGTAAAAAAGAAATACAATGCTGAAGCGGGATTCATCACTATGAATATGCCGATGTTATTAGACGTTCTGGAAAAAGGAGGTGTAGAGAATCCGATTATATGTTCTTCCATCAATAAAGTAGGATTCAGAATGTCGGGCGGTAAGGAGTTGTATGAGAATACACTGAAGACAAGAAAATTCAGGGCGATTGCCATGCAGGTACTTGCAGCGGGAGCCGTTCCCCCACGCGAGGCTCTGGAGTATGTTTGTCAGTTGCCGAATATCGAATCCATTTTGTTTGGTGCTTCTTCAAAAGGAAATATTAATGAAACGGTGAGCCTTATTCACCAGTATGACAGTAGTAATAAATCTAAACAAGTAATATGATAGTCGCAATTATTGCCGGTGCCCGGCCGAATTTTATGAAAATTGCACCCATCATCAGAGCAATCCATGAAGCCCGTGATAATGATCAGGATATTGATTACCGACTGATCCATACCGGACAGCATTATGATAAGAAGATGAGTGGTGATTTCTTTGAGCAATTGGGAATCCCTGAACCACATATTAACCTGGAAGCAGGCGGCGGCACGCAAGCCGAACAAACAGCGGCTATTATGACAAGGTTTGAGAAAGCGATTGAAGCAGAAAGGCCTGATGTTGTATTGGTAGTAGGCGACGTTACATCTACTATGGCTTGTACTATTGTTGCGAAAAAATTATGCATTCCTGTAGTGCATGTAGAAGCGGGTATTCGTTCGGGTGATATGACTATGCCCGAAGAAATTAACCGGATTGTAACCGATGCTATTTGCGACCATTTTTTTACTACCAGTGAAGTAGCGAATAAACATCTTAAAAATGCTGGTGTTGACAATAGCCGGATCCATTTTGTAGGAAATACAATGATTGATACGTTATATCACAATCTAAACAGGCTTCAGCAACCGGCTATATGGAAGGAGTTCCAATTAAAAGAAGGAAATTATTTTCTGGTTACTTTACACAGACCGGCAAATGTGGATGATCCCTATAACCTCAAGTCAATGCTGGATGCGATCCTTAATGGTACGGGTGATGCTCCTGTAATTTTTCCGGTTCATCCCCGCACCCGGCAAAAGCTGGAAGTAATCAAATACAGCCACCCCCGTCTTAAACAGGTTGACCCTATGGGCTACCTTGAATTTATCTACATGGTAAAAAATGCAAAGGCGGTGATTACCGATTCTGGCGGAATAACAGAAGAAACTACAGTGCTGAACGTTCCCTGCATGACACTCCGAAACTCTACCGAACGTCCTGAAACTGTTACAGTAGGTTCTAACGAACTGGTAGGAACAGATCCCTCTAATCTTGCTCCCTACCTCGAACGCTTGCAAAATGGAAAATGGAAAAAAGGTAATACGCCACCATTATGGGATGGGAAAACATCTCCGCGCATAGTCAGCAAGCTGATTGGGCTGTATGCAAATACCGAAGCTACTGTATAAGCAGTATTCTTTCGACTTAATTAATTTAACATGAACTACAGATTTATTCGGTTCCTGCAATTCGTATTGGCAGGCCTCGATCTTCTTACCCTTAACCTGATTGTTCTGGTTGCAGAACTTTGGTTAAGTGATTCCATACCTGTAACACACTTTGTTATGTATGCGAGATTCTGGCTTTTCCTGAACCTTGCATGGATACTGGTTTGTTGGGTAGGAAACATGTATAATGAAAAATACATTAATACTTTCGAGTTGTTTGCCCGCCGCACAACCCGTATCTATTTTGGTTGGTTGGGTGTGGTCATGTTGTATCTGTATTTCTTTCAACAGTTTCAGTTATCAAGATTGTTTATATCTGTTACTCTGGCCAGCATGGGTATTATGCTATTGGTGAACAGGTTTATATACCTGATGATCAGGCATTATTTCAGACACCAGGAATACCTGGTAAGAAAAGTGGTGATTATAGGATATAATGATGTAGCAAAAAAACTGGTTAATTATCTTGAAGAAGAAGGTATGAACACACAGATTGTAGGTTTTTGTGAAGAATCCAAAAATGTTCATGAACTGTCTAATTATCCCATCGTGGCTGGCATCAACGGTGTTATGGATGTTTCAAAACAGTACCAGGTAAATGAAATTTATTCAACAATCGGCCCAGAACAGGATCCCGAGATATATGAACTAATGGTGCAAGCCGACCAGGAATGTATCAGGTTTAAAATCATACCTGATCTTACTTACTTTATCAAGCGCCCGGTTTATATAGATTATCTGAAAGATATGCCTGTACTATCTATTCGTACAGAGCCGTTGAATGATGTTAGTAACAGGATCAAGAAAAGACTTTTCGATATCGTGATAAGTCTGCTGGTAATTATATTTGTTTTATCATGGCTGATACCTTTAATGGCTATATTTATTCTTCTTGAATCAAGAGGACCTATTTTCTTCGTGCAGGAAAGAAGTGGAAGGGATAATCAACCTTTCAAATGTATTAAGTTCAGAAGTATGAAGATTAATAAGGATGCCAATAGTAAGCAGGCTACTAAAAATGATTCACGTCTGACGAAGATTGGTAAGATCATGCGTAGAACGAATATTGATGAGTTCCCACAGTTCATCAATGTGCTGAAAGGTGAGATGAGCATTGTTGGTCCACGCCCGCATATGCTTAAACATACCGAAGATTATTCCAAAGTAATAGGGCAATATATGATCCGCCAGTTCCTTACTCCTGGTATTACAGGATGGGCGCAGGTAAATGGCTTTAGAGGTGAAACCAAAACCATTCTCCAAATGCAGCAAAGAGTAGAACATGATATTTGGTATATGGAAAACTGGAGTATATGGTTAGATGTTAAGATCATGTTTCTTACTGTTTACAATACGTTTAAAGGAAATAAAAACGCGTTCTAACACTCCTGTTTTTGTTTACTCGGAATACTGACTATTCAAAAGAACACACTTGAATAATAAAGCAAAAGTAAACCTTCTGCCCTCAACAACTTCTGTTGAATGCACACTACTAATTCTTTTGCTGGTTCTCGCAATAGCTACGCTTTTCTATACTATCTCTCTTGTATTTTATACAGACCACCTGCTTTTTGATCAATCCGCTTTTCAGCAACTTTCTCCTTATATAAATGATCGGAATACTGTTGTCATGACAGCAGTCTCTTTTTTCGGATCGACATACTTTCTGTTGCCGGCTAATATACTGATCGCTGTTTATTTTTCATTTGTACGCCGTACTCATTGGAACACTTTTAAGGTCGTTTTAGTGTCGCTGGGAAGTGTGACGGTGATGTCGCTATTAAAATTATATTTTCAACGTATACGTCCGGTTGATCCCATTTACCCCGATGTAACAGGGTATAGTTTTCCCAGTGGTCATGCTATGTCGTCCATGACGTTTTACGGTATGCTTATTTATTTTGCGTGGACAACCATCCGTCACTCCTCACTCAAATGGTTGTCCATTATACTATTGATAATAGCCATTTTTTTGATCGGACTGAGCAGGGTTTACTTAAAAGTACATTATGCCACTGATGTACTTGCAGGGTATGCGTTTGGCATCATATGGCTGATATTTTCTTTGCTTACTGTTATATTAATAGAATACAACAGTAAAAACAAAAGAATGCAATGAGAACCTCTCTCATACTTTTTATAATACTGATCGCCGCTTGCAGAAAATCTACCTCACAGATTGAGAACAGTGGTTTTAAGAATACTCCTGAAGTAATAACAATTAAGGGAGGATCACTTCCTGAAGCTTCCGGTATTGCCGCCAGTAAGAATGCACCCGGACATCTATGGGTACAGCAGGATAGTGGCAATCCTACTTATGTTTACCTGTTAAGATTTGATGGTACTATTACTGATTCAGTATTTATTGAAGGAGTGACCAATAGAGATTGGGAAGATATATGCCTGTTTAAAGAATATCTGTATATAGCTGAGACAGGTGATAACAACCAGGTTTATTCCAGTTATGCTTTCTTGCGTTTCAGAGAGCCTCAGCCTGGTAACCGACAAGTGAGTGAAGTGGATAAAATCGAATTTGTATATCCCGATGGTTCGCACGATGCTGAAGGTTTTCTGATTGATCCTAATACCGGGGATATCTATATATTTACTAAAAGGGATAGTTTATCGCAAGTGTATAAACTTCCTTATCCACAGCATCTTAATACTGTAAATCAAGCTGTATTTGTATCATCCCTTGACTATAATGGTGTGGTAAGCGCCGCAATTTCTCCTGATAACAAGGAGATCATCATTAAAACTTATCCTTCCTTATATTATTATACTAAATCTCCGGCAGAAAGTATTGCTGATGCGCTAACCAGGACTCCTGTAACCCTGGCCTATCAGATAGAAGCACAGGGAGAAGCCGTAAGTTTCCGGTTAGATAATAAAGGTTTTTTTACGTTAAGCGAAAAAGCATTCAATATTGAACCATCGCTGAGATACTATGAACGTAAATAGCTATTGCTGAACTTTTCTTATGGATTAAGAAAGTATGACGCACTCTGATAGCTTTATCAGAGATATTCATTAACAAAATTCCACGTGAAAATTACCTATCTGTAAGATTGGAGGGTATTAACCGGCTGCTGTAAGTATTTCCTGCATGTTTATCCCCATATGACTTTGGTCATATATGCACTTTCCCTCTCTGATTACCAGTACCTGCGGTGATTCGTGTTCCACGCCAAATATGTCTGCTACTTTATTGGAAATATTTCTGTAATTGATCAGATCCAGGTAATAAAAATCTATATTACCTGGTAGCTCTGCTCTCTCCAGGCGCCCTTTGGCCACCGAACTGATAGAGCAACGAATGCTATGTTTAAATATTACCTGGCTGCTGTTGACAGACTTTCTGATAATCTCTTCAATCCCAGCTTCGTCAGTGAGCAATTTCCAATCCATTACCAACCGATTTTATTACCGGCAAAGATAATGCAATACTATTTGGAGCCGTAGCCAATGTAACCGTGAGTAGATTTACATCCTTTTTCTGCTGTGCATGAAGTCATTCCCATAGCTGTTACACACAGTAACGCAACAATAATAATCGTCCTTTTCATCATTAAAATATTTAAAGTGAATGAATACTGCCTGAGGGACTAACGATCACAACAGGAAATCCAAAGGACGGAATAAATATGTGGGAATTTTAAGAGGATTGGATATGTGCGAATTCAAAATAAATAATAAAATCCTGTAAATGCAAGTGTTGGAACAATTCTTTAATAAAGTTTTCTAATATATTGTGTACTAATTAGTCAAGTATCGGTTTCATGCCTATGGGGTCCATTTTATCGCTATTGGAGCAGTAATAATACCTCAATTGGCACTGACCTGGCTGATAGAAGAGGGGTGTAGTTGGGGAAAGTGAGGTTTTTGGGGTAGACTGTTTAGCCTTGTAAAACGCTGGTTTTAGCAGATAGGCAGCAAGTATTGAATAATAGTGTCCTAAGCAGACGTTGCGAAGCTTTCGGATGCCATCCTGAAGGCTTTATAGCTCCATGTATAGGATAAATATGCTAAAACTGGATAAGGGTTAGGAGTGGATTGAAAGCATAGGGCCAGATCAACGCTATATGTGTTACTTGTCGGTATATACCCGGAAAGCATCCATAAAACCTGTTTATAGGACATGCTATTGTACCGGGGAGATTAATTTAAACCGATGTTTTTAAACCAGAAAAAGGCTGATAAAAAACGTTGTGTTTTTAATAAAGCTGACAGTTATTTGCCTGGTTGAAAATACAATCTTAATACTGAGAGTTCGGATAAGGATGATGGAAGGGATATGCTTACATTTGCCAACCATATGACCCTATTAAAAAATTAATAAAGTGAAATTGCAGTTAGTAAAACCAATAGTTGTTATAGATCTTGAAACCACAGGTATTAGTCTTTGTGCTGACCGTATCATTGAGATCGCTATTATTAAGATAATGCCTGATGGCAAAAGACTGGTTAAGCGTAAACTGCTCAATCCAGAGATACCTATTCCGCCATCATCATCAGAAATTCATGGTATTACCGATGAAATGGTAAAAGATGCTCCCACTTTCAAACAGGTGGCTAATGAGATCCGCCAGTTTATTGATAATGCCGACCTGGCAGGATATAATTCCAACCGTTTTGATATACCCATGCTGGTAGAAGAATTTCTGCGTGCATCGCTCGACTTTGACCTTGACAGCCGAAAGCTCATCGATGTACAGAAGATATTTCATACACAGGAACCGCGAACATTATCTGCTGCCTACAAATTTTATTGTAACGGAGTTTTGGAAAATGCACACAGCGCAGAAGCAGATGCTTCGGCCACCTATGAAGTATTATTATCACAAATAGAAAGGTATCCGCAGTTAGGTGAAACGGTGGATAGCATCTTAAAATGTATTGGAGAAGATAATATGGTTGATTGTGCACGCCGCATGATTATGGAGAACGGGCGTGAAGTGTTCAATTTCGGTAAACATAAAGGGAGGGTAGTGGCAGAAGTATTAAAGGCCGAGCCCCAGTACTATGACTGGATGATGAAAGGCGATTTTCCTCTTCATACCAAACAAAAGCTTACTGAAGTTTTTAACCGTATGATGCTCAAAAAAGGTTAGCTATTGGAAAAAGTTGTTATTATACCTACTTATAATGAAAAGGATAATATCGGCGGCATTATCCATGCTATAATGGCCCTGCAACAACATTTTCATATACTCGTAATAGACGATGGCTCTCCCGATGGCACTGCCGCTATTGTTAAGGAATTACAACATCAATACCCGGATCAGCTTTTCCTTGAAGAAAGAAAAGGCAAATTGGGCTTAGGTACTGCGTATATACATGGATTCAAATGGTCACTGGCGAGAGGATATCAATATATCTTTGAAATGGACGCCGATTTTTCGCACAATCCCTCCGACCTGTCCCGCTTATACAGCGCCTGTAAAGATGGTGGGGCCGATATGTCTATTGGCTCCAGGTATGTAGCAGGAGGAGGAACAATCAACTGGCCGCGTAACAGAATATGGCTCTCGAAAGGGGGCTCATGGTACACGAGGATGATTACCTTTATGCCTATACGAGATACTACCGCCGGTTTTGTTTGTTATAAACGCGAAGTGCTGGAAACGATCAACCTGGATGAAATAAAATTTTTAGGTTATGCTTTCCAGATAGAAATGAAATTTGCTGCCTGGAAACTTAGATTTAAAATTATTGAAGTGCCTATCCTGTTTGAGGATAGAAAATTTGGTGTTTCCAAAATGCACAAGGGTATTATCAGAGAAGGAATTCTGGGCGTGGTTAGATTAAAATGGCTCAGTTTGTTTAAGGACTATGGCCGGAAAGTTAAAAAGAATAACCATCCCCATGATTAAGCAGTGGATATATATCTCACCAGTGAACGTTTGGCCACTGGCAATAATGTTTCATTAACCGGAAAGCTCAACTCTGTTTCAATACAATAAACGGCGGGATTGGGAATGTCTTTTTTTCTTTTTAACAGATCTGCTTTAATATTTTCGTATGTATTTACAATACTCCTGCTCCAGTTATCTACGAACTCAGTTTTTATAGAGCGGAACTTTTCATCCTGGTTATGAAAAATACTCATTGTATACTGATACACTCTGGTTGTGCGTCTTTTCCCTGCTGACAAGAAAAAATACCCTTCGCTGTTCTCTAACGGCATAATCCCTACCGGGAAAATATTAAGCTGATTTTCTACAAACTCATAAATCTCTGTACCATTCGAGATTGTAGATTTTATTTCGGTAGTAGCATAATTGATAATTTCCTCCAGTTCCAGCATCAGATCATCATCCTCTATCATTTGCTGATATAATATCTGCAACTGTTCTATTTGTATTACGGAGAGTTTTTTAGGGAACTGCTCCTGCAGATACTTTTTATTCTCCCTGAAAGCAACAAGATTGTTATAGTGAAAAATAACGTCAGCCAATTGCGGGTAAAGCTTATTCTCGCCGAAATATTTACTCACTTCCTGCAGATAAGCAAGTATAGTGTACTTTTTTAACTCAAAATCAATATATCCATCGGTGAACCAGGTATCGGAAAGGGTTTTCATATGGGTTAATTTTACTTTTTCGAATAAGACAAACAATATATTATACTGTATGTACTGTTACTTCGTATAGGAATTTACGAAATAAAATTGAAAAGCCAAACCAACATGAAGGGAGAAAACCCGTTAAAAATTTCTTTTAAAATTCTCTTTCCGGATCAAAATTCTCAAGCTCTTTTGTAACAGCATTCAGGAATGTGGAGCCAAGCGCTCCATCTATAATTCTGTGGTCGTACGACATGGATAAATACATCATATGTCTGATGGCAATGGAATCACCTTGTGCTGTTTCGATAACTACCGGGCGTTTCTTGATTGCACCAACAGCTAAAATGGCCACTTGCGGCTGATTAATGATGGGTGTGCCCATGATGCTGCCAAAAGTACCGACATTGGTCAATGTAAATGTTCCGCCTGCTGTATCATCCGGCTTGAGTTTATTAGACCTCGCATCATTAGCGAGTCGGTTTACCTGCCTGGTAAGTCCAACCAGATTAAGCTGGTCGGCATTTTTGATAACAGGAACAATAAGATTGCCGGAGGGAAGGGCAGTAGCCATTCCTATATTAATATCTTTCTTAATGATTAATTTATCACCGTCGATGCTACTATTGAGCCAGGGGTATTTTTTCAGGCATTTAATGATAATCTCTATGAAAAGAGGAGTGAAAGTGATCTTTTCATTCTCCCGTTTTTCAAATGGTTTTTTAATCTTTTCCCTCCAAAGTACAAGATTGGTAACATCAGCCTCGGAAAAGCTGGTTACATGAGCGCTTGTGTGCTTGCTGTCAATCATGTGTTTGGCTATCATTCTTCTCATCCTGTCCATCTCAACGATTTCTACATTACCGGAATAGACAGCCGGATCAGCAAATGAGTGAGCCCCGGATTCTTTGGTAACTGTTTGGGGATCCACTACAGCTACTTCAGCATATTCGGTATTAGAAGTACGTGGTGTCCCAACAGCCGATTTTTTATCGGATACATACTGAATAATATCTCTTTTGGTCACCCGTCCCTCATGTCCGGAACCGGGAATAGATTCAAGTTCCTGCATGGTTATGCCTTCGCTGCCTGCGATATTAAGCACCAGGGGAGAATAGAACCTGTTGGAACCTGCTGTAGGTTTAACCTGATGGACGGGAATAGCAGGCTGATGGCTAACAGTAGCGGAAGGCTGCTGTGCGGGTGTTTGGGTGCGGTCTTCCCCGGCAGCCTGGGTCCGTATACGGGCGATAATGGCCCCGACGGGAACCACATCATTGACTTCATATAACAATTCTTCAACGGTCCCTTCTACAGTGGAGGGAACCTCACTATCCACCTTGTCCGTTGCTATATCAAGAACAGTTTCATCTGATTTCACCTGATCACCAGGATTTTTATGCCACTTTAATATGGTAGCTTCTATTATACTTTCTCCCAGCTTAGGCATTATCAGGTCAACTATAGCCATAAACGATTATTCATTTTTTTAGTGATAAGCACGCGCACAAAGTAAGGAAATGATCTTTCTGTAACCAAATAAAACTAACGACTGTTAGTTATTATAAATTTCCTAAGCATATTCAGTGCATGGGTGGCGGTCATATCTATATTGCGGGTTCTATCGTACCGGAAATTGAACTTCTGTGCTACAATACCGTTTTTATCGCCCACCGCTATCCAAACGGTTCCCACGGGTTTTTCCGGCGTACCGCCTGCAGGTCCCATAATTCCGGAAGTAGCCAGGGCATAATCGCTTTTTACCAGTTCCAGTGTTCCTTTAACCATAGCTCTGACGGTCTGTTCGCTTACAGCTCCATGATTCTCCAATATTTGATTGTCCACTTTCAGCACATCTTTTTTTACATCGTTAGCATAACTTACAACCGTACCCTTAAAAAAAACCGAAGCGCCGGCGTCCCTGGTAAACATATGGGCGATATATCCCCCTGTACAACTTTCGGCCGTAGCCAGTGTTTTGTCTTTTTCTATTAACAGCTTTTTTATCACTTCGGTCAGTGTGATATCTTCATCTGTTACCAGCCATTCCCTTACAAGTTCTTTCAATAACTGAAACTGGTGCTCAAGTTCTTTTTCCAGTAAGGCCTTATCACGTCCCGACCCGGTGATCCTTAATCTTACCATCCCAAAGTTGGGGAGATAGGCCAGTTTGATAAAATCAGGCAGCGCTTCTTCCCATTTCATAATATGTTCTGCCAAAAAAGATTCACCGATACCAAATGTCAGCAATGTTCTGTGGAGAATAAATCCTGTGTCAAACTTCTCTCTTAGAATGTTAAACACCTGATCTTTCATCATGCCTTTCATTTCATGAGGCACGCCTGGCATTGAAATATAGACCACTCCATCTTTTTCAAACATCATTCCGGGTGCGGTTCCTCTTGCGTTGGGAATCACCCGGCATCCTGCCGGAACTTCTGCCTGTTTGCGGTTCCTTTCTATCATGGGTTTTTTCAGAACATTCTCGAAGAGATTGGTGATATGTTCCAACACCGACTCATCAATAACAAGCGATGTACCAAAATACTTACATAAAAAAGGTTTGGTGATATCGTCAGCCGTAGGACCTAATCCGCCTGTAATAAGAATCAATGCTGAATGCCTCGATTCCTCGTCAAAGGCACGCTGCATTTCCTCAAAATTATCACCCACGGCTACACGCCGCCTTATCCATATCCCTTCACTATTAAGTTGCTGAGCCAGCCAGGCACTATTGGTATCAATTACCTGACCGATCATTAATTCATCACCAATGGTAATAAGAGAGGCTTGTATGATATCACTTCGCTCCGCTTGCAGACTCATGCTCTATTTATTGATTGCCCCATCAATACTGGCTTTACCCGGACCTACAATGAATATTGTCAGAAACACCAGGAAAAATAATGTTGGAAGTTCGCCTTTGCCGAAAAATTCATACGGATGCGCTTTGGTAATAATCACGAGCATGGTGATCAGAATAGGAATGACAGCTATCCTGGTAAACAATCCCAGTATCACCAGAATGGCGCAGAAAAATTCTGCAAACACAGCCAGGGCTAATGATGTAGTAGACCCTATTCCAAGAAAATTCATGAATTTTGGGGCACGTTCCTGGAAATGCACGAGCTTGTCATAGCCATGGTTGCCGGCTAATAGAATACCTGCTCCTACACGCAGAACGAACATAGCTGTGTTAAAGGCAGCAGCAGAGTACTTTATAGTCAAAAGTTTTTTCATGATTAGTAAAATTTTATCAAATGTAATGGAAAATATCAGCTATGTTTGGAATGATGTTTGGTCTAATACTAAATATTTTTAACTACCAGATGAAGCAATTGCCAATACTCCTGCTAATGATCTGTTTTTTCCAGGTATCATTAGCACAACAGACAAAATTCCTTAACGATCCGCAGGCAAAGTTTAAAGAAGCAAAAGAATATTTTCAGAAAGAACAATACAGCCTTGCCTATCCTCTGCTGAAAGAACTTTACCAGAATTCAAGAGAGACTGACCGCAGCAACGATGCATTAAATTACCAGGCAATACGATATTACGTAACTGTATGCGCGCTGAAACAGAATGAGGAACGCGCGGCTTTTAATGCACAGGAATTTATTGATCTGGAAGATAATGCTTCTCTTGTACAGAGCCTGAGTTTTCACCTGGCCGAATATTATTTCCGGAAGCAGGACTACTCCAGGGCAATTACAGCTTATGAAAACGTTACTCTCGCCAATCTTAGCAATGAAGAGATAGCATTGATGAAATTTCATCTTGGCTATTCCTATTTTACCGTTCAGCGTTTTTCCCAGGCTAAACCCTTATTGAATACAATCAGGATGATGCCCAAAGACCCCAACTATCTTGATGCGAATTATTACTATGGTTTTATTTCTTTTTATGAAAAACAATATGGTGATGCACTGGAAGCTTTTACTGTTGTGGAAAACGAAGACCGCTATAAAAAAGTAGTGCCTTATTATATATCTACTATTCGTTATTCTCTTAAACAGGAAGATAAGGCGCTGGAATATGCTGAAAATAAATTGAAGTCAGGTGGCCAGTACTATGATCTGGAACTGCGCCAGTTGGTGGGTCATGGTTATTTTCAGCGCAAGCAGTTCGATAAAGCGCTTCCTTATTTGGAAACCTACGTGAACCAATCAGCTAAAGTGAGCCGGAAGGATCTTTACGAGCTTTCCTATTGTTATTACCAGACAGGAAATCTGAATAAAGCTATTGAAGGATTCAAACAGTTGGGAGGGAAGGAAGATTCTCTTGCACAGGACGCCATGTATTTGCTGGGTGATGCTTATCTGAAAACAGACCAGAAACAAAATGCCCGGAATGCCTTTCTGTTTTGCGCCGCCAACAGCAGTAACATTGTACAAAAAGAAATTTCACAGTTTAACTATGGTAAACTGTCTTACGAATTAGGCTACCAGGATGTAGCGCTGAATGAGCTGCAGAAATTTATCCGCGTTTATCCGCAATCTGTTTATAATAATGAGGCGAAGGATTTACTGGTGTCTGTTCTGGCTAATACCAGCAATTATCAGGAGGCGCTGGTATTGATTGAACAAATGAAAAATCCTACTCCGGCAGCCAGGGCTGCTTATCCCAGGATATTATTGGCAAGAGCTACAGAATTAATCAATGATGGAGATCTTGCTGAAGCGTACAACCTGCTGACGAAAGCAGAGCAGCAACCGGGTAACAGGGATGTTTTACCTTATGTACAATTCTGGAAAGGAGAAATTAACTATCGTACCAGTAAGCTGGATGAAGCGATCAGGTATTATTTTGATTTCCTGAAATCTAATGTTTTCAGCGGAGAAGCTACACCTGTTCATGCAAAGTATAACCTGGGTTACAGTTTTTTAAAGAAGGAAAATTATAACCAGGCAGCAGGATTTTTCAATGAGATACTCAAAGCGCCTGCTGTGAATTCACATCCTCTTGAACAGGATATTTATATCAGACTGGCCGATTGTTATTACATGAACAGGGAGTTCAAGCGTGCAGAAACGATGTACAGTAAATCTATTGAATACTCATGGCCGTCTGCCGACTATGCCACATTTCAAAGAGCGATGATAGCTGGTATTAACAACGGAAAACAGAAAATAGATCTGTTATCTTCTATTCCCAGGAAATACCCTTCTTCACCGCTTAGAGCGGATGCCAATATGGAAATTGCTGTTACTTATTTGAGCAATGAGCAGTACCGCGAGGCTATTCCTTATCTAAGAAACGTGGCGAATGATCCTAATGCTTCATTAAAACCAGTGGCTTATCTCCGGTTAGGGATCGCATATTTTAATCTTAATAATAATGCTGAAGCGCTTAAGCAGTATTCTACTTTGCTGGAGCAATATCCCAATTCTGTTGAAGCGGAAGCGGCGCTGGAAAATGCCCGCGTCATTTATGTAGATGAAGGCAGAACCAGTGAATATATACAGTTTGCCAGGAAATTAGGTAAGGAAGTGTCCGTTTCACAGGAAGATGAATTGGCCTATCAGGAGGCCGAAGTGCAATTCAACAATGGTAATTTTAGCGCTTCAGTTAAAAAATTTGAAGACTACCTCACTAAATTCCCTAATGGTAAATATGCGCTGGAAGCTCTTTATTATAAAAGTGAAATTTATGCCAGCCAGAAAAACTGGAGTAAGGCAGTAGAAGGTTATGAAGAGCTTGCCAATCGCGTGCCACATAAGTTTGGTGAAAAGTCACTGCTGCAGGCTGCCAGAATAAACTTCTTTGATCTGAAAAGGTACGAGAACGCTGAAACTTATTATATGAAGCTGAAAGATTTTGCAGGAAATGAACAATCCAGGCTCGAAGCTATGAGAGGTTTGCTGCGTAGCCAGTTTCAGTTGGAGAAATTTAATGATGCTATTGCTAACGCAAAAGAATTATTGGCACAAAAAAGCGCGGGTACTGATGATAAGGTATTGGCTTATATGGCTATCGCAAAAGCCGATCAGTTAAACAATCAATGCGAACAGGCAATTACTAACTTCAGAACCGTGGCTTCGCTGAGTAAAGCAGCCTATGGAGCTGAGGCAAGATATGAAATCGCTAACTGTTATTTTACAACCAATCGTTTCAGTGACGCAGAAAAAGCTGCTTTTGAAGTGATCAAAAAATCAGGTTCTTATGAACTGTGGGTGACCAAATCATATATTCTGTTAGGAGATATATACACTAAACAAAATGATTATTTCAACGCAAAGGCAACTTATAAGAGTGTTGTTGATAATACAAAAATTGAAGAATTAAGACAGGAAGCCGAACGTAAATTGCAGGAAGTAACTGCTGAAGAAGCCAAATCCAGTAAAATAGAAGAATGAACAAAATAATAGTAATAGCATTGGTCATATGTATTCCTGTATCTATGATGGCGCAGGATACTACAAAAAGAAGAACGATTGACATCACGTCGACATTTAAACCGGTATTGCGTGACCCGTCAAAAGTCAATTTTATCGCTGCGCCATTGCTTACAGATACGACACCGCCAATCTTAAAATATAATATACCGGCAGAAAACTTGCTGTTTGCCTATCAACCAGTTGACCTTAAACCATTATCGCTTGAAGAAAATGGTTCGACCGACTGGGGGTACAGCAATTATATTAAAGCCGGTATCGGTAATGTTCACCTGCCGTATATCAAAGCAGGTTTTAGCTTCGGAGACGGAGAGAAGACTTTTGTCAACCTCTTTGCTGATCATTACACTTCAAAAGGATCACTCGATTTTCAAAAACACAGTTTATCAAAGGTAAGGGCGACCATTACTCATAAAACAGCTACCGACCATGAATGGAACGGAGGCATAGGATTTAGCAGCGATAATTATTTTTTATATGGTTACAAACCTGATAGTTTAACTTTTACGAAGGATCAGTTAAAACAACGTTTCCAGACGTTTGAAGGGAGAGTAAGCTTCAGAAATATCGTTCCAACAAGTTTTGGATTAAGTTATAATCCTTCTGTCCGTGTGTCGGTATTCAGTGATAATCATTCTAATAAAGCAACCGAATCAAATTCCGTATTTGAACTACCTCTTCAAAAAAACTTTGGAAAAACAACCGCTTTTAATGTTAGCGCTACGGCAGATCTCACTAACTACAGAAATGAGCAGGCACTCGAAGCCGTGCAGAATAATAATATATTTATGGTGTCTCCAACGGTATTGTTGAAATCACCAAACTTCTTCTTGCATGGTGGTATTATTCCTTCCTGGGAACGCGGTAACTTTAATATGTTGCCTAACCTGATGGCAGATATCACCACGAACGATCAACGACTGACACTTCAATTGGGATGGATAGGATATTATAATAAAGGTTCTTACCAACGTTTTGCTTCTATCAATCCATGGCTATCGCAACCTGATTCACTGATGAATACAAAAGTCACAGAGATATATGGAGGTATAAAAGGTTCTTTATCCGATCATTTCAGTTATTCGGCTAAGATCGGTCATCAGCAGCATAGGAACATGCCCTTATTCCTGAATGACAGTATTGATGGCAAAACATTTTATACTGTCTATGATGGAAGATTAAATATTCTTCAAACTCATGCCGAAGCTGAGTATCGCATAGGAGAGAAATTCAATGCTAAAGCTGTTTTTAACTGGAATATATTTACCGAAAGAGACCAGCCACGTGCGTGGGGGTTGCTGCCTATGGAGTTTAATACTTCCCTTCGCTGGCAGGTTGTCAGAGATTTATTTATTAAGGCCGATCTTTGGATGTGGGATGGTGCGCAGTTTCTGGATAAACAGGGAACTGCTTTCAAAGGAGATGGAGCTTTTGATCTAAACGCAGGCGCTGAATTCAGGATCAACCAGAATTTTAGTGTCTGGCTGCAGATGAATAATATCATGAATAATAAATACGAACGCTGGAACCAATACCAGGTGTTCGGCTTTAATATTTTAGGAGGTATCGTTTATTCGTTCAACAAATGATCATGGTCAAACTGGTTAAAGCATATCTACTGCAAAATAAAAGTGTAAGTATTCCAGGCTTGGGTACCATTTATATTGAGAGAATTCCAGCCCAGTCTGATTTTGTTAACAGACAATTATTGCCGCCAGCTTATCATTTTCGTTTTGATAAATATTTCGATACACCCGGTAAAGACTTTTTTTCTTTTATCGCCTCAAGGGAACAGATCTATGACTTTGAAGCCATGAAAATGTTTAATGAATGGGCGCTTGAATTAAAAAATAATGTTGCAGGTATTCACCAGGCAAGCGAGTTGGATGGTATAGGAATAATTACCAGGGATGATTCGGGGAATATAATTTTTGAACCCACAGACAAACCAAAAACATTTGATAAATCTATAGCTGCCGAAAGGATCGTCAGATCAAATGCCAGTCACACTATGCTTGTAGGAGATAAAGAAACGACTACTGTGGCAATGACGGATTACTATAATGAAGAAGAAATACATAGAGAAAAAAAATCATGGTGGATATATGCTTTGATTCTTGCCGCTATTGCGCTGATCATGATTTTCTTCAGCTATTATAATAAGGAAGGTACATCTCCTTTTGGCAGTCAACAGAAAATAAAGGTGAAATGATCCATCACGACAGTTGTCCTGTTTGTAGTTCTCCCAACATTGCTCCAAAACTCATATCCACCGACCATACAGTTTCAGGAGAATCATTTGAAATATGGCAATGTAATGACTGTTCTTTAAGGTTCACACAAAATATACCCGAAGCTGAAGAGATTGGTAAGTATTACCAGTCGGAGAATTATATTTCTCATACGGCTACCAATAAGGGTATCATTAACTGGCTTTATTTGCGCGTAAGACAAATTACTTTATTAGGAAAACGAAAGTTGATAGAGCGCTTCACGGGCATTAAAAAAGGAGATTTACTGGATATCGGCGCAGGAACGGGCGCCTTTGTGCATTATATGTCAACTGCAGGATGGCGTGTCGAAGGGTTGGAACCTGATGACGGGGCTATTAAAAGGGCTGCTGCTACTTATGGGATCCGGTTAAAACCCTCATCCGAATTATTCAATATCAATGAAAACAGTTTTGACGTCATCACTTTATGGCATGTACTTGAACACGTACACGGTTTACATGGCTATATTCAGCAGATAAAGAAGCTATGCCGGACTTCCGGGAAGATATTTATCGCTGTCCCCAACTACACTTCATTTGATGCTCATTATTATGACCAATCCTGGGCAGCTTATGATGTACCCCGGCATCTCTATCACTTTTCTCCCCAGGCTATGGAGAAATTATTAACCCTGCACGGATGCAGCATTCAGCGTATAGAACCCATGTGGTTTGATAGTTATTATGTAAGTATGTTAAGTGAAAAGTATAAGACCGGTTCTTCTAATATTATTAAGGGGGGATGGAGAGGTTTTCGCTCAAACTACAGAGCATTGAAGGATAAAAAAATGGCGAGCTCTTTAATTTATGTAGTAGCGATATAAGTGTATACCGCTACTACATCCGAGAATTATAAATTATATTTTGACTGGTATTTTTTGATAAGCGCAAGTCCTTTAGTGGCTACATCCCAATCCTCAGAGAATTTGCGCCATATATTCATCGCATTGGCAAAGCCGTCATCATTACGCGAAAATGATTCAATAGTGATCCATCCTTTGTAATTGATTTTTGAAAGTGCCGCGAACACTTCATCGAAATTGATATGTCCCTCACCAGGAGCACCTCTATCGTTCTCACTGATATGAACATGCGCTAGTGACCCTTTTAGTGAAGCAATGGCTCCTGAAAGACTTTTATCCTCGATGTTCGAATGGAAAGTATCGTACATCGGTTTGATATTAGGATGATTAGTCAGCTTAATCAGTTTATTGAGCTGATCAATTGTATTACACAGATAGCATTCAAACCGGTTAATGGCTTCAACAGCAAAAATGACACCTGTTTTTGCAGCATATTCCCCTGCCTTATGCAATACTTCTGCACTCCACTTGTATTCATCTTCATTAGGAAAACGGTTGCGGAAATTAAGAAAGGCAGAGTGCATAGGACCGCACATCACTTTTGCTCCGAGTTCATTGGCTCTATCGATCATCCACTTCATTTTTTCCAGCGCTTGCTCCCGTATTGCAGGGGATTCGCTGATAGGATCGTGGTCGGGACCCAAACCGAAAGAGCAGGTTGCTTCCAGACCGATACTTTTGAGGTGTTTTCCGTACCTGGCATATACTTTTTCATCGGGGTTGCCCATCGATACTTCAATACCATCAAATCCGATTTGTTTTAACCGGTCGGCGATAGGGTTCATCTCATCAGAAAGAGAAGATGACCATAAAAGCAGGTTAAAGCCTACTTTGTTCCTACCTTTTTTAAAATGAGGATCTACAATAAGTTCTTCTGACGAAAGAGAAGGAATAAATGGCGTTAATCCTGCCATTGTCATTTGCCCTAAAAATTTTCTTCTGTTATGTTGCATGAGCGAGTAATTACAAAATCATCAATACAATTGGAAATATACTGCTTTTCTTTCAGGTGAGTATACTGTACAACGAGGCCCCTCTTAAACTATCACTTGTGCTGCAATAGGAAGTCGAGCGTTTCTTTGTTAAATCTTTCCAGGTCTTCCCAGTGATGAACATGTCCGCCAGTCGGATATACGCTTAAAACGGAATGGGGGATTTGCCGGTGAATAAGTTCCGAGAATGCCGGTGGTGTAAAAATATCCATTGTGCCTACAGTAACCAGAACAGGAACTTTTATCTGTGATAATCTTTCGACGGCATCATGATGAATGCAGGCATCCAACTGTCCTTCAAACCCCTCGGTGGATTGTCGTAATGGCGTGTTACCGGCGTTGACGGCATCTGCTTGCAGATCGCTTAAATACTTGTCGTAATAGGGCGGTGCAAAGATCCAGAGTTGCAGTAGTTCGGTATAATATTGAGGAGATACTTCTCTTCGGATATGTTTAAGATTGGTATATACCTGGGTGGCGTAGTTATTAAAGCGTGCCCATGTACTTACCAGTATCAGCGTTTTTACACGGGAAGGGTAGTTGATAGCCAATTCCTGCGCTATAGCTCCGCCCATAGAGATCCCTACTACCGAAACCTTATCAACGCCAGCATGATCCATTACAGCTATAACATCGGCAGCCATTTGCTTTGTGGTATAGGGACCTGCCGGCTGGTCTGACTGTCCAACACCACGATTGTCAGGAATAATGCACCGAAAATGTTTCTCATATACGGCAGCATGTTTTTCCCATATTTTACCATCAGCACCAAAACCCATGATCAGCACAAGTGGCTCACCTGAACCTCTTTCGTGATAATAAATATTTGCACCATCCGATGTGGCGATCTTATAGTCTATTGTTTTACCAGAATCTGACATAGAGCAATGTTATCAACAAAAGAATAAATACTATCATCATGATTAACCTGGGGCTCAATCTGAACATAGATTTATCCAGTTCAAAAGCTTTAGGATTCACTTTAGGTCCTGCTAAACTCATTATTACCATTGTTGCAACAGTAATAAAGAACGACCAGCCCATGTTAATGAGGAAAGGTATTTCAACTAATGTTTTTATCTCGCCGTTTTCCATTTTCTGGTATTCATAAGCAGTGTACAGTAGTGTTTCTTTACCAAAAATGCCCACCGCATAATTATTGAAGAAAACGGAAAGAAGGAATCCCAGGATTACACCTACTACTGCAGCCGTTCCTGTTGTTCTTTTCCAGAACATTCCCAGTATGAACATGGCAAATACGCCCGGACTGAGAAATCCTGTATATTTCTGAATGAAAGTGAATCCGCCTTCACCGCCTATTCCCAGCAGATCTTCCCAGGTAAAAATGAGTGAAAGGGCGATAGCTGCTAAAACAGCAATTCTGCCAATCCATACCAGTTTTTTTTCTGAAGCTCCTTTGTCAATATACTTCTGATGAATATCAAGTGTGTAGATCGTAGAAATACTATTCATTTTACCCGCAAGGGAAGCAACAATAGCTGCCGTAAGCGCCGCTATTGAGAGTCCTTTCAAGCCACTGGGTAGAAAGTTCAGAATAGCGGAATAGGCGCCATCTTTAGAGGAAAGTTCAGGAAGGTGACCATTTTTATAGAGTACCCAGGCAGCAATACCGGGAAGCATTACTATAACGGGCATCAATACTTTAAGTAGAGCGGCAAACAATAATCCACTCCTCGCAGTATTAAGGCTGGCGCCGAGCGCACGCTGGGTAATATACTGGTTACATCCCCAGTAATTGAGGTTTACTATCCACTGCCCTGCGAAATACATGGCAATACCCGGCAACACTACATATTTTTGGATCTGGAGATTTTCAGGAGTATCAATCAGACCGGTTGTAGTAGTTGGCTTTTCAAGTATCATCTTAAAATGATCGGGAGAGTCCTGTAGGAGCGTCTTAAATCCGGCGATGGCATCGTGTCCTAATCCAAACTTATCGGCAACGATGGTAAGAGCGAGATAGGTGGTAGCCAGTCCGCCGATGATGAGTACGGCCACCTGTATTACATCGGTGTATCCTATCACTTTCATTCCCCCAAGTGTTATAAACAGGGCAAACAATGCGAGAAGCAACATGATAGCATGCTGGTAGCCTCCTCCTAGTAATCCGTCGATGGCTACAGCGCCTAAATAAAGGATGGAAGTGAGGTTAACGAATACATACAGAAATAACCAGAATATCGCCATGATCAGGGCCACTGTTTCATTATACCGCGTTTTGAGAAACTGCGGCATGGTGTAAATCTTGTTCTTTAAGTATATGGGAATGAACCAGATCGCAATAATGATCAGGGCTACTGCAGCAATCCATTCATAGGCAGCTATGGCGGTACCAACAAAAAAACCTTCCCCGCTCATTCCAATGAACTGCTCGGCAGAAATATTTGAAGCGATAAGTGAAGCGCCAATGGCCCACCAGGTTAACGATCCTTCCGCCAGGAAAAAGTCTTTAGTATCGGCTGTTGCTTTTTTCTTCCTCTGGTAGATCCAGTAGCCATAAGAAACAACAATAATAAAATAGAGGAGAAAAACTGCATAATCCGCAAAAACAAGATTGTTGGTCATAAGCAAGTATGCCGTTATAAGTTGAAGATATAATGGGAAGCAAATATAGGCGTATTATTGAAAGCTCAAACAATGTTGACTATATACAAATTTTTAATAAAGAAAAAACTGTTTTGAAAGCTGGAAATGCTTAACTTCCTATTGTTAACTGTGTCCCTAACGATATGCAGCCTACAGATATTAAATCCCTTGTCTCTATGGATACGGCCTCCCGGATGCCTAAATACCTTCAAGTATCCAATAGCCTGATCCAGGCAATCGAACAGCGTCGGTTTGCCAAAGGAGATCAGCTACCTTCTATACGTGAGCTCGCCTGCATTCTGAATATTTCATTCGACACAGCTAAGAAAGCTTACGAGGTATTAAAAAAGATGAATATTGTGACTGCCTCTCACGGAAAGTCTAATATTATTAATGCCTCCGGACCACTACCAGCATACAGGATTTTTTTACTTATCAATGAACTTTGCATCCAGAAAAAGTATTTTTACGAAGCGTTAAGGCAGCACCTGCCTTCACAGGCTTTAATTGATCTGCATATTTATAATAATGATCCTGCACTGTTTGCCTATCTGCTCAGGAACAGGAAAAACATATACACCCATCATATCGTTCTTCCGCCTTTTAATTGTGACAACTGTGGTACGGCCGGTTTGCTTAATGAATGCCTGGTCAACCAGCAACTGATTCTGATCGATGGGAAGATAGACGGCGTTAATATTCCTCATTGTTGTATTTACGAAGATTTTGAAAAAGATATTTACGCGTCCATGTGCAAGGCTCTTCCTTTGCTTAGTCGCTACCAGGTATTTAATGTAATCTTACCGGAAGAAAATTTTCATCATACTATCCTGACTGGTTTTAAAGAATTCTGCAACGAATATGGATTTATCCTGAACGTGTGGGATGGTGTGAATAGTGGTATCCGTATCAACAGAGGAGAGTTGTTCATTACCCTTACCGATGAGGATATGGTATTACTTTTCGACCGGTTGAAAAAAGCAAAGCTTGAAACAGGAAAGGATGTAGGTATTATCTCCTATAACGATACGCCTTTGAAAGAGGTGCTGATGAAAGGGATCACTACTATCTCACCCGATTTTGTGCAGATGGGAAAATTAGCCGCTACATTCCTACTCAATAATGAACACGAAACGATTGCTGTTCCTTTCGAGCTTAAGTTAAGATCCTCTCTGTAAAATTGCTTACATTTATTCCTCATTTTAAATTTTCATAAAACGTATGAGAAATAGCTGGGTAGTATGCCTTGTTTTTTTGTTAGTGGCTTCTTCATTACAGGCACAAACAAAGAAGAGACTGGCAATAAAAAGAGGTTCTTCAGAAGAAACCAGGTGGTCGGTAGAAAGAGCCAATACCTGGTATGCCAAGCACAAATGGATAACGGGGGCAAACTTTATTCCTTCTACAGCTATTAATCAAATTGAAATGTGGCAGGCTGAAACATTTGATGCATACACGATCGAAAAAGAATTGGGTTGGGCCAAAAAATTAGGATTTAATACCATGAGGGTTTTTCTGCATAGTGTGGCATGGAATGCAGATCCTATTGGATTTAAGAGGAGAGTTGATAATTATTTGTCCATATCCGATAAGCTTGGCATTAAGACCATGTTTGTGATATTCGATGATGTGTGGAACGGTGACCCTAAACCTGGTAAACAACCATCACCCAAACCGGGCATACATAATTCTGGATGGATGCAGGATCCCGGTCATAAACAATCTTCCGATTCAACACAGTTCAGAGCTCTAGAAAAATATGTAAAAGATATTATCGGCTCTTTTAAAAACGATGAAAGAATACTCGCATGGGATCTTTATAATGAACCAGGTAATACAGGCAAATCCTCCAGTTCCCTGCCGTTGCTTAAAAACGTTTTTAAATGGGCAAGAGAAGTAAATCCTACACAACCGCTGACAGTCGGTATATGGAACTGGAATGAAGAAGAGTTGAATGTTGTCCAGTTTCTTAATTCAGATATTATCACTTATCATAATTACGATGTACCTGGCGGTCATGAACGCGTAATAAAGATGCTGAAGCTTTCGGGACGTCCGTTGATCTGCACAGAATATATGGCCAGGACGAAAAACAGCCGGTTCTCCAATATCATGCCGTTACTCAAACGCGAGAATGTAGGAGCGATCAACTGGGGGTTGGTGGAAGGGAAAACAAATACTATTTACGAGTGGGACCATCCTATTGAAGACGGCTCACAACCAGATGAGTGGTTTCATGATATTTACTTCAGAAATGGAAAACCTTACAGGGAGGATGAAGTCAACCTGATTATTAAGTTGAATGCAAAATGATGAAGAAGATCCTGGTTGCTGTTGTATGCCTGTTATTTGTATTACCCTGGAAGGGAATGGCCCAGCCGGCCGATATTATTTATATTTTTCCTGAACCTGTGTCCTACAAAAAAGAATCCGGCACATTTACTATACATTCTTCGACGGCGATAGAAATTAAAGATGCAGATAGCAGCCTTGAAAAAATTGCTGCGTTATTATCTACGCGTTTGTCTGTGCCGACAGGATATATGTTTCCTGTAAAAAAAGTGCAAAGTTTCAGCGAGGGTAATATCCATCTTCAATACAATACTGCTATTGGGAAAAAAGAAGGTTATCAACTGCTGGCAAATAATAAAGAAGTAGTTGTTTCGGGAAGTGATGCGGCAGGTGTATTCTACGGAGCACAAACGTTGATACAACTACTGCCTAAAGAGATAGAAAGTAAAAAGAAGCAGGAAAATATTTCATGGACAATTCCCGCAGTGATTATTAATGATTATCCCCGTTTTCACTGGCGAGGCGCTATGCTGGATGTAGCTCGTCACTTTTTTACTGTCGACCAGGTAAAAACTTTCATCGATAACATGGTGAAGTATAAGTTTAACCGGCTGCATCTTCATCTCACCGATGACCAGGGATGGCGGATCGAAATAAAATCACTTCCTCAACTCACAAAAGTAGGTGCATGGAGAGCAGAGCGACTGGGTAAGTGGGGAAATACACCACGACCTAATCCCAATGAACCTAAAACCTACGGAGGCTTTTTTACGCATGAGGATATCAGGGAACTGGTTCGTTATGCTAAAGAAAGATTTATTGAGATATTGCCGGAAGTGGATGTTCCCGGTCATAGCCTGGCGGCTGTAGCCTCTTATCCTGAACTATCGTGCACTACCGATAGTGTTTATCATGTTAGCGTGGGTGATAAAGTATTGCAGTGGCACAGCAAAGGTTTTTCAGCATTAATCGATAATACGCTTTGTCCCGCTAACGAAAAAGTGTATGAATTTTTGGATAAGGTTTTTACTGAAGTAGCTGAACTGTTTCCCTTTGAATATATACACATGGGAGGAGATGAATGTGCCAAGAATTTCTGGGCAAAAAGTGCGCAGATCAAATCACTGATGAAGCGTGAAGGAATTGAAAAAGTTGAAGATGTGCAAGGCTATTTTGTGACGAGGGTAGAAAAAATAATTACCTCTAAAGGCAAAAAAATGATTGGCTGGGATGAAATACTGGAAGGAAAATTATCAAAGAACACTGCAGTAATGAGCTGGCGCGGTATGAAAGGAGGTATCAAAGCTGCAAAAGCAGGTCACCCCGTGGTGATGAGTCCATCTACACACGCTTATTATGATCTTTACCAGGGCGATCCTATTGCTGAGCCGCCTACCTACAGTATGGTCAGATTAAGGGAGTCCTATAAGTTCGATCCTCTTCCGGAAGGAATAGACCCTTCTCTTATTTTAGGCGGACAGGGTAATTTATGGACCGAGCAGATCCAGAATATGCGTCACGCCCAATACATGCTTTATCCCAGGACGCTGGCTGTTGCCGATGCTGTTTGGTCACCAAAAGAAAAAAAGAACTGGAACAATTTTATTACAAGGGTAGAACATGAGTTTCACCGGATGGATATGGCGGATATTAAATATTCCAGGAGTATGTACGATCCTCTTTTTAAATCTTTCACCGATAAAGGGAATCTTGTTCTTGAGATGGAAACAGAAATGGATAATCTGGATATTCATTATTCTTTTGACGGATCATTACCAGATAAGTTCTATCCGAAATACTCCGGGAAACTGATCATTCCTAAAGATGTGGCAGACGTAAAAGTGATTACTTACAGAGATGGCCAGCCTGTTGGAAAAATAATTAGTGTACCGGTATCGGAGCTTCAGAAAAGAGCGAAGAAAAAATAATTCTAAAGATCTTCTCGTTATGCTTGTTTGCGGCTTGTACCGCAATACATTTGAAAGAGGGTAAAAAATTATTCAATTATTTCTCTCAGTATTTTGTTTACCTGGTTAGCATGAGTAAGTATCATCATATGTCCGCCACCTTCAATAATATGTGTAGGTTTTGTAAATTTTGCAGGAAGCAGCAAATCACTTGACCCATGAATATGTATGTAATCGCAGGATTGTTTAGAAGAATCTTCCCAGGTTAATATCGCATTAATGGCCCAGTTAATAAAAGCAGGATCGCTTTTCCGGATCATCTCTCTTAAATATTTTTTATCGGCTACATTTTCGTTAGTAAAAAATCGTTTCATATAAGCGCCAAGTTTAAAAGCGTTAGCAGAAAAAACATGATGCAATTTAACAGCAGCGGCCCAGCGGAAATAGGGTGGAAGGTGTTGGGGGTGCGGAACGCTGGATATCAAAATGATTTTATATGCCTTATACATCTTCCCGATTTCCACAGCTATCATACCGCCCATTGATAAACCGATAATAGTAAATGGTTCGGTATTGATGATGGGTGTAGCCATTCTTATGGCGTATTCTTTGAGTGTTTCATCTTTGTTAGGCGTTAACCATTTGATATGGATGATCTCATGACCAGGGGGTAACACAATATGATTAAATGCTCTCTCGTCTGCAGCCATTCCACTGATAAAATAAACTTTCATTAGTATAAGTATGCTTGATGATACAATAAAATATTAGTTAACATCACCTTTCGGTAAATGCTGGAGGAGCTAAACGCTCTTATATTTTCTATTTACAAATCCAATAGCAATAAAAATCATAGGGATTGCCAAAACTCCTAATGCCAGCGGCAGCGTAAAAAGTTCAGCGACAAATCCGATAATAGCAGGTCCGGCTAATTGCCCGGTATATCCCATTGTGGTGATGGCGGCTAGCGCAAGCTCAGGAGATTGAGGATCAGCTTTTCCCGATGAACTGAGTATGATCGGCACAATGTTGGCAGCGCCTATACCGATAATGAAAAAGCCTGTAAGGGTAATGAGCGGATGGGGAAAAAGAACTGCTATTAATAACCCTGCGGCTGAAAGCAGAGCTCCCCAGCATACAATTTTGTTTGCATCAAACTTTCTCACTAATCTGTCACCTGTAAATCGCATCAGCGCCATAGCAATGGAAAATACTGAATAACCCAATCCATTGGTGGCTATACTGAATCCCCTGTTTTCCTGTAGAAACAATGCACTCCAGTCGAGTAACGCTCCTTCTACCAGAAAGGCAATGAAACAAAATGTACCAAGAACGAGTACTGTTAGCTTGGGAAATCTGAAGGTGACACTCACTTTTTCTTCCTGGTTCCTGTGCGGTAAAAAATAAGTATAGTGTGTAATGAGTATTAACAATAAGGTAGCACTGATCACCAGTACGGCTAAAAGAGGCGAAGACAAAACGGACAAAAAGAAACCGAATGCAATAGCACCCATTAATCCGCCAACACTAAACATAGCGTGAAAGGAAGACATGGCAGGCTGTTGCAGTTCTCTTTCTACGACTACAGCTTGCGAATTCATCGCTACATCAAGCGCACCTACAGCGCCCCCAAAAATAAAAAGAGTTAGTCCAAGTGAAAGAGGACGATCGACGAAAGCCAGTAATGGTAACATGAGCGCCATGATAATACTGCTGATAATGATCACTCTGCGGCTACCATTTTTATATATCAGTCGTCCTACAAAAGGCATAGTAATAATTGCACCTACACCCATCACTAATAATAATAATCCCAGTTCTTTTTCAGATACTCCTGTTCTCTCTTTAGCCAGCGGAACCATGGGCGCCCAGGTGGATACGCTAATACCACAAATCAGGAACATTAACAGAGTAGCCTGGCGGGCTTTTCTCACTTTCTTCATAAAAACGGGCCGAATATAACAATAGCAAAAGTAATATCAGATAAAATGATTAAATTGAATGAATAAATTTATTAATATGTTCGATCAACTTACACAGCTTATCAAGGAAAATGCAGACTCTCTGATTAACAATGATCCTAATATACCTTCCGATAAAAAAGAGGAAATTGTAGGTGTTTCAAAGGATGCCATTGTAGCGGGTTTTCAAAATGTTCTGGCAAAAGGTGGAATTAAAGATGTGATGAAAATATTCTCCGGGAATGATTCTCAGATCAGCAATAATCCAGTGACCAGCACTATCAACCAGGCTTTTGAAGAAAATGCCAGTCAGCGTTTGGGACTTTCTTCATCTCAGATATCAGGACTTGCCTCTTCTATTATTCCTATGATTTTAGGGAAACTGGTTTCCAAAACAAACGATCCGTCTGATAATTCATTTAATATTCAGGATATATTTAACCAGCTTTCCAATGGAAAAACTGCCGGTATAAATCTCGAATCGTTACTGAATAAATTTAAAGGTGGTCTCGACCAGGATGGAGACGGAGATGTAGATTTTGAAGATCTGAAATCCATGCTTGGCGGTGGCGGCGGAATAATGGATAAATTAAAAGGTATCCTCAAATAGAGGATACCCTTCACTATATTTTTATTCAATTATCTTTTTAGCAAGATATTCTTGTATTCTACTTTCATGGGTGGACCAACATGTAATTGCAATCCCAGTAATCCGCTGGCTTTACGTTTTGTAAGATCATTATCTGTTGTTTCGCTCATGAGTACCCCATTAATATAATGAAGAAGTTTATTTCCTTTAGCCACAATGCGAATACTGTTCCAGTCTTCTGCGTATATTAATTTTTTTAGTTCATCAGCATCACCTACAAAAGAAACAATATTGGGTTCTTTACCTTCTTCCAGTACGGCATTTTCTCCACGTTTGGCCAGGAACCCGCGACCTCTCTCTTCATAATTTTGTCCTGTATAGGTATTGCTTCCATCAATATCAGCCTGGTATCCTTTCAGCGCAAAAGGAATGTCCTCGAACAATTCACTGCGGTAGTTAATGCCACTATTTCCTCCGGCAGTGATCTTAAATTCAGCAGTCAATTCAAAATCACCTAATTCTTTTTCATATATCAAAAAAGTATTTGCTTTCAATTCCCTTTCAGGCGTAAGCTCTCCAATGATCACTCCGTTCTCCACTCTCCAGTAGTTGGTATCACCGTTCCAACCCTTTAAAGATTTCCCATCGAAAATTTTACGAAACTTTCCCTTGCTGTGCTGTGCTGTGAGGGTTGTTCCGCTGATAACGAAAAGCAGGAATATGACAATCGCCCGTGTTGTTGGTTTAAACCATTGAATATGCATCTTAATTATTTTTAATTACAAACATTTAAAGCAATCTATGAAAAAATCCAATATTGACTGAGTATTTCCTAAATTACGTTTTTGATTGTTATGCCGGTGATAAATAAAGAGTTTAATCTGACGAACAAGGGCCTGATGGAAAAGATCTCCAACACATCGCAAATTGGAGGTATAGAAACTGCTGTTGCCGATAATGGACCAGCCCGCGGCTCCAGGATAGCATGGATAAATACAGGAACTGGTTTACGTTATAAAGTAGTACTTGACAGGGCAATGGATATTGCTGATGCTTTCTACCATCATTATAGTCTGGCGTGGATCAGTAGTACGGGATTTATTCCCCCACAGCCTTTTTCTAATCGTCATGCCGACTGGCTTAAAACTTTTGGCGGCGGATTAGTAACTACATGTGGATTAACGCATATTGGCGGGCCAGAAGCTGACGAGTTTGGTGAAAGAGGACTTCATGGACGGATCAGTAATATTCCTGCAGAAATAGAATCTGTTATTCAACCCGATCTAAGAGCGGGAAAATTAGAAATGAGTATTACGGGTAAAGTTTCTGAAGCTTCTGCATTGCTGGGATGCCTTGAATTACGCAGAACAATTTCCGGCACTTTAGGTAAACCTTATATTCTTATTCACGACGAAATTACTAATAGGGGAAATACTACTTCACCCCATATGTTATTATATCATATCAATTTTGGTTGGCCGTTGGCAGATGAAGGAGCAGAATTATTGCTGGAAGGAAATATGCAGTGGATGAATAAAGAGCGTGACAGTAAAATTTTTAATGCGACAAATAATTTCAGAGCTTGTTCATCACCGTTGCCAGAGCATAGCGGAACCGGTGAATCTGTTGCTTATTTTGATTTTCCTGCTAATGATAAAGGAGAATGTGTTTCCGGAATCATTAATAAACAATTAGGCTTCGGTGTTCATGTAACTTTTAATAAAAAAGAACTTCCTGTATTAACCAACTGGCAGCACTGGGGAAAGAACGAATATGTTACAGGTATAGAGCCCGGTACACATCCCCCGATAGGCCAGGCCAGGGCGCGAAAAGAAAAATCGCTGTTGTTTATTGAGCCCGGAGAAACCAGGAAATATTCTGTGCGGTTGGATATTGTTAAAACTTCTTAAATCAATTGTTGTAATAAAACCTGTTAATTAAAAAAAGAAATGGAAAAAAATCTGGCAGCAAAAGCATTGGAGCAAGGAAAAGGTATCCTGCGTTTGACTCCGACCTGGGTGCCTCGTTCATTTTGCGTTCCCGGAAGAAGAATTAAGTTGCACCCCGATGATTATTATGTTCTGGGTGGGGTACGCGGTGGTATCGATGAACGCTGGTTATCTTCTACAACACCGGCTAAAAATGGTCCGTTAACAGGAGTCAACGAAGGGCTTAGCCATATTGTATTTAACGATGGTGCACAGGAAAAACAGTTTTTATTAAAAGATGCTATAGACGAGCTTAAAGGAGAACTTATCGGTAAACGTTTATGGGATCAATACCAGTCCTGGCCCATGTATTCAAAGTTCTTTGATAATATGGGACCATTACCGCATCATATTCATCATAACGATGAAAAAGCTGCGCTGATTGGCCAGTTAGGAAAACCGGAAGCCTATTATTTTCCTCCCCAGTTAAATAATCATGGTGGTGATTTCCCTTATACGTTTATTGGAATCTCACCAGGCACTACTAAAGAAACCATACGTGAATGTTTACAGAATTTCAATAAAGGCGATAATAAGATCACTAACTATTCGCAGGCGTTTCGCCTGGAACCAGGTACGGGTTGGGATGTTCCCCCGGGTTTACTGCACGCTCCCGGTAGCATGTGCACCTACGAACCACAGAAAGCATCAGATGTATTTGCTATGTACCAGTCGCTGGTGAATGAAGCGATTATTCCTGAAGAATTATTATGGAATGGTACGCCTAAAGAGGATATAGGCAATTACGATGCGCTTGTTGATGTGATAGACTGGGAACTTAATGTGGATCCCCTGTTGAGAGAAAACCGTTTTATGGCTCCACAGCCTGTACGTCCGATTGAACAAATGAAAGCAGAAGGTTATGTAGAAAACTGGATCTGTTATAAATCGAATGATTTTAGCGCTAAGGAACTTACCGTTCAACCCGGTGCTACTGTTACGATTAAAGACAACGCAGCGTATGGAATAATAGTGATGCAGGGACGTGGTAAGATGGGCGTTTGGGATATTGAAACACCTGCGCTTATCCGTTATGGACAGCTTACCAACGACGAATTTTTTATCAGTGAAAAAGCAGCGATGGAAGGAGTGAAGATCACCAATGCTTCATCTACTGATCCAATTGTTATTTTAAAACATTTTGGTCCGGGTAACCCCGACCTTACTGTATAGTATTCATTAATTTTTTAAATAGACAGATATGGCGAATAATAATTATCCCAAATTACACAACGCATCGTGGCCGGGAATAGTAGGGAAGGGACCTGGATCAGAACCTGTAATTCCATTCGAAAAAATGCTGGAAATGACGGCTGCGGCTGATGTTAATGGCGTTAAGTTCGACGGATTGGACATTGGATTATTCGATCCTGAATTAGTTAAAGACAGTAGCAAAGAAGGTATTCAGAAGCTGGCAGATAAAGTGGCCAAACACAATCTAAAAATAGGCAGCCTGGTGGCTGCTATATGGCCTCCTACCGGAGGTTCGGCTATGGGTAGCAGTGAGGAAAGAAAACGTTTTGTAGAAGAAGTGCGCAAAGCCTGCGAATTTGGTAAAGTACTTCGCGATATAGGTATTCGCCAATACGGTGTTATCCGTATTGATTCCGCATCAAGTCCCGAAGCCTGGTCGGCCGACCCCGCAGGTAATACCAAACTGATTGCCCAAACTTTCCGTGAAGCATGTGACGTTGCTGCCGATTATGGCGAAAAACTTGCTGCAGAGGGAGAGATCTGTTGGGGAGGTATGCACAGTTGGAGAACAATGATTGAAACACTTGAACTGGTTGACAGACCAAATATGGGCTTCCAGGCCGATATGTCGCATACTTTTCTGTATCTCTTAGGATACAATGAGCCTAAGGACAGGATTCTTCCTGAAGATTTTCAGTGGAACGACAGAAAATCACTGGAAGAAGGATTGAAAAAGCTCACAGCGGCCTTACGTCCCTGGACAATTGATTTTCATATTGCACAAAATGATGGTACTGTACACGGAACCGGATCGCACGATAAAACGGGAAGACACTGTCTGGCGACTGATCCAAATGGTAAACTAGATATCGCTCATGATGCAGGATACTGGATGCGCGATGAAGCGGGTAAGATCACCAAAGCATTCAGGCATATCTGCTGGGATGGATGTATGTTCCCTAATGATGTGATGATGCATCAGAAAACATGGAACGATATCCTTGCTGTAATGATCAAGGTTCGTGAATTACACGGATGGTACGAAGCTGAATAATTCAAATAAATCAAATTTACCTATGGCAAATAATAAAGAAATCAGAATCGGTTTGATAGGAACCGGATTAATGGGTAGAACTCATAGTAATGGTTATAACAGAATAAGAGACTTTTTCCCTGATCTGAAATTCAGACCTGTTTTGAAAGCTGCCTGCGCGAGAAGAGAAGATAAAGTAAAGGCTTTTGCCGAACAGTGGGGATATGAGTCTTATGAAACAGATTGGAAAAAACTCGTGGCCCGCGAAGATATTGATGCCATCGATATTTGTACACCGAATGATTCGCATGCAGAGATCGCTATTGCTGCGGCCGCTGCGGGAAAAATGATACTGTGTGAAAAACCTTTGGCGAGAAATCTCGCCGAAGCACAAAAAATGGTTGACGCTATCGAGAAAGCAGGTGTAAATAACACTGTTTGGTATAACTACCGCCGCGTTCCTGCTGTTACCTTAGCCAAACAAATTGTTGACTCGGGTAAGCTTGGTAAAATATTTCACTACCGTTCTAACTTCCTGCAGGACTGGACAATCAATGCTGACCTTCCACAGGGCGGTGATGCTTTATGGAGAATTGATGTTGATGCTGCGGGTTCTGGTGTAACAGGTGACCTGCTAGCGCATTGTATTGATACGGCTATGTGGATCAACGGAAAGATCACTGATGTTTCTGCTGTTACAGAAACTTTTATTAAGGAAAGAGTTCACCAGGCAACAGGTAAAGTACAAAAAGTAGGTATCGACGATGCCTGTATATTCCACTGCCATTTTGCAAATGGTTCGTTGGGATTATTCGAATCTACCCGTTATGCTAGGGGACATAAAGCATTATACACTTTTGAGATCAATGGTGAGCATGCTTCGATCAGGTGGGATCTTCATGATATGAACCGCCTCGAATATTTTGATCATAGTGATGATTCCATCGTTCGTGGATGGAGATCTATTCTTGTAACAGACAGTGATCAGCCTTATATGAAAAGATGGTGGATCCCCGGTACCAGCATCGGCTATGAGCACAGTTTTGTACACCAGGTAGCCGATTTCTTAAAGAGCCTGGAAGAAGGAAAACCATGCTCTCCTACATTTAAGGATGCATTACAAACACAAAAAGTTTGTGAAGCTGTATTGAAATCTGCTTCTTCACGTAGCTGGCAGGATACCGGCGCTGATGATGTAGTTAGATAGTCAACAGGGTAAGTGCAACAAATATAGGGGGTGTATCAGAAGATGATACACCCTTTTATTTTATATAGCTGTTATTTGTTTTTGTAGATCGGATGATCCTCATTTCCTCCTGCCATTAAATAGGCTATAAGATCTTTCAACTCTTCAGCATTTAAAGGATTGATCATTCCGGGAAGCATAATAGAAACATCTGAAGGTTTTGTGTCTATTACATCTTTTTTATACACATTACGATGCTCCTGTGGACTAAACGGATTTTGTGAAACAACATATTTTTCAGCATCCTGGCTGATCAATCTGCCTACAATTGTTTTTCCATCCTGTAATGTGAACACAGTAGCCTGGTATTGGTCAGAAATTGTTTTATTAGGATTTATAATAGCTTCGAGCATATCTTTTGTAGAAAAGCGTGTGCCCAACTGTGTCAGATCCGGACCAACTTCAGCGCCTTCTCCCCGCATAGTGTGACAGGATTGGCAATTAGTGGCAGCAAACATATTTTTCCCTTCCTGGAAATTTCTTTTTTCGTTAGCTCCGGCTTCCACTACTGCTATAGCTGAATCCAGGTTCCAGTTACGCCACGGACCTTTTGGTTGCGGAATATCCTTTTGTGCGAGGAATCTGCCTGATTTTTCTACCAATGAATCACCCGACAGTGTATTAAAATAATCATATTTACTTTTTTCGACATTGACAAGCGCTAGTTTTCTTCCACTGTTAATAAATCCTACGAAACTATATCCCCCCCTATAATTAAACGCGTCATAAAACCATTTGAAATATTGTTCCTGTAATTCAGGTGTCCATCCTTTTTTGGCTGAGCTCAACATGATAGCATAATAAGTTTGTTGGGCAGGCGGAACTTTTGTGAGCATGTTGGCTATATCCAGGCCGTATGATGGATTTCTGAAGATAAGATCAGATGATTCTGTAAAAGTTTTCTGATAAAGCGTATCGTCCTTTGCGACTGCTAATAGCTCCATTGTTTTAGGAACAGCAGTAGGCGCTTCTAAACGGATGAGTAATTTGGAAAGACCCCTGTTAACAAAATTATCTTTTGAGGGATATTGTGCATCTAAATAGTCAATGGTAGCCGACTTGAATTCACCTGTCGGATAACCCATACGTGAAAAGACAAGTTCATAAGCGCGAAGCAGATCTATTTGTTCGCTCACCGATAATGAAGCGAAGTCCAGCTCATTGAGTTTGCTGAGTATTTCGTTTTTTAAAGCGGGCGCTCCATTTCTGGCAAGCGCCACAGCACCATAAATAATGCTTACCGGATTTTTTTCGTTGAAAAATAAACCCTGCCACTCTTTTACAGGTTGATGTTCAATAGCTGTTCTTGCTGCAAATCTTATAAAGCGGTCACTGTGACTAAGATGAGGCCAGGCATTAGCTACTGCTTCTTTATTGGGTTGATGGTATTGCTCAAGCTGTCTTCTTAATTTGGCTTCTTCTGTAATAATAGTTGGAGTAACATCATCAATATCGCCATCGTAAGTAATCCTGTATACATCAGAATCAAGACGACGTCCGCCTGTCATAAAATATAATGCTCCATCGGGTCCGATTACACCATCAGTAAGTGGAAGCGGAGCGCCGGAAATAAATTCCTCTGTTTGTGCTGAATAAGAAGCTCCTTCAGGTTTTAACCGAATAGAATAGATGATCCCGAAACTCCAATCGAAGGCCAGTATTGATTTTCTATATTTTGCCGGAAATTTTGCGTCGCCGCAATATACCAGGTTGGTAGGCGAACCCTGACCGATATTTACCAGTGCAGGTAAATTATCAGCATTAGTGGGGGGAGCGTTGATACTGCCGGTTCTCCATCCAAAATCAGATCCTCCTGTTGCATGAACAACGCGGGTAGGACGGTACCAGGGTAACCCGAAGTCAAATTCCATATCGGAGTCATACACAAACATATCACCAGCATCATTGAAAGCCAGATCGTATGGATTGCGATAGCCGGCGCTTACCAATTCAAAATAAGTTCCTGTCGAATCCATTCTTGCTACCCAACCTCCCGGAGCTTTTCGGTCGGATGCATGTCCACTGGGATCTGTGATTAACGGAAAAAGATTGTCTTCTTGCCAGTTGCGGGGAATTTTATAAGCGTTCACTTCAGGAACTTCTGTATAGTTACCGGCAATAAAATATATGGATTGGCCATCGGGAGAAAGTTTAAGACTATGCGGACCATGCTCGCCTTCTCCTTCAAGCTTTTTCAGTAGTGTTATCTTATCAAACTGATCGTTACCATCAGTATCCTGCAACCGGTATATACCGCTTTTATTAAAATTATTGTCATACATGTTGTTCACAGAAACATAGAGACTGTTGAACGCCCATAACAATCCCTGCGCCTGACCCATAGGAGGTTGGGTAGAGTCCTTCTGAACAGACAGCTTTTCCACTTTTGGTATTGATGAATCACCGGCAGGCGGGAGGGTTAAGCGGTACATGAATCCATACTGGTCGCAGGTAATAAGTCTTCCTTTATCATCGAATGTCATCGATACCCATGAACCCTGGTCATGCTCACCCGGACTATAGATCCGTTCGGCCTTGAAGCCCACCGGAAGTTTTAGTTTCCTGATCTTGGGGTCATTGGATTGCTGGGTGGAAGGATCATTTTTTTTACTTTCAGTACAGGCAGTAAAAGACACCGCCAGTAAACAAACTAACAATTGAACGAAATAAGTAGACTTCATTAAAAGATAAATTATCGATGAATATAAGCAATTGAAATAATGTAGCTTTCCTGTGCTGTCTAGTTTTCTTCCATTTTTGGTGACTGTGCAGACTTTAATTGCTTAATGCGATAGCTGAAGGTTATATTTACCTGCCTTCTTCTGGACTGGTATTCGCCCCGGCTAAAAAAGTTGGCGCCTTCTGTAATATATCTCGACCATCTGGAATTGAAAATATCCAGAATGTTAAGGTTGATGGTTCCTTTTCCTTTAAGAACATCCCGGCTAGCTGAAATATCGGCATAGGTTAGGGATAACTGCCTGCCCTGTACTGTGTTCCTTGGTGCTTCGTAATTAACTCTTAACTGAAAATCCAAATATTTTGGGAAACTAAATCTTGATGTTTGCCGGGCAAACCATGTGTTAGTAGTCGTTTTATATTCTTTTACAATATTACTGCCATCAATATTAGCTCTGAAAAAGTTGACATTGACATCCATTTTCCACCAACTGAAAGGGGTGTAGTTAGTGATAAATTCCAGACCATAGGCTTGCTCTGAAATAAGATTATAGGGAATAGTAGTGGCATTACCATTTCCATCAACAGTCCTTATACTCTGGATCTTTCCGTCAGTATAACGGTAATACACGGAAGAAGCAATGGATCCCTTATCAAAAGTTTTTAAGTGGCCTATTTCCATTACATCACTGAATTCAGGATTAAGGTCGGGGTTGCCGGCGAAATAATTCCTGCTGTCAGAAAAAGTGAAAAAGGGACTTAGTTCATTATAAAAAGGTCTTCGCACTCTTCTGCTATAACTCAACTGAATAGCATTTTCGTCGGGTAAATTATAAGTGAAATGTGCGCTTGGAAAGAGATTCATATACCTGCGGGGATTAATTTCATTGGTCTCTCTAAGAATTGTTTTGACATCTGTCCATTCTGCTCTTAATCCGCCCTGGTAGGATATACGTTTTAATTTGTTTGCTACAATACCATAAACAGCATGAATATTTTCGTCATAAAAAAACAAGTTGTCCAGTCCGGGTAATGGTATATCCTGGCCTTCATCATTTTTTTGAGTAACAATATAATCATTGGTCATATCCCGGAAGCTCGTCCTGAACCCTGTTTCAATTTTCCCGCTTTTAAACATGGGTCTGACATAATCCAGTTGCGCCAGGTATTGTTTTTCCGATTCATCATTCAGTGAATGCTGTAATATTCTTCTGCCTACATTTTCTGCACCGTCATCATTAAAAAAATAATGCATAAAATTCTGGTCAGAACTTTCCCAATTGTCGAGGTATTTCATTTCGGCTACCAGTTCATGATCCTTTTCTTTGAAAGTTCGTTTATAGGTCACCGTGTATTCTGAATTAGGTTCTTCCTCGTTCTCGTCCTGCTTTCTTGCACTAAGGGATGGTTTGCCCGATGTATTAAAAAGATAATCCTTATATCTTAGGTCGGTAATCCTGTTGGCGTCACTTCTACGGAAAAGATAAGACCCGGTTAGAACGCTGTTTTCGTTGAAGAAATAATCAATACCTCCCCTGATATTGTTGTTAAGTCCTTTTATGAGATAATCATTGTTCTGTTCAAGAATGGCCAGCGTATCATTATTATAGCTTTCCTGGTAGAGGTTAGATTTTCCTTTCGGCTTTCTGTAAGCAATACTATAATTAATAAAGAAGTTAACTTTTTTGTGCCGGTAATTCAGGTTAGCAGCGCCTCCAAAATTGGCGGGATCGCCACCTATTACTTCAAGTGATCCGTTAAAACCCTGACGCTTTTCTTTTTTCAGGATGATATTTAATATCCCGGCCATTCCCTCAGCTTCGTAACGTGCAGAGGGATTCGTAATGATTTCCACTCTTTCAATCATATTAGCAGGAAGCTGCTGCAAACCGCTCCCGCCCTTAAAGCTGACCAGTCCGCTGGGTTTGCCATCAATAAGAATACGCACATTGTCGCTGCCCCTTAATCTCACGTTTCCTTCGGGGTCAACCGACATGGCAGGGATATTCATCAAAATATCCAGCGCCGATCCACCGGCATTGGCAAGGTCTTTACCCACATTAAATATGCGTTTGTCAAGAGCTAACTGCATACTGCTTTTTTCTCCTATTACAATCACTTCTCCCAGTGTGTCAACGCCCAATACTCCTCTGAATGCAGTGTCCTGCTGTGCCTTGACTCCCATGTTAATACCTGCAGTACAGACCAGCAGTATAAAAAATTTATAGGTTTTATTGAAGAATGTTGACATACTATCAGAAAGAGTTAGCTGATAAGGGGAAGTAAATTATTTAACAACCCACGAAAAGATCAGTAATTAAAAACTTTTGATTTGCTTTTTTGCTTCTTCAGTTGGATAATGTTCTCTGGTTCGTATAGGTGTTTTTTTGGGTTTCCTGATTTTGAGGTTCAATACTTCTACGAATAGTGCAAAGGCCATTGAAAAATAAATATATCCTTTTGGTATTTCCACATCAAAGCCTTCAGCAATCAGTGATACGCCGATTAATAGCAGAAAGCTCAATGCAAGCATTTTGAAGGCGGGATGTTTATTTACGAAAAGACTGATAGGTTCAGCAGCTACCAGCATGACGAGAACCGTAACAATTACTGCTGTGTACATTACCCACAATTCTTTTACCATACCTACGGCTGTAATGATCGAATCAACCGAAAAAACCATATCCAGCAACAGTATCTGAAATAATACACCATTGAAAGTAACAGCCTTAATATTTTCAGTTCTGTCCCCATCGTCGCCTTCCATCTTGTGATAAATTTCTGTTGCACTCTTATAAATCAGGAACAGTCCTCCCAGTATCAGAATGATATCCTTACCTGATATTCCCATCATCTCACCATCAAACCAGCGTACTGTAAATAAATCGGAAGTAAGACGCAGAATCCAGGCGATAACCGTAAGTAATGCCAACCTCATAAACATGGCCAGGATAATACCCCATCTTCTGGCTTTTTTCTGTTGATGCTGCGGTAACCGGGAAGAAATAATTGAAATAAATATAATATTGTCCAGACCTAGTACAACTTCCAGGAGTATCAGGGTCACCAGCGCCACAATCGATTCCGTCATAATATGACGAAGATATTTAAAACCCGAACACAAAATATTACAAGGATAAAAAATACCCACCTTACCTTTGGGGTGGCATTCTATGGAGGAGCGACAGGAAATCAGTCAAATTACAAGCGATCCCTTTGCTGCTATCAAGGTAGCGGAATATAGATATCTTCTTTTAGGGAGATTCTTTTTTATAATGTCTATGCGGATGATTGCTACCCTGGTAGGGTGGTGGATATATGAACTCACCAGCGATCCTTTTGCCATAGGACTGGTCGGATTATCCGAATTTCTTCCCGCTTTCTTGCTCGCGCTTTATTCGGGGCATGTTATTGATAATGCTGACAAGAAAAAGTTGCTGCTCAAAACAATGAGCGGCTATGTTATTGCAGCAGGGTTGTTATTGTTTTTAAGCACTTTTGTAGTTACGCATAATGTACATAAGCTGTATGTCTCTATCAGTATATATGCGGTTATTTTCTGTACAGGTATTCTGCGTTCCTTTACCGGTCCCAATTTTACTTCACTGATAGCTAATATTGTTCCCCGCCAGTTCTTACAGAATGCTACCACATGGAGCCAGGGCAGTTATTTGGCCGCATCCGTAACCGGGCATGCTACCGGGGGATTCTTAATTGCTTTCCTGGGTAATACAGGTACACTTACCATTATTTGTGTATTGTTAACTACCTCGCTGATCACCATCACCCAACTAAAACCTAAGCCAGCTATTGCGAAGAAAAGGGAGATAGGCGCATGGCAAAGTATGATGCAGGGATTAAGGTTTGTGTATAAAACAAAGGTGCTGCTGGCAGCTTTTACACTTGATATGTTTGCCGTACTTTTTGGTGGGGCGGTGGCCATGGTGCCTGTTTTTGCGAGGGACATCCTTAAAGTTGGACCGATGGGCTTTGGCTGGCTGAATGCAGCAGCGGATATTGGCGCCGTCTGTAGTGTGATCATGCTGACGATATCCCCTTTTAAAAGAGGACAGGGGAAGAAACTGTTTATAGCCATCGGCGGATTTGGCGTATGTATCATATTGTTTGGGTTGTCTAAATGGTTCCTGTTATCATTTGCAGCCTTAGTGGTTGCAGGAATGCTTGATGGTATCAGTGTGGTGATCAGGGGAACGGTAATGCAACTTAAAACACCGGATCAGCTTAGGGGGAGGGTTAGCAGTGTAAGCTCGATGTTCATTAATTCAAGTAATGAACTCGGACAGTTTGAAAGCGGCGTTACTTCGCGGTTGATGGGAGTGGCTCCCTCTGTTATATTTGGCGGGGCCATGACAATACTGATCACCATTATCACCTGGTTCAGGTTTCCTTCTTTAAAGAAGTTTGAATATTAATAGGAGGTAGTGCTATTAACTGGCAACCTTTACTTTTCTTTTTTGCCGTTGAACAATATATAATCCCGATAGTACCATCAATACTCCAACGAAAGTGTACATAGTGATTTTTTCCTGTAGGGTTATTCCTGCAATAATAAATCCGAATATCGGGCAGAGAAACAACCAGAAAGCAGCTTTTACCGCATTATCTTTTAATAAATACAGCCATAATTGAATAGCAATGATCGATACTGCAACAGACAGCCATAATACCGATCCCACCATAGTAGTATTAAAATGATTAAGCTGACCGTTATACGTTAGCAAGAGCGCGGGTAAAAGAAAAATACCTCCAAATATTGTTTGCCAACCGTTGATGGTTAATATATGTAGACCGTCCCATTTTTGCCTGGCAAAATAAACTGCTGAAACAGAATAGGAGAGCATGGAAATCATTAATAGGATTAGTCCTTTTGGTTCTACATAACTGGTTTCCAGCATAGGGTATGCTGCAATTAATATTCCTATGCAGCAAATGATCAGGCTGAGAATAGTTGTAGTATTTATTTTTTCTTTAAAGTAAATAGCAGAGATCATGCTGATAAAAACAGGATTGGTAGCAATGGTAAGCGCACCAATTCCCGCCGAAACGTATTGCATGGCTATCACATAAATACCTAGATAAATAGAGATATTCAACAACCCGTAAATAGTCAGTTTTTTCCATTCGTCACCGTTAGGAAGCCGTTTCCTTAACAAAAGATGTGCAATGAATAACATGAGGAAGCCTGCGATAAAAAAGCGCATGATGGCAATCACAAATGGCTGGGCAAAGTCTAATCCGATTTTTGTAGCAGCGGCTGCGGAAGGCCATAGGATAGCAAATAAAATCCCTGATAACAATATTTTAAATCGAGAGCCTCCTGCCTTTGTTGACAATTCCTATAATTTGCCGGCGAAGTTACTTGGAATTTTTCACCCTGCCTTAGACTTATTGGCGGAAATACTTTCTATATATGCCCTCACTTCATCGGTCGATTTATTCATTTTATCTGCCAGTCTTTCCAATAGCGCTGCTTCCTGGCCGGGAGTATATGCCAGGTCCGCATCCGACAGACTCAGATCATTTTCTTTTAATTTCTCCTTTACCTCGTTCCATGAGGACTTTAATTTCAATTCGCTATGCATACCAGATATTTTAAGGATTTTCAAGCGGGATCATAAAATCCCATTATTTACGGTGTCATTTACTAAAATATTTGTGCCATTTTCTTGCTTTCCTAGCCAATCTGATCTATCTTGCCCCTATCATAGGATAAGGTTTAATGGGCTAAATGCCTGTAAATTCCCCAGGTTTCTACCGGGGAATTTTTATATGTATTATAGTTGATATATGGGGAAATGTAAAAGAACTACTTAAATTACCGCTACTTATAATCATAATATGACTGAACCACGATTAAAAAGGACCATCACCACTTTTCCTGCCATTTTATTAGTCATTAGCGCCATCATAGGTTCCGGCGTATTTAAGAAGATCGCTCCGATGTCTGATACCCTGCATTCGCCTACATTAATCCTGGTTTGTTGGGGTGTTGCCGGTTTGTTGAGTCTTGCGGGGGCTTTATGTACTGCAGAGCTGGCTGCTATGATGCCGGGGTCGGGTGGTGAGTTTGTTTATTTTAAAAGGATATATGGAAGGCTTTTTTCCTTCCTGTACGGATGGGCTAATCTTACGATCATGAAATCGGCTACTATTGCTGCCCTGGCTTTCATCTTTGCCGAATCATTCAGTGTGCTGGTCCCTATACCAGAGATCGTGTTGTTTGGAATAAATGTCAACATCAAAGTGCTGGCTTCCTTACTTATTGTTTTATTAAGTTATATCAATCATAGGGGTGTGGTGTTTAGTGAGAAATTAAGCCGCACGGTTATTTTAGTGATCCTCGTTGCGATAATAGGTTTTATTGTAACCGGTCTTACTTCCGGACAGGGTAGTGCTGAAAATTTCCATGCTTCCAATAAGGCTCCCGAAGGCTGGGCGTTGGTTGCTGCTTTTTTTGCAGCTTCGCTAAGCGCTTTCTGGGGTTATGAAGGATGGAACAATATTGGTTATATAGGTGATGAAATCAAGAATCCTCAAAGGAATCTTCCTATAGCATTGGGCACAGGAACGCTCTTTATCATATTTCTCTACCTGGTAGTGAATGCTATCTATCTCTATATTATGCCCATTGAAGATATTACGGCTATTCATCATGCGCAGAATAAAATTGCAGCGGTGGAAGTAGCTGAGGTGATGAGTGGTAAAACAGGCGCTATTATTCTATCGGTATTGATACTCTTCTCAACATTTAATTGTACAAACAGCACCATGCTGATGTCAGCGAGAATATTCTATGCCATGGCCCGCGACAAATTATTTATCCAGCAGGCAGGAAGGGTGCATAAAGTGCATCAGACTCCATCGACGGCTATTTTCCTGCAAGGTATTTGGGCTATCGTGCTGGTATGGTCCGGAAGTTTTGACCAGCTCACCGATCTGCTGATCTTTGCAGCCTTTATTTTTTATGGTGCAACAGCTTTGGGTGTGTTACTGCTTCGCAAAAGAGAACCTGGCACTCACCGTCCCTATAAAGTATGGGCGTATCCTGTATTGCCATTTCTTTTTGCCTTATTCTGCTTTACTCTGGTAATGGTAACGTTGATCCAGCGTCCTTTTCAGTCCTTGATCGGATTATCTTTTATTGCTGTGGGTATTCCGGTGTACTACTACTATAATAAGAAACTAAAGAAAGAAGCTGAATAGAAAATCGCATATCCGGCTTTCATAATAAGGGAGTAAATTGTTCGTTTTTTTACTAAAGACTGCTATCGTAATACTACTAACGGTAAGTATAAATATTTATTGAGAAAGTAAGTAAACCAGAAAATATGTGAATAATTAGTGTAAATCTTTGGAAAGAGGCTTACTTCAATACATTTTTGCGTTGTTAAAAATTATTAACCCCTAAATCCTAGTATAGAAAATTTTGTAAGAGCCAATGTCCTGATTTAAAACCAAAAACCAACCTTGATCCTTAGAAAACGTTCCGAACACCCTTATTAACCAATCCTTTTAAAACCGAGCAAAATCCGAACCCCTAAAAATGAAAGCCTGTATAAGATGAAAAATCTTTACTTATGAATTCAGCGTTTCCGGTATCTCTTGATTGACCTCATCACATGAATCAATCTGTCACAGAGATAAAAAGAACTAACCCGCTTCGAAAGGAGCGGGTTAATTATTTAGGGTAATATTCATTAATATTGATAATGGAATTACTTAAGAACCTGCCGCAATTTATACTTCACTGGTATTGGGTGCTTCCATTTATTACTATCGTTTTCGTCTCCTATGAAATATTAAAACGCAACGGCAATCCTACCAAATCGTTGGCGTGGATCATGGTGATCATTTTCCTGCCGTTAATTGGTATTTTATTATACTTCTTTTTTGGCCGCCAGTTCTCCAAAGAAAAATTTTTGAAACATATTGATGTATCATCAAGGGACCAGTTAATGCAAAAATGGAGAGAAATGGATGAGTTACTGGATAAAGATATCAGCGAAATCCAGGCAGCGATTGGTGGTTTGTCGGGAGTATTTACGTACTTAAATAATACAAGAGTAGCTCCTCCTACTTTTCATAATGAAGTTGAAGTGCTTATTAACGGAGAACAGAAATTCCCCCTGTTCTTAGAAGCATTAAATAATGCAAAGCATCATATCCATTTGGAGTATTACATTTTTGAAGAAGATCAGATAGGTAATACTATAATTGAATTATTAATCAATAAATCAAAACAGGGCATTAAAGTGAGATTGCTGGTAGATAATTTTGGTTCGCCAACCCTTAGTAAACACAAACAGCGTTTCGATAATACCGGAGTACAGTTTGAAGTTTTTCAGCCTGTGTATTTTGGGTCACTGGCCGACAGTAATTACCGTTCTCACCGTAAGATCCTTGTAGTAGATGGCACTGTAGGTTTTGTAGGCGGAATAAATATTTGTGATAAATACATCAATTCGTCAAATGATGATCCTCAAAAATTATACTGGAGGGATACGGCGGTGCAGATAAAGGGAGATGCTGTCAACATACTGCAAATGCTGTTTTGGGTAAACTGGAAAGCGAGCAGTGGAGAAAAGTACCAGTTAGGCCAGGAGTATTTTGTTGATCACCGGCATATCTATCCTAAGGGAACAGCCATATCATTCGGGTTGACAAAGCCCGGTGATGAAGTTCCTTCGGCGATGGAAGCTATAATGCTGGGTATCCTTAGAGCCAAGAAAAAGATCAAATTGTGTACGCCTTATTTTATTCCCAGCGACCAATTACTTAGTGCCTTATATATTGCGGCAGGCGCCGGCGTTGAAGTAGAACTGATGATTCCCCATGAAGGAGATTCTGTATTTGTGCAGCAGGCGACTTATTCCTATATGCGGCATCTTAGCGAAAGAGGAATAAGTGTCTATTTGTATAAAAGAGGTTTTCTTCATGCAAAAACAATTACTATCGATGAACATATAGCTTATGTAGGCACGGTGAACCTCGACCAACGCAGCCTGTTCATTAACTTCGAGATAACGGCTATTATTTATGACCGGGCGACCTGTCAACAATTGGATAGTCAGTTTGAAACTGATAAGTCGTTTTCTCTTTTATTTAGTGGCGAAGAATGGGAAAAGCGTCCCTGGTATAAAAAACTTTTTTCCTCTGTTTGTCGTTTGCTTGCGCCACTGATCTGATGTCATTATCATTTTTCATTCTCTTTTTCTGCTCTTTCGCGATCATTATCCGGACTATTGAATTGTTCAGGTAAATCAGTATTCTTTGTATTGCTTTTCTCTTCAATAAACTCTTCGGGTTGCTGAGTATGCTCTTTCTTCGGCATTCTTGGAAGATCTTTCACTTTTATTTTTTTATCTGCTGGCATAATTTTTTTATATATCCATGTAAAATTTTGTACCAGTCTGCCGGAATAGCCCCTAAGCTTTTAACTGGCTGCGGATCAACAAGATGAATTTGTTTTTGTTATTTTATTTATTATGTCAGATAAGAAGCAGTCTCTCACGTTAACCACTGAAATTACTCATTCCGCTACCGATAATCCGGTATATGATGGTCATTTCCTTGGAAAGCTGATCAAAGAAAGAACTATGGGCCTGATGTTGAAAAACGAACAGTTGAAGAGAAGTGAGGAGCTTTATTGTAGGATGGTAGAAGAAATTGTGGATTACGCTATTCTGTTGCTTGATGTTAACGGCATCGTTCAAAACTGGAATTTAGGAGCAGAAAAAATCAAGGGATATAAGGAAGAAGAAATTGTTGGGAAACATTTTAGCCATTTTTATCTCAAAGAAGATCGCGATAATAATTTACCCCAAAAACTTTTGGATGAAGCTTCCCGAACCGGCAGAGCCGCTCATGAAGGATGGAGACTTAGAAAAGATGGCACCACTTTTTGGGGAAACATCGTGATAACGGCGCTACACGACAGTAATAACAATATCGTTGGTTTTTCCAAAGTTACCCGCGACCTATCGGAACGTAAAGCTGCCGAGGATAAGATACAGCAATATACGCGACACCTCGAATTTCAGAATAAAGAGCTGGAAGAATTTGCCTATGCCACTTCTCATGACTTAAAAGAACCGCTAAGAAAAATTCATTATTATAATTCATACGTTATTGATCATTGTGCCGACAAGCTTGATGAAACCAGCAGAAACTATTTGCTTAGATCGATGGCGGCAGTATCGAGAATGAGCCAATTGATAGATGACATACTGGCGTATACCAGGCAAACTGAAGACGCTGAACAAAAGCAGGATGTGGATCTGAACATAATAGTGTCTGATATTCTTCAACATAATAAGGATGAGCTAATTAATAATAAGGTTACGGTTAGCATTATACGTACTTTGCCTACTGTTAAAGCAGTGGGATACCAGGTCGGGCAGGTTTTTGATAATCTCATCAGTAACAGTATCAAGTATAGAAACCCTGACCGGCCCTGCCAGATCATATTTGATAGCGCTGAAGTAGGGAAGAAGGATATAGAAAATGTTTTGGGACTGAAAAGCGAAAGATATCATGCGATCACCATCCGTGATAACGGGTTAGGTTTTGAGCAGCAGTTCAATGAAAAAATATTTGAACTATTTAAGCGTCTCCATGGAAGAAATAATTATTCCGGTTCGGGCATCGGACTAGCTATCTGTAAAAAGATCATGCAAAATCATGATGGACTGATCAAAGCAGAAGGGGAGCCGGATAAAGGCGCGTGTTTTACTTTGTATTTTCCTATTTAAATCTGGCATGCATAGCCCTTTCCAGACTTTCTCTGTGTTGAGGATGAGCTATGTTGATAAGTGCTTTAGCCCGCTGTTTAAGATTTTTACCAAACAGATCCACTATACCATATTCTGTAACTACCCAATGCACATGTCCTCTTGTGGTCACTACTCCTGCCCCTTCTTTTAGGGTAGCTACTATGCGTGATATTCCTTTTGATGTTGTAGAAGGTAAAGCGATGATGGGTTTACCGCGATAGGAAAGAGAAGCTCCCCTGATAAAGTCCATTTGTCCGCCAATACCCGAATATTGGTAAGTTCCTATTGAGTCGGCACAAACCTGGCCGGTCAGATCGATCTCTATAGCGCTGTTAATAGCGGTAACGCGAGGGTTCTGGCGAATAATACTGGTATCGTTTACATAAGCAATATCCTTCACTCTTATAGAAGGATTGTCATTCACGAAATCATACAACCTTCTGGTGCCAATGATAAAACCGGTAACAGAACGTCCCTGACTTAATTTTTTCTGGCTGTTATCAATAACACCCGTTTCCAGGAGATCGATAATTCCGTCAGACAGCATTTCGGTATGTATGCCCAGGTGTTTATGTCCGGTAAGATTTTTCAGTACTTGGTCAGGTATCGTACCAATACCCATTTGCAGAGTGGCGCCATCTTCGATAAGCGAGGCTACGTGCCGGCCAATACTTACAGATGTTTCATTTGCTCCTGCCGCGTAATTGACTTCAGGCAATTCAGAAGTATGTTCAACCGCCACATTGATCTTACTGATATGGATAAATCCATCTCCGAGCGTTCGTGGCATTCGGGGATTAATTTGTGCGATTACAAATCGTGCTGTATCCACTGCCGCCCGTGCAATGTCCACAGACGTACCCAGTGAACAAAAACCGTGACGATCAGGTGGTGAAACCTGAATAAGTGCTACGTCAATAGGCAGAATATTCTGGTGGAACAGTTGGGGGATCTGGCTAAGAAAAATAGGTACATAATCACCCGCTTCGCTATTCACTACAGACCGCGTATTAGCGGAAACGAACAAGGAATTAAAGAAAAAACTATTACGATAGATAGGCAGATCGAAGTTGAGATCACCCAGGTTAGTAATGCTGACCAATTCTACATTTTCCAGTTCGTTATGTCGTTCCTGCAAGGCTTTAATCAGGTGGATAGGCGTGGCAGCGCTGCCGTGAAGGAAAACTCTGTCGTTGGATTTAATAACTTTTACTGCTTCGGCTGCTGGTACGGGTTTGTACATTTTTAAAAGGGTTTAGGGGTTATATGTTAACGGGAAAGATATGCTCCATCAACAGGATAGTAGCCGCCATTCACAAAAGAAGCTTTATCGGACGCCAACCAGGCTACCAGTTCGGCAACTTCTTCAGACTCACCCAACCGTCCTATAGGATGCAGCGCAATCAAAGCAGATTTAATCTCACTGTCCAGGTTATCCAGCAATGGTGTGTTGATGAAAGCCGGGCCAATCGCATTGATGCGAATTCCTTTAGCCGCATATTCAATGGCTGCCGTTTTAGTAAGTCCGATTACGCCGTGTTTAGCAGCTACATAACCAGAAGAACCGGCAAAACCTACTTGTCCCAGTATAGAAGCCATGTTAATAATAGCTCCCTTGCCTTTTTTGAGCATATGCTGAAGCTCATATTTCATACAATAGAAAACACTGTCGAGATTGACGCCGATAACTTTGTTCCATCCTTCCACGCTCATATCAGCCACCGGATTGCTTTCTCCCCCGATGCCGGCGTTATTAACGGCTATATCAAGTGTTCCGTATTTTTCGATTGTTTTAGCGACCAGTTGTTCGCATTCACCGGGTTTACTTACGTCGGCTGCAATAAAAAAAGCATCGTGACCAGCTTTTTTTATTTCCTGTACAACAGCTTCGCCGGCATCTTTGCTTACATCAGACACTACTACTTTTGCCCCATATCTGGCCAATATAATTGCTGTTGCTTTACCTATGCCTGAAGCGCCACCTGTTACCAGCGCAACTTTAGATTGTAGATCTTTCATACACATAATTTTGATTGATGATCAATAATTTCAAGCGCTATTGCTTAAGCAGCAGCAAAATTAGCAGGTGATATACATCAAATACCTGACCATTATCAATTAAAATAATGATAATAATCCTAAATAGGCTTACAGGCAAACGGTTCGCTCTTAAATAAGCTAGCCGACTATCAGGGTTATAAGCAGGCTGACTATCCGCCTGCAAAAATATTTTAAATAAGATTTTTAATTTATTTTCGGTTAAACCCCCGAAAACCATGCTTCTAGAACAAAAGATCAAGAGATGCTTCCTGATAGGGCCTATGAAGAATATGGACAGACTCTTGTTCTTAAGGGACCGTGTCATCAAACCTATTTTGCAACCCCATGGTTTTAAAGTGATCAGTCCGGATGAAGGAGAAATAGGCAATATCATGCGCCAGGTGCTGCTGAATCTTGAACAGGCCGATATTTTAATCGCTGATATTACGGGGAACAATCCCAACGTGATGTACGAACTGGGGGTTTATCATTGTTTTGGAAAACCTTATGTCACTATTAAAGACCTGGATGAGACCGGTGGCAACGACCAGACTCCATTTGATATCGCGGAACACCGCTTTAGGGAAATCAGGCTGTCCGATCCCGATCAGTGTATTGAAATACTTCAACCTGTTATTGTGGATCTTGTTGGTAAAATCGATAAGAGAGACTGGTTTAGTAATCCCGTTACTGATTTTTTCCAGTCCCCTATAGCAGAGATTCCAACGGCTATCGGATTGTTTAAAAACTACCGTAAAAATTTTCTTTCCAATGTTCTTCCTGTTGTTTTTCAACGTGAAGAAAATAATAACAACTACAGAATTAATGTGAGGGTAGGCACTGGTGAAATTGGGGCCGATAATATTCCTGTAATGGAGGAAGTGAGCAAGGAGGACAGGAAACTGTTGCAAATAGAAATACTGATCCCCCAAAAAATGGTGATGGCTAACTATACTTTCATTGATGATATGAAAGATATGGGAAGAGTGGAGTATGGGATCGCTGAAATTGGAAGAAGGGTAAGGCCTTTTAAATTACATTATTACCGTAAGCAGGATGGGACCCTCGTGCTATGCGATATTCCGACGGTTTTAAGTACGCTCAATGAAAGTATAGAGCAAAGAAGAAAACTCCACCAGGATCAATTTGACAGTGACGAATGGGAAGTGCTGGAAAAACAGGAGCTCGAGCGTTTCTATTTTAAATGTGAGTTGTATAAAAAAGAGCTTGAAGGTCATTATCCTATTTCGAGAAACAGGATAACTATCAAAAGAAACTGGAGTATTGAATAGAGTATGATGCAATTTTCACAATAAGCCGTATGAGCAGTTCCGCCATCAATATTAATATAGAAGAAATTAAATCACTTGCAGGCTCTCATTTGCTGGTAGGTGTTACCGGTCACAGGGATCTGCTACCCGAAGATTATGCACTCGAAAGAAACAGCAATAAAAAATTGAACGCAGCTATTCGTGAAGTGTTTGCTGAAATACAGCAACAGTATCCCCGTCGTAAGATTGTATTGCTAAACTGCATGGCAGAAGGCGCCGATGCACTGGCTGCAGTTGTTGCTGGAGAAATGGGTATCCCGGTATTGCCTGTTACTGCAAAAGATGCAGCTAAAGAAGCAACGGAGACCGATTTGTTCTACGTTCAAACCGCTGAAATTATAGCAGGTTATTCAAATATTCTCATTGCATTATGGGATGGCGTTGATACGGGACTTGTTGGAGGAACCTCAGATATCGTTCAAATGATGATAGAGGGGAAAAATAGTAACGGCCAAAAGCATGTATATCATCAAAAGAAAAAAACTGCATTTGATAGTGCTAAAATAAGCAGGTTGCATAAACAGGAGATTGACCCTAAAGGCATCATCTACCATATTCTTACACGGCGAAAAGTAAATCCCTATCCCATTAACAGGTTTGAGAATAATACAGGTTTACCCGTTGCAGAGGGAACAACTAAAACCAGCTTCCCCTTACATCTTCCATACCGGAAACCTGGCAACGGCCTGTGGCAAAGCATCAAGAAAAACATTTGGTATAACAACTTGGTGGGAACATTTCTTATGCCTATAGCGTTGGCATTAATGACGATAACATTAGGTACTTATGGTTTTCGTCACCTCAGGATCAGTGAAGCGGTAAAAGCAGGAGAAGCAGTGCAGAAGAATGTGATAGGAGATGATTTCTTTGGGGCTATAAACCTGATAACATTTGATTCCTCCGTATTAGAAGCAGAAGAAATACATTGGACATTATCTGTCGCACGGATACTGGGATTGATAACAGTGGTATTCGGATTTTCAATGGCACTTGCTGCTGCACTTGGCAATAATTTTAAAACAGAATTGGGATTATTATGGATGCGGTTATTACGTCTGGTTAAAATCAGGCGTAAGTATAACCTTGTCATTGGTATGGATACAGTTGGCTTTAATTTGGCTATGGATATACGTAAAAAAGGAGAGCTCGTGGTGATATTGGATACGAATATCAATGATACGTTTAAGGCAGAAGCATTAAGAAGCGGTATTAATCTTTTTAAAGGCTCTCCTTATTCGGCAGCTGTACTAAAAAGGTTAAGGGTAACACAGGCTGATGAAATATTTATCGTAACCTCTTCAGATACGGATAATATCAGGGTGTTGCAGGAATTAGACCAGTTATGTTGTATAAAAAAAGACAAGCAATCCTATAAATGGTTTATCCACTTGCAGGACCAGCGCCTGAAAGATGCCGTAAGAAATGCTGACCGGCTAACGCAAAATGCTGAAATGGTTATTGTAAATATATATGAGAATATAGCCAGGCGACTGCTGATTAAATATCCTGCTGATTGCTTTCAGCAAAACAAAAAGGACCAGCTTGCTGAAATTCTTGTATTTGGAAATACGGAAGTAGCTACGCAGATAGTCATGCAATGTATTCGGCAGGCCCGGTATAATAATGGAAACAGGCTAAGAGTGACCTGGTTTGTTAAAGACAAAGAATCGTTCAGCAATGATTTTTATAAAAAATATCCTTGCCTTTTATTTGGAGAAGATAACCAGGTTTTTAACAGGCAGTATGCTAAAGAAATAAGAGACAGGGTTTTCCGGGAAGATATTTTACAGTTCAGAGAAGTTCCTGTTTCAGATACTGCTTTTTTTGACAACGGCATAATTTATAATGCGATTAAGTCGGGTAGTGTTATCAGGCTTTATTTCTGTTTTGAAGATAGTATCGTCTCTGCGGCATATATGAATACTATTGCCAGGAAGATCAAGCTGGAAAGGTTTGATGGCAGTGAGCCGAAAGCGGTTAATCTCCAGTTATTCTGTTTTTATAATATTCCTGACAAAGATGAAGTAAGACATGTGGAACTTATCAGTAACAGGAATGTGCCTTATATCCCCATTATCTTTTTCGGAAATTTTACAGACGAATGTACCTGGAAGGCGTTTGCTGAAAAGTCGCTTGATGAGCTTCCTATGCTGATTAACCTGTGGTATTCCATTAAGCACCTTGTTCAGGATGGCAAAGAGGAAGAGCGGGCATCTGTAATGCAACAGGCTAAAGAGAAATGGAAAGGTATCAGTGAGAATTTTAAGGAAAGCAGCAGGCAGGCTGCAGATCATTTGTGGGTGAAAATGCGTATGCTGGGTGTTCCTGTAAATGTGTTGCAACAAAGTAGGTTTGAAACAGGTAACCCCGAATTTACCCAACAGATTAATGAGTTAGCTATGGTAGAACATTACCGCTGGTGCGGTGAGCGGTTACTTGAAGGGTATATTCCTGTTCAGGATATAGAAGAGAGGGCAGTTACCGAGCCCGGCTGGTATATTGAAAACTGGCATCGTCCGGCATTTAAAAGGTTTTACCAGGACCAGAAACTCCATATTGACCTGGTGGTTTTTGAAAAACTTTTCTCCGGCTATTACAACGAACGATATTATAATGAAAAAGGGAAAGATATTTCCTTTATTGAAGCGATCCCCTTCTTTTTAAAATGGGCGGGAAGCAGTGGATAGTTGAGAATGGACAAGTGACAGTTGACAGCTATCACCCGCCAGATAAGGAACTGGCTTCACTATCCATTGTCCACTGCCAACTGTACTTGCATTTGGCTAAAAATCAGCTTCAGGATGATGACATTAATTCTTATTGCCGATCTATATATGATAAATCTACCAACCAGTGGAAGTATCCTGATGGCTTGGCAAATTCAACTAACAAATAATAAAAAATAAACTGATGAAACAGATTTTTAAGGGTACAAAATTCATAAAAAGAGCATTTTTGTTTTCCCTTGGCATCGCAATGCTGTCCTTAAGCTCTTGTTCAAAAGGTTCCGATGATGAGGAGGAAGAAGATGATGGCCCTAAAGGCAGTATAACTTTTTATATTACAACAGAACCTGGCTGTGATGCTATAACGATCAACGTTCAAACTCAGGGGGAAGACCCGCAAAAATCATGGGTAGGAAGTATTTCCAAAACAAACCTGACTACTACAACTGCAACTTGTGGGATGACGACAGGTTATACTTTTAAAAACCTGCCGTACGGTCAATACTATTTTAATGCATCTTGTGGTTCAAGGAATATTATGGGGCCGATAGGATTAGCTCAGGATTGTATCATTAAAAATATCGATTAGTCTACTGGAGTGAGTGTTTCACATTAATTTTTTCTGATAACTGCGCAATAGCACTCTTATCCTGGCATTACCTGACTGGTAATATGAGCAGTGGAATTTGGCTGTTCCAGGCTAATTTTTTTGATACGCTTTGCCGGAATAATCCTGCCAGCCATGTTTGTTGCTGACGAAGCGTAATGATCAGCTCAACCTCATGGTCTGTTGCAAAAGTATTGATCCCTTCTACAGTGTCCTGGTGACTGATATAATGAGTTTCGGGATCATATTTGTTCAGCGCGGCATGAAGAGAGCTGATCTCATTTCTTAATGTTACAGGACTTTCTTCTTTCTGTGCTACATTAAGCACAAGCAGTCTTGCAGTTAAAAGATTCAATAGCTTATCCAATACAGGAATCTCCATTTTTTCTTTAACGTCTTTGAGATCCGTAGTCAGCAAAATCGTTTTGGGATAACAAATTGCGGTGCTCCAGGGAACGAGCAGCAGGGGATGATCACAATTTTCCATTACACGAATGGCGTTACTTCCTATTATTATTTTTTCCAGTCCTGTTCTTCCGGTTAAACCCATTACCACGAGGTCCACTTTTTCCTGCTCACAGAGACGGTTAATTCCTTCATCAAGATATATATCTTCTATAATAAAACTGATTGCAGTGCCGGGATTAATGAACTCTTTCAATGATTCCTGCCATACTTTCATTGTATGAAAGCTCTCATGCTCTGTGGTTTCTCCTCCATCTGCAGATTTTTCCGTTGGCCCAATTGTTTGATAGGCATGATAAAGGATAATACGTGACGATTTCCATTTCTTAGAAAGTATGCCGGCATATTCGGCCGCAAGAAATGCATTATCAGAGAAATCTGTAAGTACCAGGATAGTTTGCATAGAACTTGTTTTTATGAGAACATATAAGTGAAGATAGGGAAGATAAGTTATCTGAATATTAAGAGTGAGCTTACGGTGATCTGTGAATTGTTTTGTTAGGTATTCCGCTTTATTTATAGCCTAATAGTAGCCAGCAATCAGGTCATCTTGATTAATTCATTTTCGAGCCTGTCGAATACCTCTTCGTTTTTATCTCCCGCAAAGGCCTTTATTTTGTTACACTCGTCAGCGGAATTGAAAATCTGTCTGAAAATAATTTTTGTCTGACCGGCAGCTATTTCTTCAAAAGTCACTACTACCTGGAATAATGGTTTTGAAAAGCGCCTCCAGGCGATAAGCGATGGTTTATTTATTTGTATGAATTCACTTCATTAAGATAATTTCCTTTATCGGGTCCATGCATAATAAAGTTCCATTTGCCGCCTGGTCGCAAATCAAATTCCTTAAAAGTATTAGTAAAGCCCGCTGGCCCCCACCAGTTTTTTAAATGATTGGGCTCTGTCCATGCGCGGTAAACAAGTTCTCTTGATGCATTAACAATTCTTGAGCTTACTATTTCATGGTCGGGGTTCGTTGGCATAATTGCTACCATTCTTAATGATGTTAATTTGCTATTTATTTTAAATGAAGCGGTCACAAAGATCGCTTCATTCACGTTTAAATTATTTGATTACTCCATATATTTCTTTTATCACCTCTCATATAATATTTAAACAATAGAGAGCCCGTTGAACTATAGATTGATGTGCCCTGCTTTTGGAAAGGTTCAAGTTGGACGGGTTATACTATTGATAAAACACCTTCCCAAAGAATTTACTAACTTCTTTATAATAAAAACACCTCTTACCTCAAAGAGTTTCTACAAATAAATGGACGAAAGAAACTGCTCTGCATTTCAGATTTACATATAAATTGTGTAAGGAATCTGCGTCCAATAGTGATTGGTTACCTCTAATCGTAGAAAATTGAAGGGATTAATGGCTATTTTCCGACCTCTCAAAAATTATCATACTAGTCCGTACTAGTATGCTGTTTTTTCCCTTTCTTTGTACCCTGTCGCCATTTCCACAGAGAACCGGCTGCAATTGGTTCAATACTGGTGCATCTGTGGTAAAAAGCGCCATCTTTCTAGTATCAAAACGATTGTTTCATGAAGAATTTGCTTTTTATTGTCAGCGCGGTCATTATAATAACGGGTTGTAACCGGAATACTAAACCTAAAATTGGCTTTGTTGCCGGAGCGGCAACGGATTTCTGGACAATAGCCGAAGCGGGCTGTAAAAAAGCCGATAAGGAAATTGAGGACTTCGAAGTTGAGTTTCGTTATACGACTGATGGTGCCACTGAAGAACAAAAACGCATGGTTGATGATCTGTCAGTGAACGGTGTAAAAGGAATTATTATCTCTCCGCTTGATCCTGGCAACCAGGGGCCGATGATTGACGATATTTCCCAAACTATTCCTATTATTATTACTGATAGTGATATTCCCGGAAGTAGCAGGTTATGCTATGTAGGTACAAGTAATGTAGAGGCCGGACGTAAAGCCGGCCAACTGATCAGGGAAGCGCTTCCGCAGGGCGGCAAAATTATGTTGTTCGTCGGAAGGGTAGATGCGCAAAACGCCAGAGAAAGAATTGATGGTATTAAAGAAGAAATTAAAGGAACTGCAATACAAATAGTAGATATCAAAACCGATAATATCGACCGTGTAAGAGCAAAAGCTAATGTAAGCGATGCATTGGTTACGCACCCCGATCTGCAATGCCTTGTTGGATTATGGAGTTATAATGGTCCTGCTATTCTGAATGCCGTTAAGGAATCGGGCAAACAAACTAAAATTGTTTGTTTCGATGAAGAAGAAGAAACACTTAATGGAGTAAAAGACGGCGATATATATGGTACGATTGTACAACAGCCTTTTGAATTCGGCTACCAATCGGTTCACCTGCTGGCTGATTATCTATCAGGCAAAAACAATATTCCCGCCAATAAACAGATCATTATTCCTGTAGAAACAATTAAACAGGGTGATGCGGTCTCTTATATCGAAAAAATGAAAACGCTGAGAGCGGGCGATAATTCAACTCCGGCTAAATAAAACGACATCAAATGCACGGCGAACTGCTTTCCATGAGGGGAATAACAAAAGCGTTTAATGGTGTGCCGGTTTTAAAAAATGTAAACTTCACATTACATAAAGGCGAAGTTGTTGCCCTGATGGGTGAAAATGGTGCGGGAAAATCTACTCTCATGAAAATCCTTAGTGGCGTATACCGGGGCGACAAAGGAGAAATTATATATGAGTCTGAGCCAGTAAATATCCGTGAAGTTAAAGATGCCATGCAACTGGGTATTGTATTAATTCACCAGGAATTAAATCTCCTCGATAATCTCGACATTGCGAGTAATATTTTTTTAGGACGGGAGCCTGCTAACCGGTTAGGAATTATCAAAAAGAACGAGTTATACAAACAAACAAGGCAGGTACTGGACATGTTGGGTCTAAACATTGCAGTGGATACACCGGTTAGTGCTCTCTCCATCGGCGAACAGCAAATGATCGAGATCGCAAAGGCCGTCTCCCAAAAAGCGAGCGTGCTGATTATGGATGAACCCACTTCGAGTCTTACCACAGCCGAAACCAATAAACTGTTTAGTGTTATACGCGATTTAACTGCTAAGGGAGTGGCAATTGTCTATATTTCTCATCGCTTATCTGAAGTGTATGAGATTGCCGACAGAGCAGTGGTTTTAAAAGACGGACAAAATTCAGGAGAACTTAGTCGTGATGAAATCAACCACGACAATATTGTGAGATTAATGGTTGGCCGTTCACTTGACCAGGTAACTAATCGGGCAATAATAGAAGAAAAATTACAGTACGATTTTGAAGTATCAGACCTGGTAACAGCAAGATATCCTGATAAAAAAATTAATTTCAAAATCGGCAGAAAAGAAATTGTGGGTATCGCCGGACTAATTGGATCAGGAAGAACTGAAGTGGTAAATACAATCTTCGGCGCTTATCGCAAAACCGGGGGACAAATAAAGCTGAATGGAAAAGAAATCAATATAAGGCAACCTGCAGACGCCATCAGTAACGGTATTTTTCTTGTCCCTGAAGACAGACGAAAAGAAGGTGTTATTACAGAGATGGATATTGTTGACAATATCACCTTACCTCATTTAGACAGTTATAGCCATTTCAAATTAGTCAGTCAAAAAAAAGCAAGAGCTGCATACAAAAAACAATCGATGCAGTTAGGAATAAGATCCGCAATGCCCAATCCACTCGTTAAATTTTTAAGCGGAGGCAACCAGCAGAAAGTTGCTATAGCGAAATGGCTTTCACAATCGGCGAGCCTGATGATTTTTGATGAACCTACTCGTGGAGTTGATGTTGGGGCAAAGGCAGAGATATATAATATAATGCGTCAGATCGCAGATAATAATACAATGGTGCTTATGGTTAGTTCCGATATCGAAGAAGTGATGAAAATAAGCGACAGAATTCTGGTGATGAGTGAAGGAGAAATTACAGGAGAATTGCTACCTCCCGATTTCAGTGAGCAAAATATAATCAGGCTGGCAATGCAGTTGACAAGTAACGATTGACAGTGGACAGTTGAGAATTGATAGTTGATAGTTGAGAATGGAATTACACACTGTCCATTTTCCGCTGTCAACTGTCCACTAACTAAAGTCCATTGAAAAGACAAATAACTTACGGATGAACCCGAGCCATAAGACAGAAGTAGTTCAGGAAATAAGTTGGCGAGGCTCCATCCGGCCATTGAAAAGACAAATAACTTACGGATGAACCCGAGCCATAAAGCAGAAGTAGTTCAGGAAATAGTTGGCGAGGCTCCATCCGACCATTGAAAAGACAAATAACTTACGGATGAACCCGAGCCATAAAGCAGAAGTAGTTCAGGAAATAGTTGGCGAGGCTCCATCCGACCATTGAAAAGACAAATAACTTACGGATGAAAAAAGAACTTGGAATACTTGTAATATTTATTGCTCTTTGCGTAATTGTTGCCATCGGAAATCCGAATTTTCTTAGCGCTGTTAACCTCCAGAATACTGCGAGGTTAATCGGAATATTTGGCATTTTTAGTATTGGAAGCGGATTGGTCATTATTACGCGTGGCGTAGATCTTTCGATAGGCTCGCTGTTTGCGTTAACCGGTGTGCTACTCGGCATGTTACTGGTTCAATATAAAATACCCTGGCCAGTCGCCTGCCTTATAACCGTTTCCGTCTCAGCAATACTGGGATATGTACACGGTGTATTAATCACAAAATTTAAGATTCAACCCTTTATCATTACTCTTTGCGGACTGCTGTTTTACAGGGGAATAGCAAGGTATATTTCAAATGATGTTACCATCGGGTTCGGCTATAGCAAAGGTTTTGAAACACTGAAATACCTGGCCACCGGAAATTTTCTGGGCATACCATTTACATTCTTGCTGCTGGTTATACTAGGTGTGCTGTTTTGGATAATTCTTCATAGATCGGTGTACGGAAAATATCTTTTTGCGGTTGGCCGGAACGAAGAAGCCGCATTCTTTTCTGGTATCAATACCAATAAAGTGGTATTATCGGCTTATGTAATTTCCGGTTTGCTTGCAGGGATCTGTGGCATTCTTCTTGCATTTTATACAAATGCAGTAGCGCCATCGGCACACGGTAATTTTTATGAATTATATGGAATCGCTGCTGCGGTTTTGGGTGGCTGTTCACTGCGTGGCGGTGAAGGCTCTATAATTGGCATTATAATTGGCGCGGCTATGTTACAGGTTATCCAAAACCTGGTAAATCTCCTTGGTATTCCGAGCTCGTTAAATTTTGCAGTGATGGCCGCAGTGATCCTGCTCGGAGTATTCGCTGACCGCTTTTTCGCCATGCGCAAAAAGAGACGGCAATTTCAAATCGCGTCTAAATAATAACAGTAATCCGGCCAAAAAATTATTTTTCAAAAAAACCAACTGGTTCGTACTGGTATGTCTTTTTTCGCTATCTTAGTTTAAGAATTATTCTAATGTTGGCGGAATTTGTGAAATAGGGGATTGGAATCAACAAGAAAAACCTAACCAAAATAACACATACAATGAGTCAACGATTGCAAAAGCGTAAACCGGTTTTTATAGCCGCAGTTTGCCTCCCATTGCTTCTGGCATTGTCCTTTTATTCAAATGCACAAAACAGACACCCCATTACAGGAGTAGTTACCGATACGGCCGGACTGGCCCTTGAAGGAGCTTCTGTATTGGAAAAAGGAACACTCAATGGGTCTACGACCGACGCCCAGGGTAAATTCAGTATTTCTGTCGGTCCCAATGCCAGACTTGTCGTCACCTTCTCTGGCTACCGCTCAACCGAGATTGAAGTGGGGCAGGGTACTAACTTCAACGTTCAACTCGTACGGGATCTCCAGGAGTTGGATAACGTTGTTGTTACAGGTTATGGCACACAGCGACGTAAGGAAATAACCAGTGCGGTAGTAAGTGTAGATTCAAAAGATTTCATTAAAGGTAATGTAAGCAGCCCTATACAATTATTACAGGGTAAAGTCGGAGGCTTACAGATCGGCCGTGCAGGAGGTAATCCTAACCAGCCGTTTACAATAAGGCTGCGCGGTTTGAACACTATCAGTGGAGACGCTTCGCCATTAATTGTAATCGACGGGGTGCTGGGTGGATCGCTTGAAGCGCTAGATCCTAGTGACGTAGAATCCATGGAAATATTAAAAGATGCTTCTGCCGCAGCTATTTATGGTGCGCGTGCGAGCGCAGGGGTAATTATTGTCACTACCAAATCCGGTAAGGGACTTGGCCAGGCTACGTTTAATTATAACGGACAGGTCTCGTTTGAGGAAATAGCCAGAAAGCCAGAGATCGCGACACCAGAGGAATACAAAGAGCTGGGTGGTAATGATCTTGGCAGCAGTACCGATTGGCTCGACCTGGTTACGCGAGTAGGAAAATCTCATGTTCACAATTTTACTTTTGGAAATACATCGCCAGGCGGATTTAATTATAACGCATCAGTGAATTACAGAGGTGTAAACGGGGTATTAACAAATGCGACATCATTTGAACAACTGAATGCACGCATAAATCTTTCCCAGCGCTTTTTTGACAGTAAGCTGATTCTTTCGAGTTCATTGGCGATGACGTCAAGAAATGAAGACCAGGGTTTTCAACAGGCGCTTATAAACGCTCTTTATTATAATCCTACAGCTCCGGTGTTTGCTCCTGATGGTAAATATTTTGAAACAAGAGAACAGGACAGGTATAACCCGGTTTCTATTAATCAACTCAATTTAAGACATAGGAAACTTAACCAGCAGTTGGCAAATTTTAAAGCGGATTTCAAGCCTGCTAAAAGATTCCTGCTGTCAGCTTCTTATACCTTACAAAGAACTTCCGAGTTACTTGGAGATTATTCAAGCCGCAACGCTTTCTTCGGTGGAATGCTTGTTAACGGCTGGGCAAGAAGGGAAACAATGGACGACACATATCATCAGTTTGACGGATCGATAACCTATAACGGCGAAGCGGGTAAACTGAGTTACGTGTTGATCGCTGGTCAATCGTATAATTATCAGAATATTCAGGGTCATGCTGCTGCAAACACAGATTTTATAACAGATGAATTCTCTTATAATAACCTGGCAGCGGGACAGGGCATCAGTAAGAACGGCGTTGTTCCGGTAGAAGGAAATGTGGCACAACCACAGAATTTTGTAGGGTCAGCCCAAAGAGAATCTATATCCAATGCTTATTTCGCCAGGGCAAACCTGAATTACGACGATCAATTCTTTTTATCTGCTAGCTATCGTCGCGAAGGTTCATCACGTTTTGGTGCCAATAACCGCTGGGGTAATTTCTGGGCGGTGAGCGGTGGTGCTGACCTTGCGCAAATATTCAGTATTGGAGCTGATCAACTGAAATTAAGAGCCGGTTATGGTGTTACGGGAACGCTTCCCAATGTGTTTTATGGATATCTTGCCACTCTGGGTTTAACCAGCGGAGGATATGCTAACGGCGAATTTATTTCAGGAATAAGTCCGGCTTCTGCATTTAATCCTGATTTGAAATGGGAAGAAAAAGCTGAGCTGAACTTTGGTATCGATTTCGGCTTTTTCCAAAGATTGAGAGGATCGCTTGATTATTTTGTGAGAAACACGAAAGACTTATTAAATGTGGTAAACGTTCCATCACCACCTAATCCCGTAACTACACAATTAAGAAACGTCGGACAGTTAAGAACAAAAGGTATAGAGCTGCAACTTTCTTATGCAGCGATTGAGAAGAAAGACTTCAGCTGGACAATAGACGCGAACTTGTCAACCGCTAAAACCATTTTAGTTGAGTTTAATGCAGAAACAGAGCAAAGCATCCTGAGAGGTGAAGAATTGCGCGGTGGTCCAACTTTCGGTGGTATTAATCCGATATGGACATTGGAAGGGGAGGAAATAGGTCAGATTTACGCGCAGCCATTTGTAAGATATGAAGCGAACGGAGATCCGATCGTTCTGGATAAAGATGGCAACGAAATGGTTTTTTCTCCCGGCGCTTTTCGTGATAATGCAAGGAACGTAGCTGATGCTTTACCTGATCTTTTCGCAGGCTTAGGCAACAACTTTCAATACAAAAATTTCGATTTAAGTATTTTTCTGCGCGGTACGTTTGGACACAGCCTTGTAAATGAAACACGTGCGGCTTTTGAAAATGTTTCAGGAATAGGTCGCCGCAATTTAATTGTGACTAAAGGTGAATTTGATAGAAGCATTGTTGTTCCACACTATAGCACACGTTACGTAGAGAATGCTTCGTTTGTAAAGATTGATAATGTTACAATCGGATATACTGTTCCGGTAAGCCGTATAAAAGCAATTCGTTCATTAAGAGTATATGCTACTGGTCAAAACCTGGTTACGTTTACAAAATACAAAGGTGTAGATCCCGAGGTTAGATATTTTGACCCGCCAAATAGTACGGAAGGCAGGAGAATTAATAGCTTTTCGGGTAATGGATTATTCCCCGGAATCGACAGGTTTATTACTTTCTTCCCGACCAGGATATACACAATTGGAGTAAACATTGGCTTGTAGTCAACTAAAACTATCAAAATGAACAATAATATCAAGACGATAATTTCAACAGGTAGTTTAATATTCGCGATCTCGTCATGTAACCTTGATTCGAAGGTATATGATCAGATCAGACCTGAAAATTTCTTCGAAAGCGAAGACCAGATAATTGCATTCACTTCTTCCGGCTATGCAAATGTTGCCGGCTATTTTAATAATATGGTGCTCGAAGTTGGTGTTACCACCGATGAGATCTCGAACCCTTTACGCTCAAACGACGGATGGCCAACAAATACCGACCAGATGGCTCATGATTTTCGTGCAAACGAAGGGTATATTAGTGGGGCATGGAATAATTTATTCGGTGGCGTGGCAACCTGCAACCGTCTTATCGAATTCCTTGAGGACCTGGAAACCGATCAAACAACGGCTATTGCAGAATTGAGAGCATTACGTGCGTTTTATTTATGGGGAGCTTTAGATCTCTTCGGAAATATCCCGGTAGAACTGCGGTTTGCAGAAGCTGATCCTACACCATCGCAGATTACACCTGCGCAGGCATACGCAATAATCGAAAAGGAATTGGTGGAATCAATTCCAGACCTGAATCCTGCAAAGGACCGGTCCACCTACGCAAAAATGAACCAGTCGGCCGCAAATATGGTACTTGCTAATTTGTACATCAATGCAGAGCGTTATGGCGTAGGTACCAAATGGGCGGAAGCGGCAGCAGCAGCAGAGGCAGTAATGAACTCAAATAATTACTCTTTAAGCCCCGGCTATTTTTCTAATTTCTTAATCCATAATGAAGGATCCGTTGAAAATATTTTTGTGATACCGTTCGAGCGGAACCGTATTGGATTGGATATAGTACACCAGACACTGCACCAGTCGGCTGATGCAACCTTTGGATTGTCGGCCCAGCCATGGGGCGGCTATTCTATTAAGGAGGAGTTTTATAATTCTTTTGATAATGATGACAGACGCCGTGGAATGTTTATTGTGGGACAGCAATACACAAAAGCTGCGGGACCTATGTGGGATGTGGCAACAGGATTCCAGTATTCGAATCCGCAACCGGAGTATAAGCTGTTTAACTGTGGTGAAGACTATAGCGTATTGTCAAATACAGAGCGCCAGTTCTGGGGATTGCCAACATTGAGCGAAGGCCAGACTGTTAATGATCTTTCTCCCGCTGACAGGGATTTAGCCTGTAACATTGTAATTGATCCTGCACCAACGCCTATTCTTAGAGCTGTTTCGGGCAGAGCAGAAGACATGATTAAATATCGCGATGAGGCAAGAATGGGAAAATTTGAAATTGAAGTTGGCGATAACCTGCCTACCGGTGCTAATAATGATTTTCCCATCTACCGTTATGCTGAAACCTTACTACTTCGCGCAGAAGCGTTATGGCGGATTGATAATGGAAATGGTGAAGCGCTGAATTTAGTTAACCAGATTAGAGACCGTGCGGGATTGACTCCTCTTGGTGCGCTTACTGCAGAGGATCTCTACAAGGAATATAAACACGAACTCGGTCTGGAAGGAAAAGCGAGACCCGTTATGATAAGATTTGGTCATTGGGAAGATGAATGGAACTGGAAATACACTGATGCGGCCAAACCTGGAGACACTTATGTTCCTGCTGAATATAAAAGATGGTTCCCCATCCCCGAATCTGCTCTTAACACAAACGGTAATCTTAACCAGAATCAGGGATATCCTAATTAATAATTGTTGCTTAAGGTGATATTGCAAAGAAAAGGGTCAATGACCCTTTTCTTGTTTAAGCAGTTGAATAATGTACATTTGATGAAAGAGTTGAGAGGAGTTGCTAAATCAAAATGATAGCATCATGCGGTTTTCGGTTCTGCTTATACAGGTGAGTTTTTTATTTATTGCATGTACCACAAAAAAGCAGCCTTTTACTCTGCTCGACAGTGTTGCATCAGGCGTTGACTTTGAAAACAGGCTGACGTACACTGAGGATTTAAATGCATACCTGTTCAAAAGTTTTTATAATGGTGCCGGCGTAGGTCTTGCCGACCTTAACAATGATGGTTATCTCGACCTGTTCCTTTGCGGTAACCAGGTGGCTAATAAGTTGTATCTGGGCGATGGAAAATTTGGCTTCACAGATGTAACACAATCTTCGGGGCTTGAACGGATCGGGTGCTGGTCGACAGGCGTAAGTATTGTTGACATTAATGAGGACGGCTGGAAGGATATTTACGTCTGCAAAAGCGGGCCGTTAAACACTCCGTACCGCAAAAATGAATTATTCATCAACAAAGGAATAGACTCATCGGGGCAACTTCATTTCGTAGAATCCGCTGCCGATTACGGACTGGATGATATTGGTTTTTCCATTCACGCCATTTTTTTTGATTACGATAGGGATGGAGACCTTGATATGTACCTCTCTAATAACTCACAACATCCAAACGACCTGGTTATAAATGCAAGCTATGGGATGAGAGAAAAAAGTGATGGCGGCACAAAACTGTATAAGAACATAGGCGGACGGTTTGTAGATGTAACAAAAGAAGCAGGCATTTATAACAGCCCTATCGGTTTTGGTCTTGGTATAGCGGCAGGAGACGTTAACCGCGATGGATGGCCGGATATATATGTTGCCAACGACTTTTTTGAAAAAGACTATCTGTATATTAACCAGAAAGACGGGACCTTTCGTGAATCCATCGACAACGCTACCAATGAGATCAGCCTTGGGTCGATGGGTATTGATATCTCTGATATTAATCATGACGGTCTCCCCGACCTGTTTGTTACTGAAATGCTCCCGGAAGATAAACGAAGGCTGCAAACAAAAGTAGTTTTCGATAGCTGGGACCAGTACTCGCTACGTTGTAGTAACGGTTATCACCGGCAGTTTCCGCGTAATACTTTCCAGTTGAATATGGGTTTAAATCATCTTGATTCACAGGTTTATTTCTCTGAAATTTCAAGGTATTCCCGCGTTGCTGCAACTGACTGGAGCTGGGGAGTGCAAATGGTCGATTTCGACAACGATGGACAAAAGGAGATATTTGTTACTAACGGAGTGGGGAAGGATTTACTCGATCGTGATTTTCTAGCTTATTATGATAACCCGAATAAATTAAAAAAGATTTACGAAACAAAAGGTAGTGTAATTACATCGCTGTTCGATGATATGCCTTCCGAGCCTATTGCGAATTACCTGTTTAAGCTCGACTCCAATCTTATATTCCGGAATATTGCGAACGATGTAGGATTGAACCAACTGGCTTTCTCGAGCGGATCAGCATACGGTGATATTGATAATGATGGTGATATAGACCTGGTTGTTAATAATATTAACGGTCCACCCTTCATTTACCGCAATAACCAGGATAGAAATGAAAATCACTTTATTTCTCTACAACTCGAAAAACAAAAAGGGGTAACAGCAATTGGTGCACAGGTATCAGTTTGGGCCGATGGAAAATTATTTTTCGAAGAGTTATATCCAATGCGTGGTGCCATGTCTGTTTGTGACGATCGTTTGCTAATAGGATTAGGCAAAACTGCGGTTATTGATTCTATAGAAATATTCTGGCCGAACGGACAGATAGAACGTCAAAAGGAAATTGCAGTCAACCAACACCTGCAATTGCTTCAACCACAGATAAGAGAAACACCGGTAACAGAAAAACAATATGCCACACCAATGTTTTCGCGCGTACGTGAGCAAACAGCATGGGGAATGACCTTCGTTCACCGGGAAAATGATTTTGTTGACTTCAACCGCGACCAGTTGTTGTTTCAAATGACATCGAACGAAGGACCCACAATCGCGGTTGGTGATGTGAATGGTGATGGAAAAGATGATTTTTTTATTGGCGGAGCAAAGGGACAGACAAGTAAAATATTTCAACAGGGCGAAAATGGATTTATCAGTACTAACGAGTCTCTTTTAGAAAATTACAAGTACCAGGAAGTTCAGTCAGCATTATTTTTTGATGCCGACAATGACGGCGATCAGGATCTTTTTATTGTTAGTGGAAGCTGTGAATTTTTGCCCGGCTCGGCGGGCCTTGAAAATAAATTATTCATCAACGATGGAAGCGGTCAATTTAAAGATGCGAGTATAAAAATTCCACAACGCTACACTTCCGGTACTTCGGTGGTGGTTGCTGCAGATTATGATAATGATGGTGATCTGGACCTGTTTTTAGGCGGACGCTTTGTTCCCGGTGCTTATGGTGTACCGGCATCTTCTGCAATTTTGCAGAACAATGGGAAAGGAGAATTTAAGGATGTGACAGAAATTGTTGCATCTGCTCTCCATAATATAGGAATGGTTACAGATGCAGTGTGGTCGGATGTTGATAAGGACGGCGACCCTGATCTGTTAATTGTTGGCGAATGGATGCAAGTAACTTTACTTATTAATGAAGGCGGTCGGTTTACTATTAGTGATCAGCCTGGGCTTAATCTGTCTTCAGGTTTCTGGAATACAATTAAAAAAGCAGATCTTGATGGCGACGGCGATGACGATTTTATTGCCGGTAACATGGGGTTAAATACTTTTTTTCAGGCAGATGCTGAACATCCTGTTCGTATGTACGTAAACGATTTTGATAAGAACGGCAGTATTGAACATATTATTACCACCTATGCTAATGACAGATCTTATCCGTTAGCTATGAAAGACGACCTGGTAAAACAATTACCATCACTTCAAAAAAAATTCCTGACATTTTCATCTTACCAGGGAAAAACTATTCCTGATATTTTTCCCGATGAACAAATTAAGCAGTCCGTTAAACATGAGGCATATAATGTTTCTTCCTGTATTTTCTGGAATGATAATGGGAAACTTACCATGCAGCCGCTTCCGTATGAGGCACAGTTTTCAACAGTTTATGCTGTTAAGCTGATGGATATTAATGGCGATGGGTTGACCGATATTATTCTTGGTGGAAACCAGTTTAATGCCAAACCACAAACAGGTATCTATGCCGCAAGTTATGGGTTGGTACTGATTAATAAGGGATCGCGATCGTTTCATGCTATTAAGCCCGAACATTCCGGCTTGTTCATAAAAGGACAAATACGCGATATTGGATCGTTGACCTACAAAGGGCAGCAATTATTATTAATGGCCAAAAATAACGATAGCCTGGAAATACTTAAACAAAATAACGAATGAACCGACAAATAATAACAGGATTGGTTATAGCGCTTCTTTCGCTATATGCATGTAATAATACCGTACAGAAGCCAGACGAAAAAGATATGCGGGCAGAGGCACAAAAAGAATATGTATCACTGTTGGAGCGTGAAATGAAAAAAGACCAACAGGTCGATAGTATTTTTTATGGTATTCATTTGAAAATGACAAAAAATTCTTTTTTCGATTATTGCAATGAAATGTTCAGGAAGAAAGTCTTTACAGGTGGATATGATTACCAGGTGGCTATTGATTTTCCTAACGAATTTTCAAAACCGGTAACGCTTAAATTTTATCCTACGTTTGAAAAACCTTTTATTTCGAGGCTGCAGTGCCGTTTTCAGTTTGTGAATGCAAATCTGTATAATAAAGAGGAAAGGGCAGATGTGCTTGCTGCCGAGCTCGCCGGGGTAATGATGGAATGGTATGGTGGTAATCCTTTTATTAAAATACTATCTCAGCATCCATTGAAAGGACCTGAATATGTCAAAATAGATGCAAACAGGAAAATAACATTATCGGAAGCCGATAACGGAGTAGAAGTACTAGCTGTTTACGATGATCTTAAACCCCTATACTAATTGTTTAAAGAGAGATGATAATGGTTAATAAAACCAGACCTTTTAAAACTGTCACTACGATTTGTCTGCTGGTACTTGGATGCCTGCTTTATGCTGCCTGCAATTCAGAAAACAAAAAACCAAAAGCTCTTTTTACAGAACTGAATGCTAAAACCACCGGCCTTAATTTCAGTAATACATTGCACTCCACAAGAGAATTCAATATTTATAAATACCGCAATTTTTATAACGGCGGCGGCGTAGCGCTTGGAGATGTAAATAATGATGGGCTATTAGATGTGTATATGAGTGCTAACCAGGAATCGAATAGACTATTTATCAATAAGGGAAATTTTACGTTTGAAGATGTAACAGAAAAAGCCGGCGTAGCCGGAACAAAAGCCTGGTCAACGGGTGTTACAATGGTAGATATCAATGCCGATGGGTACATGGATATTTATGTTTGCAATTCCGGTGATGTGCGCGGTGATGATAAACAGAACGAATTTTTTATCAATAACGGTGACGACACGTTTATCGATCGTGCCGAAGAGATGGGACTTGCCGACAGTGGCTATTCAACTCATATTGTGTTTTTTGACTACGATAAGGATGGAGACCTCGATGCTTACATTCTCAATAACTCTTACAGGGCGATCGGCAGCTTTAACCTCGTGTTGAACGAAAGGGAAAAAAGGGACTTGAAAGGTGGCGATAAACTGATGCGTAATGACGGTGGTAAATTTACTGACGTAAGCGAAGCTGCCGGTATTTATGGAAGTGAAATTGGTTTTGGGCTGGGAGTTGCAGTCGCCGATCTTGACCGCGACGGCTGGATGGACATTTATATCTCGAATGATTTTTTCGAAAGGGATTATATCTACATGAATAATGGTGACGGTACTTTTCGTGAAGAGCTGGAAAGGCAAATGCCTTCGATAAGTGGTGCTTCTATGGGTTGTGATGTTGCGGATATCAACGAAGATGGCTATCCCGATATTTTCGTTACAGAAATGTTGCCGCGCGACGAACGGCGTTTAAAAACTACCATGACCTTTGAAAACTGGGATAGATATCAGCAAAATGTGAAATACGGATACCATCACCAGTTCACACGGAATATGCTGCACCGTAATAACGGTGTAACAAGTAGGGAAGGAACAACATTCAGTGAAGTTGGCCGCATGGCGGGCGTGGAAGCAACAGACTGGAGCTGGAGCGCGTTGATGGCAGATTTAAATAACGACAGTCATAAGGACCTGTTTATTACAAATGGTATCGCACAGGATATTCTTGATCAGGATTACCTCGCCTATATCGCTAATACAGAAGTGGCAAAAATGGTAATTCAACAGGATGGCGTCGATTATGACCAACTCATCCGCATTATTCCCTCTACCAGGATTTCAAATTATGCATTTGAAGGATCGGGTGATTTTCATTTTAAAGATGTAACGGCGGAATGGGGTTTGTCGACACCCAGCTTTTCAAACGGCGCAGCTTATGGCGACCTGGACAATGATGGTGACCTCGACCTGATCGTGAACAATGTTAATATGCCTGCATTTGTTTACCGTAATAATACCGATTCATCAAAAAATAAATTTCTCAAAATAGAACTCGAAGGGTTAAACCAAAATAAGTTGGCAATAGGAGCTAAGATAGTGGCTAAATCAGGAGCAAAAAGTTTTTACCTCGAACAAAATGTTGTGCGTGGTTTTCAGTCATCGGTTGATAACAGGTTGAATATCGGACTTGGTAATATTAATATTATTGACAGCTTAATTGTCGAGTGGCCTTATGGTGGACGTACCGTTATGACAAATATTACTCCAAATCAATTTATTAAACTAGAAGAACCAGAGGCTCCTGTAAATCCCGGACACTCTGAAAATAAAAAAACATATTTGTTTGAAGAACTAGTAGTAGATGGTAAATATGCTGCGCATAAGGAAAATGAATATACCGATTTTGACAGGGACAGGATGATATATCATATGTATTCCATCCAGGGGCCAAAAATAGCTGTTGCAGATGTTAACGGTGATGGGCTTGAAGATTTTTATTTATCAGGAGCAAAAGGTCAGCCGAGCCAGTTGGCCATTCAGCAAAAATCAGGGGGATTTATTATTAAAGTTCCTGCTGACTTTGAAAAAGATAAGGAAGCAGAAGATATCGGCTCCTGTTTTTTTGATGCAGATAATGATGGTGACATGGATCTATATGTTACCAGCGGGGGAAATGAGGTAGGGATAAATTCTTATTCTTATTTCGATCGCCTCTACTTCAACGATGGCTCTGGTAATTTTACAAGGTCAACTCAAATGTTACCTACCAGTAAACCTGAAAGCAAATCATCAGTACAGCCCTGCGATTTTGATAACGATGGAGATATTGATCTGTTTGTTGGCGTAAGACTGCGTCCGGGTATGATCGGTCTGCCCCAGAATGGTTATTTGCTGGTTAATGATGGAAAAGGGATTTTTACTGAGCAGACAAAGCAACTTGCCCCGGACTTATTACAGGCAGGTATGATTTCAGATGCAGCGTGGGTTGATTTTGATAATGATGGTGACTTCGATTTATTTGTTGTGGGTGAATGGATGAACATAAAAGTGTTTGTTAATGAGAACGGCCGTTTTACAGAAAAAAGTGAGCAATTAGGTCTTGGAGATACTTTCGGCTGGTGGAATTGCATCGAAGCGAAAGATATCGACGGTGATGATGATATTGATTTTGTATGCGGCAATCTCGGGCTCAATTCGCGGTTTCGTGCAAGCAAGGAAAAACCTGTTTATTGCTTCGTAAATGATTTTGACAGGAATGGCTCTATTGAACAAATAACATGCAGTTATAATGGAGATACCTTATACCCCTTTGTTTTGCGACACGATCTTGTTTTTGAACTTCCCTATCTGAAGAAAAAGTATCTTAAATATGCCGCTTATGCCGGTCAGACGATGGAGCAGATTTTTGATAATGAAATACTAGGGAACTCAATAGTAAATAAAGCTACACTACTGGCGACTGTTGTACTGGTTAATGAAGGCGGGAAACATTTCGAAATAAAAATATTGCCCGATGAGGCACAGCTTTCACCTGTACACGCAATACATATAGAGGATGTAGATAAGGACGGACAGGAGGATATTATTTTGGGTGGTAATTTTTACAACGTGAAGCCAGAGGAGGGAAGATATGATGCCAGCTATGGAACTTTTCTGAAAGGATTAGGCAATGGAAATTTTACTCCTGTATTAAACCGTGAGTCGGGGTTGTTTGTAACAGGACAAATAAGAGATATTAAATTGATTCAAATGAATGGTAAACCTGTTTTGCTAATCGCGAGAAATAATGCTCCTGTGCAATTATTCTCTATTAATACCGGGAAATGATGAAGGACCACATAATAAAAACTGTTTCTTCCCTGGTTCTGGTAATCACAGGAATAATTTTTAGTGGGTGTAAATCCAAAACTATGTTTGAGGCGCTTAAACCAGAGGCAACCGGCATTATATTTTCCAACAACATTGAGGAAACAAAAGAATTAAATATCCTTGAAAACCTGTACATGTATAATGGTGGAGGTGTTGCTATCGGCGATATCAATAATGATAATTTGCCGGATATTTATTTTACGGCTAACCGACATTCATCACGTCTTTATTTGAACAAAGGAAATTTAAAGTTTGAAGATATTACAGAGAAAGCTGGTGTTAGCGGAGAGCCTGGCGATTCTACATGGACCAACGGCGTAACGATGGCCGATGTTAACGGCGATGGATGGATTGATATTTACGTGTGCAGAATGGATGGGCTGCTGGGTCTTAAGGGAGGAAATTTATTATACATCAACAATGGTGACGGAACATTTACCGAAAAGGCCGAAGAGTTTGGATTAAACGCATATTGTTATGCACAACAGGCCGCATTCTTTGATTTTGATCTTGATGGTGATCTCGATATGTTCCTGGTGAACCAATCTGTAAGAACACCTTCTACTTATATGGAAGGCAACATGCGGGTAGAGCGCGACAGTATGAGCGGCGACCGTTTATATGAAAACAGGGGAAACTATTTTGTTGATATCAGTAAGGAGGCCGGCATTTACGGCGGACCAATGGGATACGGACTGGCATTAAGTATCGGTGATATCAACAACGACGGATTTCCTGATATCTATGTGGCCAATGATTTCCATGAAAACGATTATCTCTATTATAACCAGGGTGATGGTACTTTCAGGGAAATGGTTAAAGCATCTATGGGTCACGTTTCATCTTTTTCGATGGGAAATGACCTGGCGGATATTAATAACGATGGCTTGCTCGATCTATATACATTGGATATGAAACCCGATGATGAATTGATCCTTAAAACATCAATTGCTCCCGGTTCATATTCAACTTACCAGTTTCTACTAGATTTTGGTTACCACGATCAATTTGCCCGGAACATGCTGCAGATTAATCAGGGCAATCTTTTTGGTCAATATGCCAGCTTTAGTGAAGTGGGTGAAATGTATGGTGTTGCCGCCACTGACTGGAGCTGGGGTGCGCTGCTAGCCGATTTTGATCTTGATGGTAATAAAGATATATTCATCACTAACGGTATTCCAAAACGACCCAATGATCTCGATTATGTAAAATATACTTCCAATCATACTTACAACGCCGATAGCAATAACTTCCAAATTATTCTTGCCATGATTCCCAAAGGGGAAGTGAAAAATGTTGCCTATAAAAATGCCGGCGACCGCTTCGAAGACGTTTCTGCTGCATGGGGATTAGACTTACTCAGTTATTCAAACGGCACTGCTTATGGTGACCTTGATAATGATGGTGACCTTGACCTTGTTGTTAATAACCTAAACAGTACAGCTTCTATTTATAGAAACACGATAGTTGATCGCGGCGATGCACAATTCCTGAAAATAAAATTAAAAGGCAGAGAAAATAATATATTCGGATTGGGCACAAGAGTTACCATTTATCATGAAGGCAAGCAGCAAATGCAGGAAATGTCAACAGTGCGCGGCTGGTTATCTTCTGTTGAGCCGGTATTGGTTTTCGGTTTTGGGAAAATACAAAAACTGGATAGCCTGGTTGTTGATTGGAGAGATGGAAAAAAGCAGGTGATAAAAGATCCGCCGGTGAATAAAGAGATTATCCTTCAATATGCAGATGCAGTAATGTATCCAAATAGTAATAATACTGATGCCACACCAAAATTCTTCAACCCAATAAATTCTTCCGAAATAATTGATTACAAACATATCGAAAACCGGTATTTGGATTTTGATTATGAAAGACTGCTTCCTAAAATGATTTCTACCGAAGGACCAAGAATGGCCGTCGGGGATATTAATAATGACGGACTTGATGATATTTTTATAGGAGGAGCCAAGGAGCAGCCCGGCGCTATTTATATCCAGCAAAAAAACGGGCAAAGCCGTTTTGTAAAAGTTGAAAATGAAATTTTTTATAAGGACAGGGCAGAGGAAGATGTTGGAGCAATATTTATTGATGTGAATAAAGATAGTCTGCCTGATTTATACGTAGTGAGCGGAAGTGGAGAAGTACTAAAGGATTTTACCGGCCAGGATAGGCTATACATAAACATGGGAAATGGTAAGTTTGAGAAATCACTTGAGCATCCACAATTAAAATTTAATGGGTCCTGTGTTATAAAAGCCGATTTTAACAATGATGGAAATGATGACCTGTTTGTCGGCGCACGGTCTGTACCTGGAGCTTATGGTAAATATCCGTCAAGCCGGATTCTTCTTGGAGATGGAGAAGGCAAGCTGTACGATTTTACCGCCCGTATATTAGGAACAGATTTTATACTCGGTATGGTTACCAGTGCAGTGTGGCTTGAGAAAAGCAGGGAATTGGTTGTCGTTGGCGAATGGATGCCGGTAACAATACTAGACTTCAAAAAAAATCCAATTGAGAAACGAATAATTGATCACAGTTCAGGGTGGTGGAATACTATCACTGCTGCCGATCTCGATAATGACGGAGATATTGATTTCCTTGTTGGAAACCGCGGATTGAATTCAATACTTACAGCATCGCGACAATTTCCTGTAAGTCTTTATGTAAAAGATTTTGATGCCAACTCAAGTATTGATCCAATACTGACATATTTTAAAAATGGAATTGAAGTTCCATTTTTAGGTATGGATGAAATTGCTGCACAGATACCCGGTATTAAAAAAGTATATCCTACTTATAAAGATTTTGCGCAAAGCAGTTTCAGGGAAATGTTTGATAAGGACGAACTTGCCGGTACAGGCAGGTGGCAGGTAGAAACTTTTGCTTCTGTACTGATTGAAAATCGCGGGGATAGCGGATTAATTGTCCGTGAATTGCCCGCTGCGGCACAGGTTTCACCGATATACGCTTTCCTTGTCGATGATTTTGATGGAGATGGCAGAGTGGATATTATGGCTGCCGGAAATTTTTACCGTAATCAACTGAGTATCGGAAAATTTGATGCTTCCTATGGTATAGTTTTTACCAGGAATGATAAGGGCGAATGGGGAACAGTTTCTGCACAGCAATCAGGCTTTGCCGTTTCGGGTGAAGCGCGTGATATAAAAGCAATTGCCGGTTCCTCGGGAGAAAGATTAATTTTAATCAGCAGGAATAACGACTCACTTGCAGTGTTTAAAAACAACATCAGACCTCAGTGAGCATTATTGATTACTGAAAATACACCAGGAATAAAAACCAGGAGAGGGGAGAAATATACTGGTTACTGACTCCTTTTAAAGAGATTTCCGCATAACAAGTTTCCATGGATTTTCGATAGAGCGAATCGTTTTATCTTTTATCAGGTCTGACATGGTTTTTCCCATGACCTTAAAATTTGTGGATAGGGTAGTTATACCTCCTGATACCACTTCTTTTAGTGGCGTTTCGTTGTAGGAAATAATTCCGATTTCCTTTCCTAATGTCCAATTCTTTTTTTCAACCTGTTTAACCAACTCAACAATATCCTGGTCGTTCACTACTATATATAATTCACCTTTTGCAATCTGCCTGTTTTTTACCGAATTAATATAATCGCATGCATAGCCAAATTCTTTACTAAATTTCTTCAGTCCATAATACCGTTCATAAGGTTCTTTTTCGTCTTTCTGCGACATAATAATCTTAGAGTATTTTTCTATGTGCTCTTTTGCAAAAACCAAACCTTCGTAAGTGTCTTTTTCAAAATTCTGGTAAACAGCCGAATACTTACCGTATAATTCATGGTGAAAATGGTCGAGGAGAAATACCTGCCCGTTAAGACTCTCAAGGGTAGATTCAATTCCTTTGAATTTCCCCGACATAATAATATAAGTTGTGTATTTCCCGTTCGCTTCGTTTACCAGTGTATCAAAAACTGTTCTGCTGTAATTATGAAAAAACAGGTCAACAGATACTGATGATGTTCCAATATGATGCATGAACGAATTAAAGAGCTCTTCTTTAAATGCATTAAACTCATTAAAAAGCAGGAAAATCTTTCGGTGATGCGAAACCCTTGTGCTGGAAATATAATATCCAAGCCCGGGCTTGGATTCTATAATCCCTTTTGATTTAAGCTCTGACAAACCTGTGAAGACAGTGTCTCTTGACAGCTTGTATTTTTTCATGAACTCATTAATGGAAGGTATCCAACTACCGCGTTTATAGGTTCCATTTAAGATCCCGGAAGTTACATGGCTGACAATAAGCTTATACTTAGTACTATTTCCTATCATTTGTTCTTTTAAAGTGTGGCAAACTTAAGCCAATTATTTGGCGGAGCCTTTAAGAAAGGGTCAAAAAATTTAAAAATTTATCATACCAGTCCGTACTAGTATGAGGTTTTTACACTATCTTCAACCCCTAACAAATGGTGTTATTAAAAGAATATGAAAGGCTTAAAAGGCAAAGTTGCCATAGTAACAGGGGGCTCATCCGGCATTGGATTTTCTTGTGTAGAAAGGCTTTGCCATGAAGGGGTGTCGGTTGCATTTTCCGGCATTTCAGATGACGGCGCTAACAGCGAAAAAAATTTACTCGGGAAAGGGTACGATGTCCTGTTCCTGAAAGGCGATATGGCGGAAGAGAGTTTCTGCAGGAAAATCGTTGATACGACGGTAGAGAAATGGGGAGCTTTACATTTTCTTGTCAACAATGCTTTCTCCTTCGTATCCAAGGGGGTTGATGTTGCGCGTGAAGACTGGGACAGGGTGATGCACGTTGGTCCCGTTGCGTATGCGACGATGGCAAAGTACGCCGCTCCGCATATGCGAGCAGCCAAAGGAGGAGCAATAGTGAATGTTTCGAGTATCTCGGCCCATATTGCTCAGCCTAACCGCTGGACGTATAATTCAGCAAAGGGCGCAGTCACACAGCTTACCAAGTGTATGGCCATGGATCTTGCACCCGATATAAGGGTGAATGCGGTGAGTCCGGCTTGGATATGGACCAAAGAGGTGGCAAAAGCAGCTATTGGCGGAAGAGAAAAATGGGAACCGGTATGGGGTAAATTTCACTTGCTCAGGCGACTGGGGAATGTAGAAGAATGCTCGGGACCAATTGCTTTTTTATTGAGCGATGAAGCTTCATTTATTTCCGGTGCCGATTTATATATAGATGGCGGGTATTTAACAATGGGGGGCGAAGGCCTGGGCGAAATGTCAACGTTTGCGGGCTCCCAATAATTACCTCCATTTAATTTCTAAAGAACTGCTAACGATATGCCATCTTTTCCAATAATTGATACGCATTTACATGTTTGGGATACATCAAATCTGAGGTATCCGTGGCTGGATGGTGTTCCGATGCTTAATAAACCTTTTTTGCTGGACGACTATAACGATTCAACAAGCGGGATATCTATAGAAAAAATGGTTTTTGTCCAATGCGAGTGTTCTTTTGAACAATGTGAACAGGAAGTAGCGTGGGTAACGAAGCTGGCCGCGAGCGATAAACGGTTACAGGGAATTGTTGCATGGGCTCCGCTTGAACTTGGCAGGGAAGTAAAGTTCATGCTGAACCGGTACAAACAAAATCATTTGGTTAAGGGTATAAGAAGAATTATACAATTTGAAGAAGACCCTGATTTCTGTCTTCGTCCCGTATTTATTGAGGGTGTAAGAATTCTTTCTGAATATGGATTTAGTTTCGATATATGTGTTTCGCATGGTCAACTGGAAAAAGTAATTGCACTGGTGAACGCTTGTCCGGATGTTAGTTTTGTACTCGACCATATAGGTAAACCTGGTATAAAAGATCATCTCCTGGAACCATGGAGATCACATATCGCTGAACTATCAACGTTCAATAATGTTTATTGTAAAATATCGGGACTGGTTACCGAAGCCGACCATACGCAATGGAAAAAGGATGATTTGACTGACTATGTGAACTGCGTAATAGAACATTTCACTCCCGACAGATTAATGTTTGGAGGCGACTGGCCGGTACTCACCCGGGCTGCAAGCTTTATCCAATGGATGGATGTGATAGATAATGTGCTTAGCGGATTATCTCATGAAGCATTGGTCAAAATATTTAGAAATAATGCTGAGCAGTTTTATAGGTTGAATTAACAGATAAAATAATCATATAAACTATGGATTTGCATGCTGGATTAAAAGATAAGGTTGTACTCATAACCGGTGCATCAGGAGGAATAGGTGGAGCGCTGGCAAGACTAATGAAAGAAAGCCGGGCAATAGTGTATGAAACCGATATTTCTAAAGGTGAAGGAGACCGCTTTTTTCAGGGTGATATTACCGACCAGGCTTTTATTTTCGATATGGTAAATCAGATTGTGAAACGGGAAGAACGGATTGATGTATTAGTGAATAGTGCCGGTATTTATTTACGTACACCGGTCAAGCAGATTACAAAAGCAGAATGGGAAAAACTTATGGATATTAATGTCACTTCTGTGTTTTTATTGACACAGACGGTGATTGACATCATGATCCAACAAAAATACGGGTCGATTGTAAGTCTGGCTTCAGTTGCCGGCAAAGTTGGTGGTATTATAGCCGGCGCACATTATGCAGCCAGTAAGGCAGCAGTAGAGTGTCTGACTAAATCACTCGCCAAGTACGGCGCTCCGCATGGTGTAAGGGTTAATGCCGTTGCACCAGGTATAATTGATACGAGCATGCAGGATGGAGTTCCCCCGGAACAAATGGATCTGCTGATGAGAGGTATTCCAATGGGAAGACTGGGTAGTCCTGAAGAAGTGGCCTATAATATTATGTTCCTGGCATCTGATTACGCTTCTTACGTTACTGGTCAAACGATCAGCGTAAATGGAGGAACATATATGTAATACATTAAAAAAATTAACTGAACTGTCTAAAATGTCTGCAAGCAGGTTATTTGATATTAGTGGAAAGATCGCGTTGGTAAGCGGGTCAACAGGAGGTATCGGGAATGTACTCGCAAAGAGTCTCTGCGAAAATGGCGTTACAGTCATTCTTAATGGCCGTGACCAACAGAAATTACAGGACCAGGCTAAGGAACTTACGGCGCAAGGTTATAAGGCGCACGCATATCCTTTCGATATCACTAACTCCGATGAGATTAATAGAGCCATCGCCGACATTCAACAAAATATCGGGATAATTGATATCCTGGTGAACAATGCAGGGGTAACTATCCGCTGTGCGCTTGAAGATTTTAATGATGCAGACTGGGACACGATCATCAATATTAACCTGACTGGCGCTTATAAGCTGGCCAAAGCTGTTGCAAAAGGAATGATTGCACAGCGGTCAGGAAAAATAATCAATATTGGATCTCTTCAGTGTGATCTTGGTAGGCCTTCTATTACTCCATATGCGGCTTCTAAAGGAGGATTAAAAATGCTTACTAAGGGAATGGCTGTGGAATGGGCGAAATATAATATTCAGACAAATGGGATTGGACCTGGTTATTTCAAAACAAACATGACAAAATCGCTCTATGAAAATAAAGAATTTGATGAGTGGGTTTGCCGCCGTACACCGAGCCAGCGCTGGGGATTAACAGAAGAATTGTGCGGTGCGTTACTATTTCTGGCTTCAGCAGCGAGCAGTTATGTAAACGGACAGATGATTTATGTGGACGGAGGATTAACAGCAAGTGTTTGAGATGATAAATTGAACGACAGGGTTTTTATGTGATAATAAATAACGTCTCCTTTTAAATGAATAAATATGGAACGACGCCAGTTTTTGCAAACTTTTGCCGGCGGAACTGCGGCAGTGTTGTCATCAGCGCAATCTTCCCAGGCTTCTTATACAAGCGCTGGTGATTCATTAGCTGATCATGTGATTAAAACAATAAGCACAAAAAAAATGCGGATGTATTATCCGCGTTTCGTTAGCATGAATTCGCAACGTGGTCCACATGGCTGTGAGTTTGATGATACAGTTGTTGAGATTATCACTAACCAGGGAGCAAAAGGCTGGGGAGTACCTTTGTGGCGAACACAGGAGCAAGATGCGAGAGACTTTCTCGTAGGGAAAAAAGTATCGGAAGTATTTAATCCGCAGACGGGTATCCTTGACCAGCGCGCAGCATTTTGTGATATCGCATTGTATGACCTGGCGGGAGTTATTCTGAATAAGCCGGTGTATGAAATTTTAGGAGCAACAAAGCCTGAAACTTTCAAATGTTACAGCGGGATGATCTATTTCGATGACCTCATACGTTTTTATAACAAACCGATGGGAATGGATCTGATCCTTAGGGAATGTGAATTTGACTATGCCGTTGGCTATAGGCAGTTTAAATTGAAAATAGGTCGCGGTTTTAAATACACATCAAAATCATTTGGATTAGAACGCGACGTCGAGGTGACAAAATTAGTAGCCAAATCTTTTCCTGATTGTGACATCCTGGTGGATGGAAACGATGGACTTACTCTTGAAGAATTAAAACAATACCTCGATGGTATTAATGGTGTTAATCTTTTCTGGATCGAAGAGCCATTCGTAGAAAATATCAATGACTATAAACAATTAAAAGCTTTTCTGAAAGAAAGAAATATAGAAACACTTTTAGCGGACGGTGAAGCTTCTCCAATGGATCATCAACTGTTGGCGCAGCTTGAGTCGATGAAATTGCTGGACGTTCGCTTAAACGATATCCAGGATATCGGTTTTAGCGGCTGGAGAAAACTAATGGCACAATTAAAAAAGACAGGCACACTGGCATCACCGCATGCATGGGGATCACAAATTAAGACGAACATGATTTCTCACCTGACTGCTGCATATGGACATACTGCTACTATTGAGGGAGTGACATGTATATCTGAAAATGTTGACTTTGGTGATTATGCATTAAAAGACGGTAAGCTGATACCTTCTTCCGCACCTGGATTTGGAATGAAATTGCTGAAATAATAAATCATTGTCTTAAATAAAATATCAATGCTATGCGTATGAAAATAAAATCTGCTACGGTTGGCGTAATTTTTTTATCTGCGGGATCTCTGTTGCTGAGTTCCTGTCAGCAGGATACAAATACATCACTTAAAGATGGTATCCAGGACGTAACAGTGAACGATGAGTTTTGGGCTCCAAAATTTAATCAATGGCGAACCAAAACAGTGAATGATGTTTTTGATAAGTTCGAGGGAAATTATGATCCTAAAGGCAGCTCTTACCTGCAAAGAGATTTTGAAAGTCTTGGTGCCACGCGTGATGCTTTCAAAAACTTTGACATGGTGGCTGAAGGCTTAAGAGGCACACGCAAACATAATGGTCCACCCTGGTACGATGGACTTATTTATGAAACTATTCGCGGGGCATCCGATTTTCTTGCACGCTATCCTGATGAAAGTCTGGAGAAAAGAATTGACGGGTATATCGACAGAATTGCTGCTGCACAGGCCAGTGAAAAAGATGGATATATCAATACTTATACACAACTGATGGAGCCCGATCACCGCTGGGGTTTTAACGGCGGATTTCTGCGTTGGCAACATGACGTTTACAACGCCGGTATGCTATTGGAAGCAGCGGTGCATTATTACAAGGCAACAGGCAAAACAAAATTGCTGAATGTAGCAGTGAAATTCGCAAACTACATGTACGATCATATGGGGCCTTCTCCTAAAAAAAATATAGTTCCTTCTCATTCAGGTCCGGAAGAAGCAGCAATGAAATTATACTGGCTCTTTAAAGAGGAACCTGATCTGAAAAAGAAAATGGATGTACCGGTGAATGAACAACATTATTATGATCTCGTAAAATTCTGGCTCGAAAACAGGGGCCATCACGTGGGTCTTCCGCAGTGGGCGAGCTGGGGTAATGATTCTTCTGAACACTGGATAAGACAAGTGAAATATGATGTTCCGGAATTAGGAGAGCATAGACGTCCGACCTGGGGCTCTTATGCACAGGATTCTATTTCCATATTTGAACAGAAAACAATTGAAGGGCATGCTGTACGTGCGACTCTACTTGCTACCGGAATAGCCACTGCGGCGCTTGAAAATAATGATCCACGGTATATATCATCCGTAACTGCGCTTTGGGAAAATATGGTGGGTAACCGCATGTTTATCAGTGGCGGGGTTGGCGCTATCGCGCATGACGAAAAATTCGGCTCAAATTATTTTTTACCTAACGACGCTTACCTGGAAACCTGTGCAGGTGTCGGATCCGGATTTTTTAACCAGCGTATGAATGAGTTAATGGTGGATGGAAAATATATGGATGAATTTGAACGCGTCTTATATAATAATGTGCTGACTGGCATCTCAATTGATGGCGATAATTATACTTATCAGAACCCGCTGGTTTCAGAACATCATCACCGTTGGGAATGGCACGATTGTCCCTGCTGTCCCCCGATGTTCTTAAAGCTGGTATCGGCAGTTCCTGATTTTATTTATCTCTACAAAAGCGATTCATTGTATGTAAACCTGTTTGTAGGTAACGATGCAACGCTTCATCATAACAATAAAACGGTTCATCTTAAAACAACCACAAAATATCCGTGGGATGGAAGTGTTACGATTGAAGTGTCGCCCGAAGAAGAAACCGATCTGCCGGTGAGCGTTCGTATTCCAAGCTGGGCCTTAGGCAAAGAAAATCCCTTCGATCTGTACCGTTCCAATGTTGGTTCGCCGGTAACATTGCAGGTAAATGGTGAATCAATAAACGTTAGTCCTGTTAAAGGTTACGTAACGATCAGCAGAAAGTGGAAGAAAGGAGATAAGATAGAAATGAATTTACCAATGAATCCCAGGTTTGTGGAAGCGAACCCGCAGGTAAAAGATCTTACGGGCCAGGTAGTGATTGCATCGGGTCCGCTTGTATATGGGCTTGAAGGCAATCTTAATAGTCAGTTACCGAAATTGAAAATTGATCTCAATAGTCCGATGCAAATGAATTTTAATGCATCGTTGCTTGGTGGTGTAAATGTGATTACCGGAAACGGATTTAATGATAAGGCGCAGAAAATCGAATTCCAGGCAATACCCTATTTCGCACTGGGAAATACCAAGCCTGGAGATATGTATAAAGTTTGGGTAAACCGAAGTAAATAATCATTGAAACAGAAAATTATACAGCAGATAGTAGAGGCGAAGATTATCGCGATTATCCGTGTTGCTCAGCAATCGAAAGTGGCCGGGATAATTGAAAATGTAGTGGAGGCCGGTATTCGCGTGCTTGAAATTACCAGCAATACGCCCGATTATTGCAATGAAATGAAGAGTGCGAAAAAGAAATTTCCGAATGCAATTGTTGGGGCAGGAACAATATTAAATGGACGGCTGGCGAGAGAAGCGATTGATCATGGTGCGGAATTTCTGGTGACGCCGAATGTTAACCAGGATGTTATACGCCTGGCGCATGAATCAGACATTCCGGTATTAATGGGAGTAATGACGTCTTCTGAAATTGCTGCTGCACTGGAGTATGGCGCCGATTTCCTGAAATTATTTCCGGCATCAACGCTTGGTCCTGAATACTTGAAAGCAGTACGCGGTCCGTTTAATGATGCAAAATTTTTTGCTGTTGGAGGAGTCTCGGTATCGAATGCTTCCACATGGATTGAAGCGGGTGCATGCGGAATAGGCGTTGGTGGTTCATTAACAAGTTTAGATATTCATTCACTTCGGAGTCAGGTTGCAGATTTAATTAAACAGATCAATAAACAATGAGTGATAAATTAATTATTGAAAAACTGCAGCTTTTTAAAGTGCCGCCACGTTGGTTGTTCCTGAAGGTAACAACCAGCGAAGGAATTATTGGATGGGGAGAGCCCATAGTGGAAGGAAAGGCTGATACTGTTGCTGCATGCGTAAAGGAAATGGAGCAATATGTTATCGGTCAGTCGGCACATAACATACAGGATCTGTGGCAGGTACTTTACCGTGCGGGTTTTTATCGGGGTGGACCTATTCTGATGAGCGCAATAGCCGGTATTGATCAGGCTCTTTGGGATATTAAAGGTAAATCGCTGGGCGTACCGGTTTATCAATTACTCGGTGGCGCTGTTCGTCAAAAAATGAAAATGTATTGCTGGATTGGTGGCGACAATCCTAAGGTGGTGATTGAACAGGCAAGAGAAAAATTGCAGGAAGGATTTAAAGCAGTAAAGATGAACGCTACGGGACAAATGGAATGGATCTCCACTCAAAAAGAAATAGCGGGAGTGGCTAATAATGTCAGAATGCTTAGAGAAGAATTCGGAAATGAACTCGATATCGGACTTGATTTTCATGGCCGCGTACATAAGGGGATGGTAAAAAGGCTGATGGACGAATTAACTCCGTATAACCCGATGTTTATCGAGGAGCCCGTGCTCAGCGAAAACTTTGATATGGGCAAACAATTTGCATCGTATAGCAGTATTCCTATTGCAACAGGAGAACGAATGTTTTCGCGCTGGGACTTTAAGAATCTCCTTAATGAAGGTTTTGCTGATATTATACAACCCGATCTTAGTCATGCAGGTGGTATATCCGAAGTGTTTAGAATTGCCGCAATGGCTGAAGCATACGATGTTGCCATTGCACCACATTGTCCGCTTGGCCCCATTTCGCTGGCCGCTGCGCTGAACATTGATTTTGCATGTATTAATGCAGTGATACAGGAGAGTAGCATTGGTATTCATTATAACCAGGGATATGACCTATTGGATTATGTAGCCAACCCGGAAGTTTTTGATATTAAAGATGGTTATATCGACATTTTTACCAAACCTGGTTTGGGTGTAGAGATAAATGAATCGGCATTGATAAAAGCAGAAAAAGTTGGACATAGTTGGGTGAATCCTGTTTGGCGGTTGGAAGACGGAAGTGTTGCCGAATGGTAGATATAAATTATTAAAGTTAAATTTCAGATAACGACATGCCTACTAAAAAAAACCGGGTAATATTATTTCATATTTGCGCTATTGTTTTTTGTAGTGGGAGTGTAGCTGCGCAAAAAACAAATACATATAGTGAAGGAGCTAAGCAGTCGTCACAAATAGAAATCACAGACCAGTTCTGGGGGCCCAGACTGAAATTGTGGAGCTCAAAAACAGTCAACGATGTGTTCGATAAATTCGAGGGTAAATATGATTATATCAATTCCCGTAAACAGCTAACAGAAGATTTTGAGAAAATTGGCAAAACCCGGGATGCCTTTTTGAATTTCGACAGAGTGGCACAGGGAGAACGTGGCATCAAAAAACATGATGGTCCGGAATGGTATGATGGTCTTATTTATGAATCTATTACCGGCGCCAGTGATTTTCTTAAAAATTACCCCGACGAAAAAATAGAAAAAAGAATCGATCAATATATCGACAGAATTGCTGCTGCGCAAAATTCTGTAGGCGACGGCTATATTAACACCTACACATTACTTGTTGAACCCGACCATCGCTACGGATTAAATGGCGGGTTTGAAGTATCACAACACGATCTTTACAATTCAGGAGCACTGATTGAAGCAGGTATTCATTACTTTAATGCTACAGGAAAAACCAGGTTGTTGGATATTGCTGTAAAAGCTGCCAATAATATCTGTAGAACAATTGGTCCCTCTCCAAAGAAAAATGTTATTCCCGGTCATGCCCTTCCTGAAGAGGCGCTGGTGAAATTGTATGTTTTATTCAATGATAATCCGGCATTAAAAAAGCAGATGTCGGAAGATGTTGATGAGGAACAGTATTTTGATATTGTAAAATTCTGGTACGAAAGTCGTGGGAATCATTGTGGCTTACCCAACTGGAGCGAATGGACTCATAGTGAGTGCGTGAAATGGATACGCGACAAAAAATATCTTTCACCGGAATTTGGAAGTAATGCACGACCATCTTTCGGTAATTATAACCAGGATTCGGTTCCGTTCGATCAGCAAAAAACAATTGAAGGACATGCGGTGAGAGCAACGTTGTATGCAAACGGAATGGCTAAAGTGGCCACTGTAAATAATGACCGGAAGTATATCAATATAAGCTCGTTGCTGTGGGATAATATGGTAGGTAAAAGAATGTATATAACCGGAGGCGTTGGCGCCCTGCATAAAGATGAAATGTTTGCCCCCGATTATGTTTTGCCGAACGACGGATATAGTGAAACCTGTGCGGCTGTAGGTTCCTGTTTTTTTAGCGAAAGTATGGCCACATTGCATAGGGACGGTAAATATTTTGATGAATTTGAAAGAGCGCTTTACAATAATGTACTGGCCGGCATTTCTATTTCAGGCGATCATTATTCTTATATCAATCCGCTTACCGGCCAGGATGTTAGCAGGTGGGGCTGGCACGAATGTCCATGCTGCCCGCCAATGTTTCTGAAATTAGCCGGAAGTCTTACTTCATCTGTTTATGCAGTGGAGGATAATACTATTTTTGTTAACCTCTTTATGAGTAATAAAACAAAGATTGATCTTTCTTCCGGAAAACAGGTTGATATAAAACAGACAACTCGTTATCCCTTTGACGGTAAAATTGATATTGCCATAGATGCACCGTCAACCGAGTTCACGCTTAAGGTTCGGATACCCGGGTGGGCACAGGGAATTGAAAATCCTTTTGGACTCTATCAATCAGGCATTCCCCAGCAACCGTCAATAACAATTAACAGAAAACCAGAACAATTAAAGGTAGTAAACGGGTACGTAGAAATTACAAGGCAATGGAGCAAGGGCGATATTATTAGTTTATCACTGCCTGTAATTCCACGATTTATTAAACCGAATGAAAATATTGCCGAACTTAAGGGAATGGTTGCCGTAAGTGCCGGGCCGCTTGTGTACGGTTGGGAAGAAACAGATAATCCGCAGTTGCTGAATGCTTCCATTAATACTGATGAGCCGCTCACGATAAAATTTGACAAAAACCTTATGAACGGAGTAAATATTATTACCGCGCAGGCGGTAACGGCAGATGGAAAGAATATTAAAATGAAGGGAATACCTTTTTATGCTCTTAATAACCGTCAGCAGGGAAATGCATTTGAAGTTTGGTTAAACGCAACAAAAAAATAATAATCGTCCACTGTTCATAATTATCTGAAATAAAATCATACTTATGTTACGCATATTATGTTTATTGATAGTTTTGTTTGGCTCGACCGTTACGTTCGCGCAAACAACGATTTCCAAAAGAGCTAATTTCTTTTCCCAGCTCGAACTAGGAAAAATTAAACCAGAGGGGTGGTTGCTTGATATGCTTGAGCGACAGAGAGACGGCTCAACCGGTACACTCGATAAACTATACCCGTCTGTTATGGGTGACAGGAATGGATGGCTTGGCGGTGATGGTGACCAATGGGAGCGTGGCCCTTACTGGATTGATGGTCTATTGCCGCTGGCATATATTCTTGACGATAATACATTGAAGAAAAAAGCGCAACGCTGGGTAGAGTGGGCGATAAAGAGCCAGCAACCTGACGGTTATTTCGGACCCTCAAAGGATTATGGTCCTGAACCAGGTCTCCAGAGAAATAACAGCCGCGACTGGTGGCCGAAAATGGTTGTGCTAAAAGTGTTACAGCAATATTATTCAGCAACAAAAGACCCGCGCGTAATTCAACTGTTATCTAATTATTTTAAATACCAACTTAAAACCTTACCTGAAAAACCACTTGACAGTTGGACCTTCTGGGCAACGTTTCGCGCAGGCGACAACTTACAGGTGGTGTACTGGTTATATGATATTACAAAAGAATCATACCTTCTTGAACTTGGTGAAATATTGCATAAACAAAGCTTTAATTTTACAAATGCGTTTTTAAATACTGATTTCTTGCAGCGGCCCGGAAGTATACATACGGTTAATTTGGCACAAGGATTCAAAGAACCAATCGTTTACTGGCAACATCATCCCGAACAACGTTATCTTGATGCTGTAAAAAAAGGGTTTGCCGATCTTGACAAATACAATGGAATGGCGCATGGCCTCTACGGCGGCGATGAAGCTTTACACGGCAATAATCCTACCCAGGGATCTGAGCTTTGCACTGCTGTTGAAATGATGTTTTCGTTGGAAACAATGCTGGAAATTACAGGTGATATTTCATTTGCAGACAGACTTGAAAAAATTGCCTTCAATGTATTACCGGCGCAAATCAGCGACGATTTTATGACCAGGCAATATTTTTTGCAAGCTAACCAGGTTATGCTTACCCGCGCCGATAGAAACTTCGACGTTAACCATAAGGGATCGGATCTTTGTTTCGGTTTACTCACGGGTTATCCCTGCTGCACATCGAACATGCACCAGGGTTGGCCAAAATTCACGCAGAATTTATTTTATAAAAGCGCCGACAGCGGTCTTGCCGCTCTCGTCTACGCCCCATGTAATGTTACTGCAACTGTAAAAGGCGGACATACAGTAAATATTAAGGAAGAAACGAATTATCCTTTTAATGACCGTATTCGTTTTGTTGTTAGTACAAACCGAAAACCTACATTTGATTTTTACCTGCGTGTGCCTTCCTGGTGCAAAGAGGGACAGATATTGATAAACGGAAAATTATATAGTAAAGCTGCTGGTGGCTCATTGGAAAAAATCAGCCGCACATGGTCTGATAAAGACATCGTTGAACTGGTTTTGCCAATGCACATATTTCATCAAACCTGGTATGAAAACTCTGTGTCTGTTGAGCGCGGTCCGCTGGTATATGGTCTTCGTATAAAAGAAAATGAAAGACTCATTACCAATAACCCCGACTCAATTGATGTGGGGGCAACGTATATGGAAGTCCTGCCTGGCAGTTCCTGGAATTATGGTTTGCCCGAAGAAAGTATAAAGTCGGAAGGACAGGCTTTTCAAATTGATTTTAAATCAACATCCTTAAAGAAATATCCCTGGAACCTTGATAATGCACCGATCGTATTGAGAACGCAGGCTCAGCCGATTGCATCGTGGGGATTGTATAATGAAATGGCTGGACCAATTCCGTATAGTATAACTTATCATAAGGTCAAGCCAAAAGAAAAGATGGAAAATGTTGAGTTGGTTCCGATGGGCTGCACGCGCCTGCGCATTTTACAATTTCCTGTACTTGGCCGGTAATCAACAACTATTAATCTTATAATCATTCAAAAATGAACAAGCATATCATTATTTTGTTGTTGGCGATGGCAGGTTTTAATTACCTGTATGCACAAACAGCAGAAAAGAAATCGACAGAATTTACCGCAGCATCATTTCCCGAAGCTGATTATACTCCTTTCGGCTATCTCGATAATCCCAACCACACTTATGTATTTAACCGCAGTGGCGCAATAAAGTCGGTACCACCGTTGGGATATGGCTTTTGGTGTCGCCGTATGCCGTGGCCCTATGGTGACGGGACTTCTCCCAACAAAAATTATCTTTCACTGATGCATCTCAGCATCAACCAAGATGGGGTTGTCTTTGATACGGCAACTGATTTTACGAAGAACAACGTCCGACTCATTTCAAAATATCACTCAAAAAATATTATGTCGTATGATTGGATTTTTAAGGACCTGGTGTATGAGCTTAAATATTATCATCCTGCCGAACATGTGATATTATGTGATGTTACCATAAAAAATACTGGTTCAGTGAATAAAGCCATTACACTGCATGCAACAAATATTTACGGTTACCAGGAAAGAAGATCGTGGGGAAGTGATGGTGTCGCTTCATTATACAATCAATCTGCTGATGCAGGAATAAGCAAGGTGTGGGCAGATGGGGACGTATTTGCGATCGGTTCAACTGCCAAAGCGGATGCTTATAAGGCAACAGCATCGTTTGAAGAATGGAAAAGCTGGATATCCGGCAACAGTCTCATGAATAATACCGGCGCGTTCTCCCGTTATCCCGATCCCGTTTACACCGTACGGTCGTACACTGTAAACGTATCTCCCGGTAACACTACAACACTAACGCTGGCGCTTACACGTGGGAAAAATGAACCTGCTACTGTTAAGGATCACGTGAGTTATCTGAAAAATGCAAAATCATTGTTGGCTGAAAAAATAAATGAGGATAATGAGTTTTACAGTGGTATGCCTTTATTGTCCGGCGACTGGCCAAAAGAATGGAAGCGCGGATGGATATATGATTATGAAACGCTGCGGATGACTATTAAAAAACCAGTAGGCATTTACAAACACCATTGGGATGGGATGCAGATATTTAGTCCGCGCGCAGTGCTCGGCGAAACAGCCCTCGATGCCATGTGCCTGAGCTATGCCGATATTGAGTTGGCAAAAGATCTGATGCTGGGCGTGTTTGCCGACGGCGTTTCACCTAATATTCCCTGCTCACGTGAGGACGGCAGTATGAATATGATTGGGTCGGATGGCCGTGAATGCGGAACAGCCCCTATATGGGGAATGCCTTTTCATGTGATCAGTTCAATTTATGAAAGAGACAGGGACGATAAATGGTTGAATGAAGTGTATCCATATTTAAAAGATTATATTAATTGGTGGATCGAAAACAGGACCGATGAAGAGGGATGGTTTCATGCTGCCAACAGTTGGGAATCGGGTCAGGATGGGTCAAAACGTTTTCTTATTGGGGCTCATGAGGAGGGTGCGCCGGCTGATTATGTGCGCACGGTAGACATAGAAGCCGCAATGGCGCATGCGATGCTGATGATGCAGAATTTTGCAAAGATCACTAACCGTAATGAAGATGTTAATCACTGGTCGGCATTGGCTGAAAAAAGAATAAAAAGCACGAGGTCGATGTTTATTGACGGCTGGTTCAGGGACGTGGACGCACGCAATAACCAACCGATTATCTTGAAGGATTATTATGATATAATGATGTTTCTTCCTGCATCATTGAAAATTGCATCTGACGACCAAATGAAGGATCTTATACCGATGTTTCATCATTTCAGAAAAGAACCCGGACATTTTATGGAATGGCCGTCCTTCTTATGGCCTTTTACCGAAGCTGCATGGAATGCGGGATTAAATATTTTTAATGCAGAAGAAGTGGCTAAGGTGGGTAACAGGATGTATCCGCGTCTTGATAAAAGAACTGTTCAGCCGATGCGATCTTCGGAGAATATAATGCCTCGTGAATATAATTTCAGGATACCAGGTGTATCTACTGAATTCTGGCCTATTAATGAGGATAATCCCGGTGGATGTGAAAATTATGGATGGGGTGCTACGCTTCCCACACTTATTATTCGTAATATTATTGGGTTCAGGGAATTTGCCGATGGACAAACTGGTTTTTATTTATCACCTGCACTACCGTCAAATGTTGCGCAGCAAGGTAAAACGTTCGGCATTGATAATCTGAATTACAGGGGAACCCGTATTAATATTAATTACGAGCTTGAGAAAAACAATAAAATCAGCGCCAACCTGCTCTTTTCAGCATTATCCGGAAAAACGGTTAAGGTATTAAATGCTAAAAAGCAGGTAGTTAAAAAATCAACAACACCGGATATTTCCTTCTCTGTAAAAAATGGGGAAGTGTACAGTGTTGTTATTGAATAAAAATTAATTGTTTCAATTAATACCCAAACAAAAAAGAAGGAAATGAATAAAAGTATATACCTGGTATTTTTTGCAGTTGCTGTTTACTCGTGCTCAACAAGTAGCAAGCAATCTGCGCAGGATAGCGAGGCTGCGGTTACGCTGGCCGAAGTACCATTTAATAAAGTAAAGCTGGAAGATCATTTCTGGCTGCCGAGAATACAAATTGAAAAAGATACGTTGGTTCCTTTTGCATTTGAAAAAACAGCGCCTGCTGTTGAAAATCTCAAGCGCACAGGAAACTATCTTAAAGGAATAAAAGATAAGCTTCCTTTTCCTCACCGTTATATCGCTTCCGATCTGTTTAAAGTGATGGAAGGAGCATCGTATGTGCTGATGATTGAACGTGATCCATTACTTGAAAGAAGAATGGATTCCATTATTGATATTATTGCCGATGCACAAAAACCTGATGGATATCTCTATGAGGCACATATTACAGGCGTAGCTAAAAATCATGACGCATGGGGCGGTGGGGGCATGGGTGATAAACCCTACTCCTGGACACTGCATAGCCATGAATTATATAATATGGGTCACATGTACGAAGGAGCGGTTGCTTATTACAGGGCTACCGGCAAGGATAAATGGTTAAAGGTTGCCGAGAAAAATGCTGAGCATGTAAATAAAGTTTTTTTTGAAGGTGATCCAAATTACAACAATGGCAAACCTGTTATGCAGGCGCCTGGTCACCAGGAGCTTGAGCTGGCTTTAGTAAAAATGTATAAGGTAACAGGCAAACAGTTGTACCTCGACATGGCCAAGAAATTTCTGGAGATACGCGGTGTTACTTATAAACCCGAAGGCAAAGGCGTGATGGATCCTGAATATGCCCAGCAACATTTACCTGTGAAGGAGCAACGTAGGGCAGTGGGCCATGCTGTTCGTGCTGCCTATATGTATTCGGCTATGGCCGATGTAAGTGCGCTTACACATGACAGTTCCTATTTCCCTGCACTGGACGGTATCTGGAATAATATCGTTAATACAAAAATGCATATTACCGGTGGTCTTGGTGCTGTTCACGGTATCGAGGGATTTGGCCCTGAATATGACCTGCCAAACAAGAATGCCTATAACGAAACATGCGCTGCGGTAGGGAATGTACTTTTTAACTTTCGCCTCTTTATGATGATGCAGGATGCAAAGTATATGGACGTTGCCGAGGTTGCCTTATTCAATAATGTGCTGGCAGGAGTTAATTTTAACGGCAACCGGTTTTTTTATGTTAATCCCCTTGCATCGGATGGCAAAACTCCATTTAATAATGGCACTGCCGAACGTGCACCCTGGTTTGGAACCGCATGCTGTCCTACAAATCTTTCCAGGTTAATACCACAGGTCTCCGGAATGATGTATGCCCAGGGTGGAAATTCCATTTATTGCACATTATATGGTAGCAACAGCACTGTAATTCCATTGGAAGGTGGTGATGTAACGGTAAAGCAGGTAGCCAATTATCCGTTCGATGGTAAAATTAAAATTGAATTATCACCCGAAGCAGGAAAGAAATCATTTTCATTGCGATTGAGAATACCAGGATGGGCCAGGGGTAAATTTGTTCCCGGTACTTTATACGATTATGTGAATACCGCAAATGAAACCTGGCAGGTGCAGGTTAACGGCGAAAAAATAGATGCGCCATTAGAAAAAGGTTTTGCGATAGTAAAGCGTGAATGGAAAAAAGGAGATGTTGTTGAGCTCAATCTTCCGCTCGAAGTACGCGCGATCAAGGCTTCCGATAGTGTTGCAGAGGACAGGGGAAAGATTGCTATAGCCCGTGGACCGCTTATTTATTGTGTTGAGGGAGAGAATGCAACCCAGCAGGTACAGCAATTGTTCCTTGATAAAATTCCTGAACCTTCAGCAGTTACTGTAAGCACAGAAGATACCGGTCTTTTTAAATCAATTCCCCAGCTCGAAATTAATTTTAATCAAAAAGATAATGGAGCTGTCGCAAATAAAAAGATGAACCTGATTCCATACTACGCCTGGAATAACAGGGGGCCGCGATCGATGGAAGTATGGGTTCCTGTTACGAGTGAATGATGATTCTTTCTTTTCACTTTTGAACAGACCCAAATGATGAATACAATCAGTTTCCAGGATACTCATGTGTATCCTGGCTGCCAGCAATAATCCTTTTCAAGGTTCCAAAGGGCGCGACCCTTATAGTTAACGCAGAATTTAGCGATGGGGTGATAGCTGCCGCAGAGGTTGAGCAGATGAATTTGACGAGATATTCGTTCATGTTGATGCCTACACAACTGCGCGTGGCACGGGTATTCCCAAAAAATCCTGGCGCCTTAGGTACGACAATAACCTCGACCTTTGGAAGGTAATAGCGAAAGCATAGGAGGTGTTTACGTCCTGGTACAATTAATTGAGGTTGATAGAGTTCTCTCACTTGTCTATAGAAATCGGACTGAAAGCTTCCCTGAAAATCGTAGCGATTGAAAATAGAAAACAATTGTTAGAT
>CAZSFY010000005.1:123530-156397 GCA_964606315.1 uncultured Chitinophagaceae bacterium | reverse complement strand
ATAAATTTTAGCAAAGGTACAGGTTTCTTACTTTTGCCTGCATGTTAATAGGATTGCAAAACGTTACATTTGAATTTGGCGCGAGAGTGATTGTAAAGAACGCTACCTGGCACCTGAATCCCGGAGAAAGAATAGGCCTGATCGGATACAATGGAACAGGAAAGTCTACTTTATTAAAAGTTCTTGTTGGCCAGTACACTCCAAGTGCGGGCAGTGTAGAAAAAAGTAAAGAAACCACTATAGGATACCTTCATCAGGATTTGCTCAGCTTCGATACCAACAGTAGTATTACTGAAGTAGCTATGGAAGCATTTGAGAAAGTAATGGCACTGCAAAAAGAGCAGGCGGAACTGGAAAAAATACTGGAATCGAAAGAAGATGAAAAACTCCTTACCCGTTATATGGACGTTTTGCATGAAATTGACGTACTGGACGGTTATGATGTGAGATATAAAGTGGAAGAAGTACTTCACGGATTGGGATTTAGTGACGAACAACTGGATAAGCCTTACAAACAGTTTAGCGGGGGTTGGAGAATGAGGGTACTATTAGCGAAAATGATCCTTCAAAGCCCCGATGTATTACTACTGGATGAGCCTACCAACCACCTGGATCTTCCTTCTATAGAATGGCTGGAAAAATATCTGATCAATTACAAAGGCAGCGTAGTAATAGTGAGCCACGATAAATTTTTCCTCGACAGAATGGTTAACAAGATCGTTGAGCTGTACCAGCAGGAACTGCATATCTATTCCGGCAACTACAGCTATTACGAACAGGAAAAAGCTATTCGTATAGAAATGCAGAAGCGCGCTTATGAAAATCAGCAGGATTATATCCGTCAGCAGGAAAGATTTATTGAAAGATTCAAGGCGAAAGCGTCAAAAGCTGCACAGGCACAGAGCGCGCAGAAATTACTCGATAAGGTGGAGCGTATAGAAGATGTTAACCTGGAAAGACCTAACCTACGTATCAATTTCAGTGTAGGTAAAGAACCTGGACGTGTGCTGGTACAATTAAAACATGTTTCTAAATCGTTCGGGGAACTGCAAATATTAAAGAATGCTACGGCCGAAATTGAACGTGGTGATAAAATCGCTCTTATAGGCGCTAACGGAAAAGGAAAATCCACTTTGCTTAGGATAGTCGCGGGTACTGAACCGTTTGAAGGCGAAAGAATCTGGGGACATAATGTTACGGAAAGTTTTTATGCCCAGCATCAGTTAGAATCTTTGGATATCAATAATACATTGCTGGAAGAAATGAATGGATCGGGCGCAGGAAAAACTGAACTGGAATATCGTAGTTTGTTGGGTGCATTTCTGTTCAGTGGCGATGATGTAGAGAAAAAGATCAAAATTCTAAGCGGTGGTGAAAAAGCAAGGGTAGCACTGGCCAAAACAATTGTCAGTAAAGCTAATTTCCTTATGCTCGATGAGCCTACCAACCACCTCGACATTCATTCTGTAGAGTTGCTCGTTGAAGCATTGAATAAATATGAAGGAACGCTGATATTAGTTAGCCACGACCGTTATTTTATTTCCAAAGCAGCAAACAAAATATGGGAAATTGTAGATGGTGAGATCAAGGAATTCAAAGGCAATTATGCCGAGTGGGTAGAATGGAAAGAAAGAATGGAATCCCGTATAGCTACTTCTGTCCCCGCTGTTAAGGCTCCCGAAAAAAAAGAGGAAAAGAAAGTCGAAAAGCCTATAGAAAAAGCAGTTCCCGTAAATAAGGAAGCAAAAAAAGAATTACAAAAGCAGCAAAAACTATTTCAACAGCTAGAAGAGAATATTGCCAGGTTAAAAGAACAGAGGGCCGAACTGGAACTATCTCTCACTTCTCAGGAAGTGTACAGCGATAAAAAAAAGTATCTCGATACAGAAACCGCCTATAAAAATATTGCGGCGCAACTGGAAAAGATGAACAAAGAATATGAAATAGTGTTTGAAAAAATCGTCGCGTTGGAAGGATGAGATGCGTCCGCTACATATTACTGATCCAATTAACCCTGTTGCTGCCAGGCATTATTATTTCTTTACATGCACAACAACAGAGACCTAAGATAGGATTAACACTCAGCGGAGGTGGTGCAAAAGGACTTGCTCATATAGGTATTCTGAAGGCTATAGATTCTGCCGGTATAAAAATAGATTATATAACGGGAACCAGCATGGGAAGTATTGTTGGCGGTCTTTATGCTATTGGTTATTCCGGAAATGATATTGAGCAAATGGCCAGAAAAATTGACTGGCATACGCTACTCACCAATCAATCTTCCCTGCAGGCCATTGTAATGCAGGAAAAAGAAGAATATTCAAAATATGCAGTTGAACTTCCCTGGGTAAATAATGGATTCAGACTACCCAGCGGAGTGGTAGAAGGAGAAGAACTATGGCTCAAGTTTGCTGAACTGTTTTTTCCTGTTTACAATATCAAAGACTTTAACCAGTTCAGCATACCTTTTAAATCTGTCAGCACCGACCTGGCATCAGCGCAGGCTGTAGTATCAGACAGTGGTGAGATCGTTACAGCCATACGCTCAAGCATGGCCATACCGTCTGTTTTCACAGCCATTGACCATAATGGTAAAAAGCTGGTGGACGGTGGTATTGTGAGTAATTTCCCTGTGCAGGAAGTAAAAAAAATGGGCGCCGAATATGTTATCGGCAGCCGCGTGGCTATGGGTTTACAACCAAAGGAAAAACTGGATAATCCTATCAAAATATTATTACAGATCGCTTTTTTTAAAGAGGCTATCAGCAGCAAGGAGGACATAAAACTGTGCGATATCTATATACCTATGCCGCTTGAAAACTATACAGCAGCCAGTTTTTCCAGAGCAGATGAAATATTGGAATTTGGTGTCGAAGAAGGCAGAAGATTATATCCTGTATTCAAACAATTAGCCGACTCACTGGATAACATATACGGTAAAACATATATTGTTGAAAATAGACTTCCAACAGTAGACTCTGTTTTTATTGCTGCCATTCATGTTAAAGGATTAGAGGAGACCACCAAAAGCTTCTTTGAGCATATGATGGGTTTCGAAGCCGGTCATTATTACACCCAGGCAAAACTTGCCCGTATGGTGCGCAAAGTATTCGGCACACGTTATTACAACAGAATTATCTACTCTTTGGAACCATTGGAAAAGGATTCTGCCAATATCGTTTTTGATGTAGTAGAAAATCCGACAACGTTTGCTAAGCTGGGTATCCACTATAATAATTTTACCGGCATTAGCCTGATCGGTAACCTTACTTCACGAAACTTTTTTTTACCCCACTCCAGGAGCCTGGTTACATTTAATATCGGTGAGAATTTTCGTACACGCGCCGAACATCTTCAATATCTGGGAAGAGGAAAAAATGTGGCGCTCCAATTGGGCATCCAATATGAAAAGATAGATATTAATACTTACAGCAATTTCAGAAAAGATGGAGTGTACGGATTTCAGATGTTTAAAGCCGATTCACGGCTGGAATATTCTGCTAACAGGAAATTTACTATAGGTATAGGAACAAGATTTGAATGGCTGGATTACAGACCAGGCCTGCAATCTGTATTTGAAATAAGAGGTAAAAATGATTTTATTACTTCTTATGGTTTCTTTGGCGTAAATACGCTGAATAAAAATATATACCCGACAAGAGGACTAAAGATTGAAGGAGAATTCGGTAAAATATATAAACAAAGACCAGAGGTGCGATTTTATTCAAACGGAGTACTTATTCCTGATATTGATTCTATCGGCATATCATTTAATGATTACCACAGAGTCATATTAAATGCTGAAGGATATCTGGCATTTTCCAACAAGCTGACAGGGACAGGAATGTTTCAAAGCGGTCTTAATTTCAGGTATAACCAGAGTACCCTCAATGAATTTAATATAGGTGGTCTTAACAAAACATTCCGTAACCAGATACTTTTTGCGGGACTCGAAGAAAACTCACTCAACTCTGCCAGCGTAGCCGCCTTACAACTGGGTCTGCGCTATGAAGTATATAACAACCTATATATTCACTGGAAATCAAATGCGCTTATCAAAGACTTCAGTCCGAACAACCTGACTAATACAGCAGATTTTTACTCCGGGCACGCCATCGGCTTTGCTTACAACTTTGCACTCGGACCATTAGAAATAAGTGCGATGTATTGTGACCAATCGAAAAGACTAAGGTCTTATATCAATCTCGGTATCGCCTTCTGATAAAAATAAAGAGAGATATTTTAATAAATACCTCTCCTATTTTCCACCATTTACATTGGTTCATCAGCGCTTGGTCCATAGCTTCCAGGAATAGGAATATCTAAGAGTCTCAGAAACACACCTAACTGAGCACGATGATGAACAATCTGGCAGAAGCTCATCCTGATGATTTCATACTTGGTGCGTACAGTATAAATTGTTTCTCCATCCCTTAGCGTCCACTTTTCATTCAGCAACCGTTGTTCATCGGCTTTCTCCAACGCCTTTACGCCTTTTTCAAATGACCTTTCGTGAAAAGCCAACAAATCATCATTGGTTTGAAGAGGTTTAAGCTGATAGGGATCTTTGCTAAAATCAAGCTCACTCGTATTGATGGTCATTTCGACCCATGATGGAAGCTCGGCAACGTGATTGGAAAGATCACCGAGTTTCATACTCCTGGAATGTGGCTGCCAATCGAATTTTTCGGCTGGAACCCTTTGCAGCATTTTACGCGTAGTCGCTGCTTCTTCATGCATTTCAGTTAAAAGAAGTTGAATAAGTGTTGACATAATAGTGTGTTTTTGTAAGATCAAAACAACACCCGGGTTGTGACAGCCCTATGTCAACAGGAAAAAATAAATTTTTATAATCTTGCTTTTACAGCTTCTATCAACCTGCTTACTTCATCGCGTAAAGCTTCCGGCTCGACGATGCTGGCATGATCTCCCACCATAATGAACCAGCGGGCAAATCCCTTGAGTGAATGGGACATAAAGCTCATTTCCATCACGTCACCTTCTATTTTCTCTTCTATAAATCCCATGTAGTATTTCTGTGCAGTCATATATGGCCATGCATATTTATCAACCCTTATTTTAACCGGCACAAATTGTTTGTCGGTAAAACGATTCTCTATATGATGTTTTAATGGCGGATGAGTTCTTTTTTGTAACTGGTCACTCATCATCATATTTTTTATTCGGTCAAATCTGAATTGCCGGTAATCTTTTCGCATCAGGCAATAAGCAATGAGGTACCAGTTATGTTCGAGATAAAAAATACCCACCGGTTCCACATTTCTCTTATTGTTTTCATTCCTGGATAGCGTAAAATAATCTATCCCCAATACTTTATTCGATGCAATAGCCGATAATATCAGCTCTGTAAAGTTGCCCTCAACCGGATTTTTACCGGCAACTCTTAATACTTCTACCTGGCGGTCGACCTGCTCGAGTAAATCTTTTTCCGTCACTCTCAGCACTGCCCTCACTTTATACATAGCCGACTGAAAATTTTTGCTGTTGGCCGTATCAGTCAGTTTTTCAACAAGCTTTTCAGCCGTCAGAAAAGCCAGGGCTTCTTCTTTTGTAAACATGACCGGAGGTAAGCGGTAGCCTTCCATCAGCGAATAACCTGTTCCTGCCTCGCCGATAACAGGCACGCCGGCTTCTTCCAGCGTTTTGATATCCCTGTAAATAGTACGCAAACTCACCTTGAAGCGGTCGGCTATTTGTTGGGCCTTTACCACTTTCCTGGATTGCAGTTGCACCAAAATCGCAGAGACACGGTCTATCCTGTTCATATCGCTATATAGCCATTTTTACACTTCAACTTAATTATTTCTCCGGTAATATCTCTAAAATGTATAATTATACCTTACCCTTCCTATCCGGATGCCTACACCGATGCTCATGTTGTCTTAGCGCAAAACCTTATCTTCGCTCAACTTTTTTATGCATGAAGGTTCTTATTAAACAAGCCCGGATCATCGATCCTTCGTCGGCACATCACAACAATATCCAGGATGTACTTATCGAAGACGGGATCATCACTTCCATAGCTAACGATATCGGCACTGACGCTGACAAGATCATTGAAGGAAAGGAGTTGCATGTTTCGGCCGGTTGGGTAGACATTTTTGCCAATTTCCCTGATCCTGGTTTTGAGCATAAAGAAACCCTCATATCGGGTGCGCAGGCCGCCGCAGCCGGTGGTTTTACAGATGTGTTTGTTATTCCTAATACCAAACCGGTTATTGACAACAAATCCCAGGTAGAATATATAAAAAGTCGACCGGCACTGGCCGCCCAACTGCATCCGATCGGAGCAGTGTCGAAAGGCATAGAAGGAAAAGATCTGGCTGAAATGTATGATATGCGCCGTAGCGGAGCCGTTGCCTTCAGTGATGGGACACAGCCGGTACAGTCGGCAGGCATTCTGCTTAAAGCGCTTCAATATGTAAAAGCATTCGATGGCGTTATTATCCAGGTTCCGGATGATAAAACGGTTGGACAAAATGGTTTGATGAATGAAGGAATAGTCAGCACCCAACTGGGATTAGCCGGAAAACCGTTAATAGCGGAAGAACTGCTGGTGGCACGTGATATCAAACTCGCCCGCTACGCCGAATCTAAACTGCATTTTACAGGAGTAACATCTCCCAAATCATTATCCTATATTCAGCGGGCAAAACAGGGAGGTTTAGATATTACCTGTTCCGTTACTCCCTATCATCTGTTTTTTAATGATGAAGCATTGATGGAGTATGATACCAACCTGAAAGTGTATCCGCCTATCCGGTCGGCAGCGGAACAAAGTGCCCTTCAAAAAGCGGTGGAAGACGGAACTATTGATTGTATCACTTCACATCATATGCCACAGGATTATGATAGTAAAGTGCTTGAATTTGAATATGCCAAAAATGGTGTGACCGGACTGGAGACCTGCTATGCTGTGCTAAAAACTGTTTTGCCGTCAGTAACAGAATCAAGATGGGTGGAATTACTATCGGGCAATCCCCGGAAAATATTCGGCTTGCCGCTACCCACCGTAAACGTGAATGAAGAAGCCTGTCTCACAATTTTTAGTCCGGCAGAACAAACCATAGTAGACCAGTCATTCTTCTATTCCAAATCGGCCAACTCTCCTTTTATAGGAAAAACATTAAAAGGAAGAGTGTTAGGAACCATTCAGAATAAAAAAATATTTATCAAATAAATCATTGCCATGGAAAGCAACCCAACCATAAAAAAGAATATCGGTATGACGTATGGCCTGGTAGCAGGTTTGATTATAATCGTCATTGTACTTATACAGTATATTGGCGGACTAAAAATGTACATGAACCCCATCCTGGGTTCTATCAGCTACCTGATATTAATTACCATAGCAGTATTAGCAGCGCTTAAATTAAGAAAACAACAGGAAGGGTTTTTAGAATTTGGAGAAGCACTTAAAGTAACGTTCACTGTGTTTGCACTGGCATTGTTCATGCAAACCGTCTTTACGTACATTCTTTTCAATTTTATTGATATATCCTTTAAGGATACGCTGATAGTAGAATCCATGAACAAGAATGAGCAATGGTTGAGAAAGATAGGAACACCTGATGATCAGATCGAAAAAGCAATGGATATGCAGCGTGGAAGAGATCCCTTCTCTGTCAATCTTGTTTTGCTGGGATATGGAACTACCTGTATTATTGCCTTTATATTCTGTTTGCTGATATCACTTGTCGTGCGTAAAAAGAAACCTGCTTTCAATAATATTTAATATTTAATTAGATGGACATATCCGTTGTGGTGCCATTATTTAATGAAGAGGAATCGCTACCGGAACTATGTGCATGGATAGAAAAAGTGGCACAAACCCATCAGCTTTCCTATGAAATCATTCTTGTAGACGATGGTAGTACCGATGATTCCTGGCAGGTGATTGAGCAATTATCATCGCAGAATGCCAACATAAAAGGAATAAAGTTTCAGCGTAACTATGGCAAATCAGCCGCATTAAATGAGGGCTTTAAAAACGCTGAAGGCGAAGTAGTGATTACTATGGATGCCGACCTGCAGGATAGTCCCGATGAAATTCCCGGTCTTAGGAAAATGATCATAGAAGATAATTACGACCTGGTAAGCGGCTGGAAGAAAAAAAGACATGACCCTATCACCAAAACTATTCCCTCCAGGTTTTTCAATTGGGTAACAACCAAAACAACAGGCATAAAACTGCACGATTTTAATTGCGGCTTGAAAGCCTATAAATTAAAAGTAGTCAGGAATATTGAAGTGTATGGAGAAATGCACAGGTATATTCCTGTTATTGCCAAATGGACGGGATATAGGCGTATAGGTGAAAAAGTGGTAGAGCACCGCGCACGTAAATACGGAACTTCCAAATTCGGAATGGAACGCTTTATCAAAGGATTTCTGGATCTTGCTTCCATCCTGTTTGTGGGAAGGTTTGGAAAACGACCCATGCACTTTTTTGGTTCATGGGGAACATTATCTTTTATCTTCGGATTCATCGTTTTTTTATACCTGACCATTTCAAAGTTTTTCTTCGATAAAACCGGTCTCACTCAACGGCCACTGTTCTTTTTTGCTATTCTGGCCATGATCATAGGAACCCAGTTGTTCCTCACCGGATTCCTTGCAGAAATGATATCCCGCAATTCACCGAGCAGAAACTTTTACCTCGTAGAAAAGAAATTGCGCTGTTGAAAAAAATTGTTATTATAGGACCAGCATGGCCATTACGTGGCGGACTAGCCACGTTCGATCAGCGGTTGGCCAAACAATTTAATGAAGAGGGCTTTGATTGTTCTATTTATTCATTCTCTTTACAATACCCTTCATTTTTATTTCCCGGCACAACACAATATTCATCCGATCCAGCTCCAGACAATCTCACTATTCATTCCGTTATCAATTCTGTTAATCCACTTAACTGGATTCGCATAGGCAACAGGTTAAGAAAAATCAAACCGGATATTATTGTAGTGAGATACTGGCTGCCTTTTATGGGACCAGCATTAGGTACCATTTTAAGAAGAGTGAAGAAGAACGGGCATACACGCATCATTGCCATTACGGATAATGTTATTCCGCACGAAAAAAGACCTGGCGATACTGCCCTTACCCGCTACTTTCTACGATCCTGCCACGCTTTTATTGCTATGAGCGAAAAGGTGTTTGACGATCTTAAAAAGTTTATCCATCACCAACCCGCTCTACAAGTACGCCATCCTCTTTATGATAATTTCGGTGAGCCTGTTAGCAAACAGGAAGCATGTAAAGAGCTAAATATTGATCCGAATAACCGGATCGTTTTGTTTTTTGGATTTATAAGAAATTATAAAGGATTGGATATTTTATTAAAAGCTATAAAAATTACTGCTGAAAAAATAACAGATGTTAAACTACTGATAGCCGGTGAATTTTATGAGGACGAAAAACCTTACCAGGAATTGATCGATACTTTAGGTGTACGCGATAAACTTATCATCCGCACTTCTTTTATTCCCGACAACGAAGTAAGATATTATTTGTGTGCAGCTGATGTAGTAGTGCAACCTTATCGCAATGCCACACAAAGCGGAGTAACACCACTAGCCTATCATTTTGAAAAACCTATGATCGTAACGAATGTGGGTAGTTTGCCGGCAATGGTCCCACATCACCAGGTTGGGCTTGTCACTACTCCCGATCCTGAAGCCATCGCTAATGCTATCGTAGAGTACTTTCAATTAGGCGAAAATTATTTTATTCCTCATCTTCGCAGGGAAAAAACCCTGTACTCCTGGAACAGGATGACAGAATCCATATTAAAACTGGCCAATGATATACAGAAGTAAAGCACCTTTAAGGATCGGACTCGCCGGAGGAGGTACAGATGTCAGTCCTTATTGCGACCTGTATGGCGGTGCCATTTTAAATGCTACGGTTTCTCTTAACGCTTACGCCAATATTGAACCTATTGACGAAAATGCCATCATACTTCACGCAGTAGACCGCAAGGAAGAGAAAAGATATGAATGGACCAATGAATTGCCTGTTGACGAGCAGCTTGATCTGCTAAAAGGTGTGTATAACTACATTCAAAAAACATACGGCGTACCTCTAACAGGATTTAAGCTAAGCACTTTTGTAGATGCTCCGGCAGGTTCGGGATTGGGAACATCCTCCACCCTGGTAGTGGCCGTTATAGGCGCATTCGCTGAAATGCTCCGCCTGCCACTCGGAGAATACGATATCGCCCAAATGGCTTACACCATTGAACGCAAGCAACTGAATATGGCAGGTGGAAGGCAGGATCAGTATGCTGCCACTTTTGGAGGAGTAAACTATATGGAGTTTTATGCCGATGAAAAAGTTATCGTCAATCCCCTCCGTATAAAACAGCAATACCTCTTTGAACTGGAAAATAACTTATTGCTCTATTATACCAGCACCAGCCGTGAGTCGGCTAAGATCATTGAAAAGCAAAGCCTGAATGTAAAAAACAAACAGGGAAAACCTATTGAGGCCATGCACCAACTCAAGCAGCAAGCGCAGATGATGAAAGAAGCCTTATTAAAGGGACGTGTGCATGAAATTGGTGAGATCCTTGATTTCGGCTTTAAACAAAAAAGAGAAATGGCTGAAGGTATTTCCAACTCTTTAATGGAAGATATTTATGAGGCGGCTAAAAAAGCAGGCGCTTCAGGAGGAAAGATCTCCGGTGCGGGCGGTGGTGGATTTATGATCTTTTATTGTCCTGGTAATACAAAGTTCGCGGTGATGGAGGCTTTATCAGGATTTGGAGGATATTGTAAAAACTACCAGTTTGTTGATCACGGCCTTACTACATGGACCATATAAAAATGCTACTACTACTATGAATAACAAAATAAAAAAGATCATAGCTGATTCTATTGCCGTAAAGAATAGCCTACTGAATGACGACCAGATGCTGGACAAACTCCAGCAGATAGCGGATATGATGGTCGATGCACTGCAAAACAACGGACGTATCTATTTTTGCGGAAACGGAGGTAGTGCAGCAGATGCCCAGCACCTCGCGGCAGAGTTTTCCGGCCGGTTTTATACCGACCGGCGCGCACTGCCTTCCGAAGCGCTGCACTGCAACACTTCTTATCTTACTGCTGTAGCAAATGATTATAGTTATGATGTGATCTATGCCCGCTTAATAGATGGTATTGGTAACGAAGGAGATTTTCTGGTAGGATTGTCTACTTCAGGAAATTCAGCCAATATTGTAAAAGCATTCGAGACCGCCCGCGAGAAAAAAATTATCACAGTTGGATTTACCGGTAAAGAAGGAGGAAAGATGAGAGAGCTTTCTGATTTCCTGGTTAATGTTCCATCCACCGATACGCCACGTATCCAGGAATCGCATATCATGCTCGGTCACATCATTTGCCAGCTTGTAGAAGAGCAGTATTTTTCAGCATGATCACAGAAGCCATTATACTCGCCGGGGGATTAGGAACCCGTTTACAGTCTGCCGTACCTGATGTACCTAAAGTAATGGCTCCTGTAGCAGGCAAACCTTTTCTTGAACATGTTATTGCCTATTACCTGAAAGAAGGTATCCAATCTTTTATTTTTTCATTAGGGTATAAGCATGAACTGATAGAAGAGTTTATCACCAATAACTTTTCTTCTTTATCATACACATTTTCTATTGAAGAGGAGCCACTGGGAACAGGCGGTGCAGTTAAAAAAGCAGCAGCTTTGGCAAAAAGCGAAGATGTTTTGTTAATGAACGGAGATACACTGTTTAAAATAAATGTAACCGAACTATCCCTTTTTCACCAGCAACATTCGGCCGATTGTACTCTTTCCCTTAAATCTATGTTACAATCCGATCGTTATGGCGTAGTGGAAACCGATCATACCAACCGGATCCTTTCTTTTAAAGAAAAAAAATATTACGAGAACAGTACGATTAACGGTGGAGTATATGCGTTACACGTTCCTTCATTTTTGAGTCTTGATCTGCCAGAAAAATTCTCCTTTGAAAAAGACTACCTGGAAGTCTATTACCAGCAATTGGATTTTTATGGCGTTGAACAGGATGGATATTTCATTGACATCGGTATTCCCGAAGATTATCAAAAAGCCAATAAAGATTTTGCTATTTAGTTTATGCTCGACCTTACACAAATCAATAGCCACTGGACATTATTTCTTGACCGCGATGGAGTGATCAACCACGACCTCGCTCCCTATACTTTACATAAAAGCCAGTTTGTATTTTATAAAGGAGTTACGGAAGCCATTAAAATATTTAATAATATCTTTCAGTATATCCTGATCACTACCAACCAACGGGGTGTGAGCAAAAAATTAATGACCGAACAGGATCTGCACGATATCCATGATTATATGCTAGAGGAAATACAGCGTACAGGCGGACGCATCGACAAAATATTTTACTGTACAGCGTTGAATGATGATGCCCCCTGCCGGAAACCTAATCCCGGTATGGCCCTGGAAGCCATGAAACTTTACCCTTCTATTCAACCTGAAAAAGCAATAATGGTAGGTAATAATATCAGCGATATGCAGTTCGGGCGTAATGCAGGCATGCACACCGTGCTATTAACTACTACCGGAACAAGAGTGAAATTTCCTCATCCGCTGGTAGATAGACAATACGATTCGCTGATAGCTTTTGCGCAGGATATTCTTGATCAGCGGAAGCCATCAGCGAAAGTTCCCGACTGACGAAGTTCTATATATTGCTTAAAGCCCAGCACATCTTCTTTTACCAGTCTTTTAAATACAGGGTTAAATAGTCTTGCTACCCCTGCTCCAATATTCCCCGCAGGTGGATGATAGATGATTGTTACTTTGATCTCAGTTCCCTGTCCCCCAAGAGCATCATTGAATTCGATTTTTCCTGCATTATATAAACTTGATTCTTCAGTAGATTTCCAGGCCAGCAGTCTGCCTGGTTCATCTTTGACGATAACAGCATCCCAGCTTACTGAAACCGGGCTGCCTTCCGGAATTTTTGCTTCCCAGTGCGACGTTGTTTTAGACGTTTCTGTAACATTTTTAAGGTGCTTCATGAAACGGGGAAGTGTTCCTAGATTGCGCCAGGCAGCATACACTTCCATCCTGGGTTTATTTACTCTCAGGGTAGTACGAAAATTAACTGTTTCGTTCTTGGTTCCATCTACATTTAGCTTGGCATATACAGGACAATAACCTGCAGCCCCCCTAAACGCCATCCCTGCACCCAGCATAACCCTCAACACCGAACGGACGGGCGTTTTTTTGAAATGAGTGATGCCACTATACACCAACAAAGCCCCTACTCCAATTGATAATCCCCGTTCGAAGTTGCTGACATTGGGTGCCGGCCATTCAGGCTGGTCTTGTTGGTATTTTTCAATTGTATCCATTATTTAAAACTTTTTGAATATTACAGCATAAACCTTGCTAACAAATATTTATGTTTAACTTGTTTAAATTTGTAGAATTCGTTTCTGTACAATGAAAAGATTGAGTATTAATATACCCATCATTACTATGATAAAACTTACCCGTTACCTGGTACTGTCCATCAGTCTTTTCTGCGCATTTTCCTCTTTTTCCCAATCATCTAAACAGGAGTTAAAGGTAAAAGAAGATTCTCTAAAAATGTTCGCAGACAAGATGATTAATGCATATAATACTGAAGACAGGTTTCGGGCCGACAGTCATTTTGTAAAGGGCTTGGTCCGCGCCCTCAAAGTCAAACATTCTTTTCACTACCCTTTCGACTCCTTAAGAACTGTATCCCGCCTGTATGCACCGGATAGCTCTTTCAGAATATTTACCTGGCAGCTTAAAAAGGATGAGTATATGTTTTTACAGAAGGGTGCTATCCAGATCAACATGCCTAGCGGAGAACTTAAACTTTTCCCGCTGTTTGATTACTCGATGTTTACCTCCAAACCCCTGGATTCTGTCCGGTCGCCTAAAAACTGGATCGGAGCTATTTATTACCGCATAGTAAAAAAAGAATATAAAGGTAAAAACTATTATACGCTGCTGGGATTTGATGATTTCAGTATTAACAGCAACAAAAAATGGATGGAAGTTTTATCGTTTAATGACAAAGGTGAGCCTGTATTTGGCGGGCCATTCATTTCCTTTAAAAACGATACTACACGTAAGCCTGTACAGGCCAGGTTCAATATAGAATATAAAAAGGAAGCCAATACTTTATTCAATTATGACCCCGACCTTGATCTGATCGTATTTGATCATCTTATTTCTGAAACTGATGAGCCTGAAAGAAAAAGTACTTATATACCCGATGGCAGCTACGAGGCTTTTAAATGGGAAAACGGTCAATGGGTGCACCAATATACGGTATTCGATTTTTCATTGGAAGATGGCCAGTTTCCAATGGACAATAAACTGCGCGACGATAAAGGCAATATCAATGAAAAGAAACTGGAAGAAGCTTCGCAACGAAATCTTGAAAAAAGTCAGAAAAAATCCGGTAATAAATAGTATCGCTAATCGTCCAGTTTAAGCACCGCAAGGAATGCTTCCTGTGGAACTTCCACATTTCCAATCTGCCTCATGCGCTTTTTACCTTCTTTCTGTTTTTCCAGCAGTTTACGCTTACGGCTGATATCACCGCCATAACATTTAGCCGTTACATCCTTACGCATGGCAGAAATATTTTCGCGGGCAATTACTTTAGCACCTATAGCAGCCTGTATAGCAATCTGGAACTGCTGGCGTGGCAATAATTCCTTAAGTTTTTCACATAGTTTACGGCCAAAATCCTGCGAGCGACTTCTGTGTATCAGGGCGCTTAGTGCATCTACCTTCTCACCATTCAGCAAAATATCCATTTTCACAATGTCACTATCTCTATAACCGATGGGATGATAATCGAAAGAAGCATATCCTCTTGTCTGTGATTTCAGTTTATCATAGAAGTCAAATACGATTTCTGTCAACGGCATTTCAAATACCAATTCTACGCGCGAGGTAGTCAGATAACTTTGGTTGATCAGTATTCCTCTTTTTCCCAAACAAAGGGTCATGATATTACCTATATACTCAGGTTTGGTAATGATCTGTGCCTTGATAAAGGGTTCCTCTATCGATTCTGTTTTAACAGGATCCGGAAATTCAGTTGGATTGTTGACGATGATCGTTTCACCTTTAGTAGTATGCGCTATGAAACTTACGTTAGGAACGGTAGTGATCACCGTTTGGTCAAACTCTCTCTCCAGGCGCTCCTGGATAATCTCCATATGCAACATGCCCAGGAATCCGCAACGGAAACCAAAGCCAAGCGCCTGGGAGGTTTCCAGTTCAAAAGTCAATGAAGCATCGTTCAATTGCAGTTTATCCATGCAATCGCGCAATTCTTCAAACTCATCTGTGTTCACCGGATATATACCTGCAAATACCATCGGCTTTACTTCTTCAAAACCTTTGATTAGCTCGGGGGTTGGATTAGATGCCAGCGTGATCGTATCCCCTACTTTTACTTCTTTAGCATTCTTGATACCTGTGATGATATATCCTACATCGCCTGTACGTACTTCTTTCTTTTCGGTCATCTTTAATTTCAGGATACCTATTTCGTCAGCGAAATACTCCTGCCCCGTACTCACAAACTTAACCTGGTCGCCTTTTTTGAGAACGCCGTTCAGGATCCTGTAATACACGATAATTCCCCTGAAACTGTTGAAAACGCTGTCAAATATCAGCGCCTGCAAGGGAGCTTCGGGATTTCCCTCCGGCGGCGGAATAACTTCAACGATAGCTTCGAGAATTTTATCTACTCCTATACCTGTCCGACCGCTAGCCAACAGGATTTCTTCCGGTTTGCAGCCGATCAATTCGATGATCTGATCTTTTACCTCTTCGATCATCGCGCCATCCATATCAATCTTATTAATGACAGGAATGATCTCAAGATCATTATCAATAGCAAGATATAAGTTGGAAATAGTCTGGGCCTGAATACCCTGCGTTGCATCTACCAGCAATAACGCTCCTTCACAGGCCGCCAAAGCCCTGCTCACTTCATAGCTGAAATCTACATGGCCCGGAGTATCAATAAGATTGAGGATATATTCCTGTCCGTTGGTATGTTTATAATTGATCTGGATAGCATGGCTCTTGATAGTTATACCTTTTTCCCTTTCAAGATCCATATCGTCCAGTACCTGGTCCATCATTTCCCTGTCGCTGATCGTTCCTGTACTTTGCAGGAGCCTGTCGGCAAGGGTTGATTTACCATGATCTATGTGAGCTATGATACAAAAATTCCTGATGTTCTTCATGACCAGAGCGCTGCCGCGCTGTTTTTAAGCGGGCAAAACTAATGCTTTTTCTTTCATCCATTGTTCTCTTCCGTATCCTTTGATCACGTGTTTTTCGCTGTGATAGGAAGAACGTACCAGCGGACCGCTTTCCACATAGTCGAGACCAAGTGAATAACCAATTTCTTTGTACTCTTTAAATTCATCGGGATGTACAAACCGTTGTACCGGCAGGTGTTTTTTAGTAGGCTGAAGGTACTGCCCGATAGTAACCACATCGGTCCCATTATCCCTGAGGTCAGTAAGGGTTTGGATGACTTCCTCCCTCGTTTCACCAAGTCCGAGCATAATACCGCTCTTGGTTCTCATACCACCTTCTTTGAGGTGCTTCAACACTTCCATGCTCCGGCGGTATTTGGCCTGTATTCTAACCTGGCGGGTAAGGCGTTCTACTGTTTCGATATTATGTGAAACCACTTCTGGAGCAGCTTCAATAACCCTATCAATATTTTCTTTTTGTCCCTTGAAATCGGGGATTAACGTTTCCAGTGTTGTATCGGGAGTCAGTGTTTTAACGGCTTTGATAGTATTATACCAGATGATGCTGCCGCCATCTTTCAGCTCGTCCCTGTCCACAGAAGTGATGACAGCATGCTTTACTTTCATCAGGAAAATAGCTTCTGCCACCCGTTGCGGCTCATCCCAATCCACCGGATCAGGCCGACCGGTAGCAACGGCACAAAAGCCACAGCTACGGGTACAAACATTTCCCAGTATCATGAAAGTGGCTGTTCCTTCACCCCAACATTCGCCCATATTGGGACAGTTACCGCTTTCACAGATGGTATGCAGCTTATGAGTATCTACGAGTCCCCTTACATGCTTATAGTTTTCACCGATGGGCAATTTGACTCTTAGCCAGTCAGGCTTCTTTATCCTGGTTTCAGAAAGATCGGTTTTATTAATGACCGGAAGTTCTTGCATGGTGCAAATTTCAGATAAAAAATTGAATGTTCTTAATGAGGTAAAATCCTTATGGCTTACCCTCTGGCTATCAACAATCGTACAGGAAAGTTAGTTTCGGAAACTGGTTAAAGGCACATTGAATGAAAAGATCATTATTTGCGCTGGCCGAACAACAAGGCCAGATAGGCGTTAAAGAAAAAGGATTTAGGCTCATTATAGGCCATTTGGGCTATGGCTGTCGGATAATATTCGGCGCTTAATCCCACTTCGATAGCAGTTACTGTTTCATTTAAACGGCCAAAGTCGAATCGAAAAGCAGTTTTTGCATAGCCACCCGGACGAACCTTCAACTGATTCCATCCCCCCGCAAGTCCCCTGGCCCGTACTTCGTAATATTCATTCTCGATAATTTCAGGATAGGTAGATTCTATCAACTCATTAGTATGATTATACACCTGTACGATGTAGGGTTTTACCAAACCCATGGTCAGCCCGCCACCATATATAGCGGAAACAGCTACTCCGTTTTTATTGCCCTTTCCTCCTATTATCTGCTGCATAGCGGCTCCCAGGCGTGCCTGGTAAAAAGTATTTGTTTTTCCGAAAGCGATATAATTAACCCTTAACTGAGTATTATCAAATTTTCCTTCACGTTTTTCTTTGGGATGTTTCTTTTCAGATAATTCTATACTGAATAGAAGAGATTTTCTATTTCCTTTAAATTTTCCATATTCATAGCCGATGCCGTACCCATCGGTAGACAGCTTAATACCAAATACACTTTGTTTATGATAGACAATTTCACCTTCTTCTTCCTGGCGTATCAGTTCATTAATATGCTCTCGCTTCTCCAATTTTTTCTGCTGACGGACTTCTTTTTTCTGTGCACTGACAGGGATAGACTGGGCATAGGTAGAGGCGGTAACGAATCCTACCAACAAAAACAGAACGATTTTCTTCACATGGTTTGATTTAATGTAATCAACGTAAATTTAGGCTAAAAATTCTAATGACATCAACAGTGATTTACGACGAAAAACAACGGACAATATGTACGCACCTAAGATCGGGAACCAGGATTGAAACGGACGCTCCTGTTGATAATAAGGGAAAGGGGGAAAGATTTTCGCCCAGCGACCTTGTCGCCACTGCTTTAGGCTCCTGTATGCTGACCATTATGGGTATGAGAGCCGAAGAAATGAACGTAGAATTGAAAGGCACCGAAATAGAGGTGGAAAAGATCATGAAACCAGATCCCAGGAGAATAAGTGGTATAAATTTAACATTTCATTTCCCCGAATCATTACAATTAACTGAACGCCAGCAACTGATTTTACAGAAAGCAGCCGAAACCTGCCCGGTAAAATACAGTATTCATCCCGATATCGAGCTCAATATTAACTTCAACTGGAAAGTGCCTGTTTAAGCCTTTCTTTTTAATATGGTATTTTCAATTGCTCAAGCAGTGGGTCGTTATCGAACTTAATATTAACTTCAACTGGAAAGTGTCGGTCTAAGCCTTTCTTTTCAGTATAGCATTGCCAATAGCACATTCAAGGCAGCGTTTGTTGTGGCAGTATTGTGTGTATAATTCAACGAGAGCCTGGGAGTCGGCCACTACCTTGTTAACTACTCCCAGCTTCCCAAACTTAAATGTTATACCGTTTTTTTCGGCGGGTAACATATATGACCATTCAATAGATTTTTCTACCAGTTCGTTGCGTTCATAATAACTGCCATAGCCATATAATACAGGAATTACGGCGTTAATAATAGCCAGGATCAAAAAATCCGGTTTCAGATGTTTGACCTGGGAGGTTTGCAATACCATATCCAACAGGTATCTGTGTTCAAGTAATAAAGTAGCCAGTTTTTTTATTCTTACTTCTGGTGAAGCAGCCGGTCTGATACGGGAAAACAACAAAGGATAATTACCGGTCTCTAACAAACGATAAAGCCATAACCATAAACTTTCTTTATATAAATGACGGCCATCCCTCACCTGCCGGTAAGAAATGCGGCAAGCCATTTCTTCAAAAACAGCAGCATTTATTTTTAAACCATAGGAACGTGCTAACAACTGCCAGAAAACTTCTTCCCAATCTTCATTGTTGCTAACCAACCTTCTCTTCATATCTTCCCGCTTCCTTTCCAACCGTTCAACCAGCAACCGCTCTTTCCACCCTAACCACACAAGATCATTTACCTGAGAGAGAAGACCTGAACAGGGGATGGTTTCTTCACTTTCCATCCATTGGTTGTACTGCTGTAGTAATACCTTAGGCACCCTGGTTTTTAATTCTACCAACGGAATATTCACTGCCGGAACTTTCCAGTCGTTATTCCACACCACATGAAGTATTACATTTTTATAATTATCGTCTGTTGAGTGGCCATGCTTGATCCAGTCTGTAGCATTAACGTGCAGTTCAATATTACCCGCCCATAGCTCTCCGCCTATTTTTACTCTCGCATTCAGAAAATCAGGTCCCTGGTCATTATTCCAGTAACCCTGCTTAATAATAATCAAAGGCTCACCTGCCGAGGTTTCCAGTTCGTTCTTATTGAAGTATTGAAACTGCCATATAAATTGAAGTAAACGTTCCTGCACGATGTAAAACTACGTACACGGACAAGCGTAAAATAGATGAATTAACGTAACTCCTGTAGTTTTTTCATCACCCTGCTCATAGGTAATCCCATAACATTATAAAAATCACCATTGATCCTTTTGATACCTATTACTCCTATCCATTCCTGGATAGCATAAGCGCCCGCTTTATCATAGGGCTTGTAATTATCGATGTAATAATTGATCTGCGCGGAGGTAAGTTCATGAAATTCCACTTCAGTGGTTTCCGCAAAACTTAGTTCTTTTTTCTCTTTCAATATTATCACTCCTGTTATCACACGGTGAACCTTACCCGATAAACGACTAAGAATGTTAACTGCATCTTCCCTGCTCCGGGGTTTACCGATGATTTCATTGCCAAGTACTACCACTGTGTCGGCAGCAAGTACAATCTCATTACTCTCCTGAACCGCCAGCGCCTTATTTCGCGCAATATAAACGGGCACTTCTTCAACGGTCATATTATCGGGATAGGACTCATCCGTTTCTTTTACTTTAACCATAAAATCGAGCATGGCCCACTCCAGCAGCATTTTTCTGCGAGGCGATTGAGAAGCGAGAATGATTGTAGTATGATCTGCCATCAGTAAAATTCGTTTGCTTAAAAAAACAACATGGATAATATGCCGGTGAACATCACAAATTTGACCCTGTTGCTAAGATCATGAAAATCGGCAGTTGATTGGGCGCTAATCAATTTTCGTATGATTATCACAAGAGGAACGATGATGAGAAGAAAACAGTAAGCAGCAGCAAGGAACCATTTAAACTGCAGAACGTAAGCAAACACAATAATTAATGCTGCCGTTAATACGGTTAACCAGGTGCCGGCAAAAACTTTTGATACATGAGTTCCCCAAAGTATGGGCATCGTACGGCATCCGTATTTTATGTCCCCAGGCATATCCTCCACATCCTTGATCACTTCCCTGATCAAACAAATGATAAAAGCAAAGCCGGCATATAAAAAGGTAAAGCGAAGCAATTTTGAAGCATTGATTGTACTATACAACTCAACATTTATGGCTATACGATAATGCGTTGCAAAACCTATTACCAGCACTACCCATGCCGTTAGCAGGGAAATAAGTACGTTACCGGTAATGAGTTTTTGTTTGAACGTAGTGGAATAAAACCATAAAGCCAATGCACAGGCAGCGTTAGCCGGACCAAGCCAGAAAACACCAGCGCTCCACCCTACAAAAAAGCCTAATGCAATACCGGCAAGAGATAAAGTCATGTGCCAGACAATCGCCCATCTTCTTTTAATGATCTTTCCCACGACTATCTTACCGGGTTTGTTGATCCTGTCGATGTTGATATCAAAATAATCATTGATAATATATCCGCCTGCTGCAATCAGTACGCTGGACAGGCATAACACTGAAAAATCAAGATGAGTGAGAGCAGGAGAATAGGTATGGTAACGGAACATAGGAACAACAATAGCATATTGAAAAAGTGCCTGTGTTATTACTATGAATAATAAGTTCAACGATCTTACCAGCCGTAAAAATGCGGCAATAATATTCATCCGTTTTTTAGTTTTGGGTGGCCGATAAACACCACCCTATAAAAAATCCCTGCAACAGGCAGCACGGATAATTGTACTCATCATGTACAAAAAACAATGCTAACCGAATGTACGGGCTAAAACATCAGCGACTAGGAATGGGTGTCTCCAATTCCCAATGCCCATTTAATTTGAGTACTTTTTCCATCACTTCCCTAACGCACCCCTGGCCGCCTTTTGCTGTTGCAATATAAGTAGCAATCTTTTTTATCTCAGGAACAGCATCGGAGGGAGCACATCTTACTCCGGCTTCCATCATGGCAAGATAATCGGGTATATCATCTCCCATATATAATACCTCGTCGCGGGACAGCCCGTAGTCATTAATATATTTCAGTAGAAGGCTTCGCTTATCAAGTACACCAGTGTGTATATCCGTAATACCCAGTTTTTTTAACCTGCTTTCGACTCCGGGAGAGTTGCCACCTGAAACAACCAAAACCCTGTATCCTTTTTTAACAGCCAGTTGTAAAACAAATCCATCTTTTATACTCATCCTTCTCACCTGTTCACCGTTCGCAAAAGCATATACCATACCATCAGTAAGTACGCCGTCAATATCCAAAACAAATGTTGTAATCTTCTTTAACTGTGCAGGTAATGTCATTTTATCTGAATTATAATGCTGTTTTCTTGTTATTATAAACAAGATGATCCTGCACAATCATGTCATTGATCACTTTTACCGCTTCATCCAGGTAAATATCTGTACGCAGATTTTTGATCCACTGTTTAAACCGCTCCGTCTTACTGACATCGTAGGAAAGTCTTTGCAGATCTTCTTCCAACGCCTCAACATTTACTTCTGTAGGCATTTTATTCAAACTGTCGACCTGTTTGGCTCTTTCCTTTATCTCTTTTTGTTCTTCCTGGTATTTTTTGAGATTAAGGGTGAACTGTTTATTATTCTCACTGGCAAACCATTCAACGTTAGACTTGATCAGGTTAAATCCTGGATTCGCCTTGATGCGTTCGTTACTGGCATTTTTAATCGGCTCAAGGTCCAAACTATATTTCCAGTTGGTATAATCAGCCTTCTGTATTTCATCCCATGGCAAAGCATCAGGATTATTTTTTTCTCTTACAGGCGACAGTTCAAGCATATCCGGAAGAGCAATATCTGAGCTTACTCCTTTCAACTGTGTTGATCCTCCATTGATGCGATAGAACTTCTGTAATGTCAGTTTAATGGTTCCCAGTTCACTGTTAGGCTGTAAAATGCCCATCGATTTATCCAGGCCAATATTTCTCTGAACAGTTCCTTTACCGTAAGTACTGGTACTGCCTATAATGATTCCCCTATTATAATCCTGTATGGCCGCAGCAAATATTTCGGAAGCCGAAGCGCTGAATTCATTAACCATCACCGCTAAGGGACCATCATACAGCACTGATTTATCACGGTCGCGGTAAATCTGTGGTTTACCATCGCGGTCCTTCACCTGTACAATCGGACCTTCTTCAATAAACAATCCTACCATTTGTATAACATCATGTAAAGATCCGCCACCGTTGTTACGAAGATCCATAATAATACCGTCAACTTTTTGTTCTTTCAGGCGTATCACTTCTTTGCGTACATCATCTGAACAGCGTGCACCTTTTGGATTTTCAAAATCAGCGTAGAATTCCGGTAAATAAATAAACCCGATTTTACCGTTTTCGGTATTGACAACAGCGCTACGCGCAAAAACTTCGTCCTGCACAATCTCATCCCTGATAAGACTTACTGTCTTTGTACTTCCATCAGCTTTTTTTAACACCAATCTTACCTCTGTACCTTGCTTGCCCCTGATGATTTTTACCGCATCCTCTGTAACAAAACCGGTGATATCTATCGGCTCTTCGTTACCCTGTCCTACTTTAACAATAATATCCCCGGCAGTAATTTCTCCTGATTTCCAGGCAGGACTGCCGGTGATCAGCGACATGATCTTTATACTACCATCCTCATCTCTCAATGCGGCGCCGATGCCAAAGAATCTCCCACTCATCTGCTCATCAAAATACCTTTTCTCCACAGGAGGAAAGAAAGTAGTATGAGGGTCCATAGTTTCGGTAACAGTATTCACGTATTCATTAAACGCATCGTCATTTTCAAATCTCTTTTTTAGCCTATCAAAGGAACGGCCCAATACTTTTCCCACTCTTTCCCTGGCTTCCTTTTCCAATTGTACATCAGATTTTATGCTATCCTTATTTTTTTCTTTTTCACGTGCAACAAGCATGTCGGCATACCGCTCAAGTGTCAGATACTTTACCCTTTTCCTCCACATTTCCTTTTTTTCTTCTAAGGTTTTAGGAAACTGAAGCTGTTCAGGATCTAGATTCACCATTTCATCTTTGGTAAACTGGAATGGCATAGCCAGCAACTCCTTATACATCTGCTCCGATTCAACTATTCTCTTCTTGTAGATGGCAGATACAGCAGGAACAAATTGTACCTGCCCGCCCAGAATTTCATTATCAAGAGTGGTTTCATACTTTTTGAGCCCGTCAATATCAGACTGCAAAAATGTATTCTTCAGCGGATCCACTTTATCAGACAGATATTTTTTAAACACTTCTTTCGAGAAATTATCATCTATTTTTTTGGGACTGTAATGTATATGAGACAACATTTCGCCAACATTATGAAGTATCCTTTCCTCTTTGGTAGGAGGCGGACCACCCACCCATCCCTTAGAGTTAAATGCTACTACCAACCCGGCTAAAACAAGTATCAACAAAAGAGGTAAAGATTTCCTGCTAAACATATATTGTAGAACTTTGGTCATTATTCCAAAAATAACGATTTAAAAAGCGGAAAGTTGCCTTTTTAGAGTGAATTAACAACTCCACCTCTCCTTGGAATAGGTATGAAACACAAACGCAAGGCTCATGGAACCTTGCGCTTAATGGGTGGATGATGGGGCTCGAACCCACGACCCTCAGAACCACAATCTGATGCTCTAACCAACTGAGCTACAACCACCATTTGGGGAGTGCAAAATTACAGGAAATCCCATTTACCCCAAAGTAATTTAATAAAAACATTCCGGGTGCAACCAATTCAATCGCCTTTCCTACTATTATTAAATTATTTATTTGAACGATTGCGCATGTTTAATTGAGATTAGGCTTCTTATAGGTTAGTAGCCGGACAATTTGCCGCTCAATGAAAAATGGAAAATAACTGATGAAAAGATTAACGGCTCTCCTGACTGCTTTATTTATCACACTGACTATTACTGCACAACCTCCTGCTCGTGGCGGCGGACAATTCAATACCGGCAGATTCTATGGCAAAATCGTCGACGAAACAACTGAAAAAGGTATTGAAGCTGCATCTGTTCAGCTATTCAGAGCTAGCAATACCGATTCTCTACTGGCAGGTATGCTCACCAAAAAAACCGGCGATTTCAGCCTTGAAAACTTACCCGCCAGGGGAAAATTCCTCCTCAGCATCAGCGCTATAGGTTATAAAACAATTGATAAGGAAATCAGTTTTGATTTTACACCAGGCCAGCAGAATCCTACCGAACTTATGGCGGCACTCGATAAGGATCTGGGTAATATCAAATTGGCGATAGATATGGAAATGCTCGCCTCGGTGGTAGTGTCGGCACAAAAACCCCTGATGCAAATGGGGATTGACAGAAAAATATTCAACGTAGATAAAAATATCAATTCAACCGGCGGAACAGCAGTAGACGTTATGCGTAACATTCCTGCTATAAATGTTGATATTGACGGCAATGTGACCATGCGTAATTCCTCTCCACAGATATTTATTGATGGAAGACCTACTACCCTCACCCTTGAACAAATACCTTCCGATGCTATTGAGAGCGTGGAAATGATCACTAATCCTTCCGCAAAATTTGATGCCAGCGGCGGACAGTCAGGTATTCTCAATATTGTACTCAAAAAACAAAAAAAGGCAGGTTATAACGGTGGAGTACGGGTAGGAATTGATTCAAGAGGAAGGCCCAATGCCGGAGGTGATATTAATATCCGGCAGGAAAAAGTAAACCTCTTTGGTAACTTTTTTATGAACAGCAGGAAATCAAAAAGCTGGAGTGGAACCGAAAGAACAACCTTTGCAGAACCAGTCGATCTGCTAACCGGGCAGGATAATTTTGGTATTGGCAGAAATATGTTTTTCTTCACACGATTCGGACTGGACTATTTCCTGGATAACAGAAACACATTGTCTATTTCCCAAAATATAGTGGGTGGTAATTTCAAAAGCGATAATCAGAGTGACCTTTCTTATCAGGGTGCTGATGGCAGTAATTTCGAATCGCAATACAGAAACACTTTGGGACAAAACAAATGGCGAAACTATACTACTACCTTAGGATTCAAACACCTGTTTGCTGAAAAAGGCAGGGAACTTACGGCCGATCTTAATTATAACCATGGGCCCAGTAATGGCAACAATATCATTGCTATCCGATCCTTTAACGATGCAGGACAGCAAAATCCCAAATACCCCGAACAATTGCAACGTATTGAGTCGGGCGGTAAAAATATTTTTATAGTGGGACAGGTTGACTATACGCACCCTATCAATGCTGATATGAAATGGGAAGCTGGTCTGCGTACACAGGCACGGATATACGAAAGCTTCCAGTTCAATTACTATAATGGTGTGGCGCAGGAAAACATAAACAACGAATTCAAGTTTAACGACAATGTGCACGCCGCATACGGAACCTTCTCCCATAAAGTAAAGGACATTTTTAATTACCAGTTAGGTCTGAGAGTGGAAAGTTCAAAATATGAGGGAGAACAAATAGGGAAACAAAGTTTTGAAAACAGTTTTCCGTTAAGCTTTTTCCCCAGCATATTTTTTACAAAAGAATTAGGCAACAAGCAGGATCTGCAATTAAACTATTCCAGGAAGATCAACCGCCCGAACTTTTTCCAGTTAATGCCTAATACCGATTTCTCGGATACCCTTAACCTGCAGACAGGAAATCCTGCGCTTAAACCGGAGTTTACCAATTCTCTTGAATTATCTTACCAAAAGAATTATGGAGAAAGGAACAACACTTTCCTGGCTACTTTATTTGGTAAACATACATCAGGCTTAATCGCACGCTACCAAACCGAACAACAATTTGGCGATACTTCAGCACTGGTAGCTTCCTATATTAATGCAAGCAACGCTTATGCTGCGGGTTTGGAGCTTATCTTCAGAAATAATCTTACTTCATGGTGGGAAATGAACCTGAACACTAACTTCTACTATTCTAAAATTGACGGTAGCGATGTGGTAAAAGGATTAGAAAATGAAAGAACAAGCTCTTTTACGAAATTGAATAATACTTTTAAAATCACACCAACGCTCAGTGTTCAGTTCAGTGGAGAATACCAGTCAAAAAGCGCGCTGCCGGTTTCCACCAGCAATAGCGGTGGCGGCAGACGTTCCTGGGGTGGACCACCTAGCAGCACTACACAAGGGTATATTGGCGCCAATTATAGTTTCGATATAGGCGTAAAGAAAGATTTCAAGATTAAAAACAACCAGGCTTCCCTGTCGTTTAATATGAGAGATATCTTCCGGACAAAAAAACAGATCATACATTCCGAATCTCACCTGTTCATACAGGACGAATGGAGAATAAGGGATCCACAGGTAGCAAGATTGAACTTTAGTTACAGATTCGGAAAATTTGATACCAACCTGTTCAAAAGAAAAAACAGCCGTAGCGAATCAGATTCGATGGAACCTGGCATGGAATGAGTTTGTATCATTATCTTGCTGACAGATACAAATAATATATTAAGCTTACATATGCTGTCTTACCTCGCCCTGGGCGATTCTTATACAATTGGAGAAGGATGTGCACTGCACGAAAATTTTCCTTACCAGGTTGTCCAGTTATTAAGGTCAAATAACATACAGTGCCATCCGCCCGAAATTGTCGCCAAAACCGGTTGGACCACTACCGAATTGCTAGGCCATCTCAACACAGTTATTCTTAACGGATCGTATGATTGGATTTCTTTATTGATAGGAGTAAACAATCAATACCGTCACTTTTCCGTTCAGGAATACGCTATGGAATTCAGGGCTTTGCTGGAGTTCGCCATCACAAAAGCAGGTGGAGTAGCGGAAAATGTTTTTGTATTGTCTATTCCCAATTGGGGTCTCACTCCTTTCGCAAAGGGGCGCGACAGAGAGATCATTACCAGCGAGATTTTCCAGTTTAACGAAGTGAACCGGCAGATCAGTCTCCAGGCAAGCACGCAGTATATAGATATTACTACCGCCTCCTCGGAAACAACTGAACATCCCGGTCAACTCGCCGCTGACGGGCTACACCCATCGGGAAAAGCCTATCAGAGATGGTCTAAACTGTTGACAGACAGGGTTATTGGTGTATTGAAATAACTTATATAAAACCCCGCGGATTTTTTTGTGTGCGAGTTATACACTAAACTTGCACGCCAACGGGCCCTTTATAAACCGTTTTTATAGATTATGGCGAAGAACTTATTGATTGTGGAGTCTCCGGCAAAAGCCAAAACCATCGAAAAGATATTAGGAGATGATTTCGAGGTGAAAAGTTGTTACGGACATATTCGTGACCTCAAAAAAGAGGAAATGGGTATTGATATCAGTAACAACTATAAGCCTACCTATATAATTCCTGAGGACAAAGAAAAGGTTGTCAAAGAATTAAAGCAGGTTGCTAAAAAATCGAATGAGATTTGGCTGGCAACGGATGAGGACCGCGAAGGAGAAGCGATCAGCTGGCATCTTTGCGAAGTGCTTGGCCTTGATCCCATGAAAACCAAAAGAATTGTTTTTCATGAAATCACCAAGCCTGCTATCAAAGCTGCGGTAGACAAACCTCGTACGGTTGATATGAACCTGGTGAATGCCCAGCAGGCGCGCCGCATTCTTGACCGTATTGTAGGGTTTGAACTTTCTCCTGTGTTATGGAGAAAAATGAGTGTGAAAAATAACCTGAGCGCGGGAAGAGTGCAAAGTGTTGCCGTAAGGATCATTGCCGAGAGAGAAAGAGAAATCAATGCCTTCACTCCTACAAGTACTTTCAGGGTTGAAGCATTATTTTCTGCAAAAGATATTGCGGGCAAGTCTGTGGTTTTTTCAGCCGAAGGCAAAAAATACCAAAATGCTGAAACGGCAGAAAATTTTCTAAAAAGTTGTCTGAATGCAGAATATACTGTTGCTGATATCCAGGTAAAACCAGGAAAGAAAACACCTTCTCCTCCTTTTACTACTTCTACCCTGCAACAGGAAGCCAGTCGTAAGCTCGGATATTCTGTTGCACGGACAATGATCCTTGCACAAAAGTTATACGAAAGCGGTAAGATCACTTACATGCGTACGGATAGTGTGAACTTGAGTGAAACTGCTTTGGAGGATATTGCGAAAAATATAAAAAGCCAGTACGGAGCTAAATATGTGCAGAACAGAAAGTTTAAAAATAAAAATGATTCTGCACAGGAAGCCCACGAAGCCATACGTCCAACCTACATGGAAAACACCACTGTAGAAGATACCGACGTAAAAAGATTATATGAATTAATCTGGAAGAGAACTATGGCCTGCCAGATGGCGGATGCAGAACTGGAGCGTACAACAGCCAAGATCAATATTTCCACTAATAAAGAAGAGCTTACTGCTCAAGGTGAAGTACTAAAGTTCGATGGCTTCCTTAAAGTGTATATGGAAGACAAGGATGAAGAGGATATTAATGAAGATGAACGTGAAGGCATGTTACCTCCTTTATCAACTGGACAAAAGTTGCCATTAAAGGAAATGCGCGCTACCGAAAGATTCACCAGGCCGCAACCACGATATACTGAAGCTTCCTTAGTGAAAAAACTCGAAGAATTAGGTATCGGCCGACCTTCAACTTATGCACCAACCATTGCGACAATTCTCAAAAGAGGATATGTAGAAAAACGCGATAAGGAAGGCGTTAAAAGAACATACAGAATATTAAAACTGAAGGACAACAAAATCTCCAGCGCCAGTGACGAAGAAAATACCGGTGCAGAAAAATCAAAATTATTTCCTACCGATCTTGGTTTGGTTGTTACAGATTTCCTTAAGCAGTATTTTGATGATATCATGGACTATGATTTTACTGCGCGTATAGAAGAAGACTTTGATGAAGTAGCTGCAGGAAAATTGAAATGGAACAAGATGATTGATGATTTCTACAATCCCTTTAAAAAGGATGTAGAGAATACCATAGAAAATGCAGAGCGTGTTAAAGGCGAAAGAGAGTTAGGTGTTGATCCAACCACCGGCAAGAAAGTAGTAGCCCGTATGGGAAGATACGGTCCGATGGTACAGATCGGTGATGTGAATGATGAAGAAAAACCAAAATTTGCCAAGCTGAAAAATACGCAAAGCATTGAAACCATCTCTTACGAAGAAGCGATGGAGCTTTTTAAACTACCGCGTACTATTGGCCAGTTTGAAGAACAGGATGTTGTCATTAATATCGGAAGATTTGGTCCCTATATCGCTCATGATAAGAAATTCTATTCTTTGAGTAAGGACTATGATCCTTATACCATAACATTGGAAGAAGCTACTCCAATTATCGCAGAGAAAAGAACCGCTAAGGAACAACGCACCATTAAGGTCTTTGAAAAGGAAAAGATCCAGTTGCTACGCGGCCCTTACGGTCCGTATATCAAACAGGGACTACGCAATTATAAGATCCCTAAGGAACAGCAGGACAAGGCAGCCGACCTGGAACTGGAAGAAGTAAAGAAACTGATAGAAGAAGCGAAAGCTAATCCACCTAAAAAATCGTTTAGGAAAAAGGCTAAATAATGTTTTGCCGGCAGGAAAATGATGGTCAGCATACGAAATCATTTACTGAAGAAAACAACAATTAATTGATCACACTTCGATTCAGGTTAACTACAGAGGAATATTTTCGTTTCAACTATTATACAGCTTGGAGCGCACCTTCCCGTAAGTCATACCGCATACGGTATTTTTTCCGCGTGCTGATATTATACGCTGCTGTAGCTTTTGTATATATGCTGGCAAACAGATCACATGTAATATGGATTGATATCAGCGTATTTGTTACCACCGGTCTCATTTATATTTTGCTCGTGCCATTTTTTATTAAAAAATCGGTACAGAAAAGAGTGCATGATATTCTTTCAAAAAAAGAGAACCAGCATGTGCTGGATGAAGCAGAAGTCACCATATCTGCTACGGGCATCATTGACAAAGACACCGTTTCAGAGAGTCGTTATGCCTGGGATGCCATCGTTAACTTTGCTGAAACTCCCGATTCTTATTATTTATATACCAATTCCTACCACGCGATCGTTATACCAAAGCGGGTAATGGCTTCAGAGGAGGAGAATGCAGCATTAAAATATCTGTTGAACAAACATCTTCCTCTCCAGGCATAAAACATAGAAATAAACATTTGAGCGCTGTTTGTGGAAAAAATTATCGTTGCGTTACAATGCAATTCATCGATATTGAACCCAATCAATCCTAAATTCCGCGATATGGAGGAAAACCGTGAGATATCTGCATTATTTCATTTAATTGATGACCCCGATGAGGAAGTGTTTGGCGAGGTCTCTAACAGGATTGTCGACTTTGGAAAGGGGATTATTCCTAACCTGGAAAATCTTTGGGAAAACACTATCAGCGAAGAAGTTCAGACAAGAATAGAGTTGCTCATTCACCGTCTTCATTATCGTGATCTTACTGATGAGTTTTCTGCCTGGAGTAAAAATATTCACCAGGATCTACTTACCGGCGCCTTGCTGGTAGCCCGGTTTCAATATCCCGACCTGATGACCAACCAGGTGTACCAGGATATTGAAAAATTACGCAGGAACATCTGGCTGGAACTAAACACTTACCTTACTCCCCTGGAACAGGTGAATGTACTATCAAGCATTTTATATAATTATTTTAATATAAAAGGAACTGAAGTTGCTTATCACCAACCTGAGGATTTTCTTATCAATAAGCAACTTGAAACCAAACGCGGCAATTCCATTGCTAACGGTATCTTGTATCTCGTTTTAAGTGAACTGCTGGATATTCCAGTAAAAGCTATCAATATCCCTCGGCAATTTGTACTCAGTTATTTCCGCGCCGATTACGATTTTCTCAAGCATTCAGAAAGTTTCATGTACAGGTCTGAATTTTTTATTGACCCCACCAGCGGACAGGTATTCACGCATAAGGACATAGAAACCTATTTCAAAAGAATTAATGTACCTCCTGTTGTCTCATACTTCAAGCCTATCAGTAACAAAAGGATCATCCAGTTATTACTGGAAGAATACAGCAAATGTTTTGATAACGAAAAAGACCAATACAAGAAAAATGAAATTCTTGCATTGGCCTCTATGTTGGACGAGTAAGTTCTTTGGTATTTAGCCCATCACACTAAAGTGTGAAATCCCACTCGGAACCATATTCTCTTTTCACAAACTGATTAGCGAGATCAAAATTGGTTATTTTCAGATTCTTAGCATCGTATAACAATCTTTTTCTGCCGGGATATTTCTGCCTCTCTGTTTTACCATCCGGATTAGAATGCTGGAAACTGCGTATTGCCAGGTTACTGATCAGCAAACTTTCTGTAAACGGTCCGGCATATTCAAAAGGAGAGCTGGTTTTACCCTTTCCATGTCCCGCAATACAAGCATTCACCCATTGGATCCAGTGACCTTCCGGTACACGCTCAATGGTCTTCGGAACGCTGGTCACTTCATTTTGCTCGTTCCTTGACAGAGGAATAAACCTTGGATTTTCGCCATAGCAATCGCACATCAGCTTTCCTTTAGTACCAATGAATATTACTCCCCCGTCGCTATTACCCATTTCTTCATCAGCACCCAGTTCATCCGGACGCTGGGGTTTTAAACCTCCATCATACCAATTGACTTTGATATTTCCTTTACCATCTTTCCTCGGATAGACCAGGTTTATAATAGAAGCAGCAGGAGCGCTATCTGTTGTATCCACAGCCTTAAAGATCCCACCCCATGTAGTAGTGGCACTGCATTCAACAGAAGAAGGATAATCTATCGGTAATATCCTGTAAATAGGATCCATGATATGGCAAGCCATATCTCCTAATGCACCGGTTCCGAAATTCCACCATCCTCTCCAGTTAAACGGATGATAAGCGGGATTATAATCTATTTTTTTAGCTGTTCCCAACCATAGGTTCCAGTCGAGTTCTTTAGGTATATCAAAATGACCGGTAGGAGTAGCAATACCTTGTGGCCAAACAGGTCTGTTTGTCCAGGATTCCACAGTATGCACCTCTCCAATAAGTCCCGCATCATACCATTCTTTCATCCTTCTCACACCATCACCCGAACCTCCCTGGTTACCCATTTGTGTAACCACTTTATATTTTTTAGCGGCGTCCGTAAGCAGACG
>CAZSFY010000005.1:102363-123520 GCA_964606315.1 uncultured Chitinophagaceae bacterium | reverse complement strand
TGAGTGAGGGGTTTTTGCGTGTACACATGTTTACCCAGCTTCATAGCGGCAAGCGTAGCCACTGCATGCGTATGATCGGGTGTAGATATAGTACAGGCATCGATGTTCTTATTTTCTTTTTTCAACATCTCCCTGTAATCCTTATAATATTTCGCTTTGGGAAATTTTTCTCTCGCTTTTGCGGCCTGCCTTTCATCTACATCAACCAATGCGACAATATTCACATTCGGACTACCGGCAACGGTGCTGACATCATTAAATCCCATGCCGCCAACACCAATGCCGGCAACATTTAATTTATCGCTAGGCGGAACATATCCTTTTCCCAGCACATGACGTGGAACAATCATAAATCCTGCTGCCGCAACAGCAGTGTTTTTAATAAAATTCCTGCGCGAAGCGCTCTTTTTATTCATGGCAATCTTTTAAAATAAATAAACGTTAGTATAACTATACCAAAGAAGCTTCCATGGTAATTTTTGCATTTAATACTTTACTTATCGGGCAATTTTCTTTCGCATCATTAGCCGCCGCCTGGAATTTTTCTGCAGAAATGCCAGGTACTTTAGCCTTTACAGTGAGGTGAGAAGAAGTAACAGCGCCATCAGCCAGCTCTACAACTGAACTGGTTTCAATTGAATCTGGTACAAATCCAGCTTCTCCCAATACAAAACTTAATTTCATACTAAAACACCCTGCATGAGCAGCAGCGATTAATTCCTCGGGGTTTGTTCCAACACCTTCCTCAAATCTGGAGCCATACGAATATTGTGTTTTATTCAGTGTTGTACTCTGAGTAGTAAGATTACCTTTTCCATCTTTTCCAGAACCGTTCCACACGGCAGTAGCTTTACGTTTCATTTTGTAGATTTTTTATTGTGATCAAATATAACCCATAACTTTATAAAATGGGGTTCAGGGCATTAAGAATAACCGAAACATCACCAGGAAAATTCGACCGCGCTATTGCTCAGTTGCAGCTCGAAGATCTTCCTCCAGGTGAATTACTAATTAAGGTAAGCCATTCTTCTTTAAATTATAAAGATGCCTTGTCAGCCACAGGAAATAAGGGCATTACTAAAAAATTCCCTCATACCCCTGGCATCGATGCGGTAGGTACGGTCGAATTAAGCAGGTCAGAATCTTTTGCTGCTGATGATAATGTTATAGTCACCGGCAATGACCTTGGCATGGACCATGATGGTGGATTTGCTGAATATATACGCATACCAGCGCAATGGGCCATCAAAAAACCAGACGAATTTACCGATTTTGAAGCAATGGCCATTGGTACGGCAGGATTAACTGCTGCCCAGGCGCTATATAAAATGGAACTGGTTGGACAAAAACCTTCGGATGGACCTATCGTTGTCACCGGTGCTACGGGAGGTGTTGGCAGTATGTCGGTGGCTATATTATCGAAAGCAGGTTATGAAGTAATTGCTGTAACCGGGAAAAAAGATGCTAAAAATTATTTAGAACATCTGGGAGCATCACGAATAGAATCAAGAGAATTTGTAAACGACACATCCGGAAAATTCCTTCTTAAAACCCAATGGGCCGGCGCAATCGATACAGTAGGCGGAAATACATTGCATACACTGCTGAAAGCATGCAAGCCTGAAGGCAATGTGGTGACTACCGGTCTGGTTGACTCACCACGACTGGATGCCAGCGTTTATGCTTTTATTCTAAATGGTGTAAGCCTGCTGGGTATAGGATCTGCAGCCACTCCTTACACTACAAAATTATTGCTCTGGAATAAACTGGTTACGGAATGGAATATAAAAGATAAGATCCCGGTTATTGCCAAAGAAGTTTCGTTGGAAGAACTAAGCAACAGTTACATCGACAATATTTTGCAAGGAAAAATAATGGGAAGAATTGTTGTTAAAATTTAAAAGCAAACGGCATCAGAAATGAAGCATCAGGCACTATAATGACCTTACCCTCACGTCCACCCATAATTAATCTGATGGTTGTCCCGGTTCTTTGCTGAAACTCCTGCAGCGACTGTCTGCAAATACCACAGGGGGATATAGGCTGATCACTCTGATGGTTACCCGAAGCATAACTCACCGCCAGTGAAACAATACCCACCCCCGGAAAGCGGGATGCACTTGCAGCCAGCACTACACCTTCAGCACATAAACCCGCAGGAAAGGAAGCATTCTCCTGGTTGCCACCGGTAATAATTTCTCCATTTTCTAATTTGGCTGCTGCTCCCACTTTAAAAGAAGAATAAGGAGCGTAAGAAAGAGAGGTTGCTTCATAGGCGATTTTCAGCAAACTATTATCATCTTCATTCAATTCGGATGAAGATGCATATACTTCATACTGAAAATTAAAAACCTCTTTATGCACTATTTGATCTTTTTAAACAAACGGTTCCACCGGATACCCTGATCATAACTCATCCAGATCATCCATGCAGAGCCTACAATATGATCTTCAGGTACAAATCCCCAGAAACGGCTATCCTGTGAACGATGCCTGTTGTCACCCATCATCCAGTAATAATTCATTTTAAAAGTATAGGAAGTGGCTTCCTGGCCATTAATGAATATTTTTCCATCACGCTCTTCCCAGTCGTTATTTTCATAAACACGAATGACACGCTTATACAGGACAATATTTTCAGGTGTTAATTGAATACTCGACCCTTTTTTAGGGACCCAAACCGGACCAAAATCGTCTACCGTCCACGGAAACCTTTTATCAAATGGCCAAACCTGCGCATAAGATTCATCCATATTCAGCCTGAATACAGAATCTATACCGGGAATAGATTTTAATTTCTCTACTTCCGAAGCCGTGAGATTAATTCTGTAAATATTCGAACCGGCGGGATAAAAATCAGGTGACAGGTCATCATTATTGAGCATTATTCCAGCATCACGCAGATCGTCTTCTCCTATTATCCGGGTTGTTCTTACAAAATAATCAGTAGCAGAATAAGGAGGTACAAAGGCAGGTTCATTGTTAATGAACAATGTGCCGTCAACAATTTTGAGCGTGTCGCCAAAGACCGCTACACAACGTTTAATATAGTTTTCTCTTTTATCAACCGGACGCGTTTGAATGGTATATTGTTCCCATACATTTCGTCTGGCTACTTCGGCATTACCTACCATCGCTTCTTCTCTTCTCAAAATATCATAATAAGGGTCCTGCGAATCTCTTTCTTTGGTAAGCGTATCACCTGCAGGAAAATTAAAAACGACCACATCATTTCTCTTTACGTCCTTACCAAACCACCGTGTATAAGGAATATATATTGCCTCACTATAAGATTTTACGTTCAGCTTCGGAATGGTATGATGAACAAAAGGAACAGCTAATGGAGTATTGGGTACTCTCGGTCCGTAAGTCAATTTGCTTACAAAGAGAAAATCATTTACCAGCAGGGTTTTTTCCATTGACCCGGTAGGAATAGTATAGGCTTCAAACACGAATGATCTGATCAGCGTGGCAGCCACTACTGCAAAAACAGCAGCATCTATCCATTCACGTCCCACAGTTTTTTTGTGTTTCTTTACAATATCGGGACCTATATATTTTTCATCTTTGCTGTAACCCAGGTATGGAAAATAAAGAAACGGTACAAACACCACCATAGCATGTTGCAGGAGGCTGAACTTGCCAAACAATTTTACAGATTCGATCAGCAGCCAGATAGTAATGAACCAACCTGCAATAGGAATAAACTGCCAGAAGAACCAGTGTTTCCTGATCTTAGCCAGCTTAATAATTTCCCAGATATTTAAAAAAGGCACCAACCCTTTCCAGGCAGGAATACCTGCCTTTTCAAACATCTTATACAAACCTGGAGCCGGTAGCACTACTAACAGGAGTGAGATCAGGATCAATACTATAATATCGTGAGCTGTCATTCTGGGTGTTTAAAATTGGGGCAAAAATAAGTGAATCATTTGCTAATAGATGCTAAAATAGTATAAGTGGCTAACTTACCAGGGGAGCAACATACATGTTAATATCCTCCGCAGTAATTGATTTTCCGGATAGGATAATGAGTCTTTCAACAACATTACGCAACTCACGGATGTTACCTGTCCAGTTATGCTCTTTCAGTTTCATGATGGCTTCTTCTTCAATAGTCTTCCTGGCTATTCCGTAATCTGCACAAACATCTGTCAGGAATTTATCTACCAGCAGAGGAATATCATCGCGGCGATCATTGAGTGAAGGCACATGAATAATGATCACACTCAACCGGTGGTAAAGGTCTAATCTGAAGTTTCTTTCTTCAACCTCTTTAAGCAGATCCTTATTGGTAGCAGTAATTACTCTTACATCAACGTTAATATCCTTATCACCACCCACTCTTGTAATTCTTCCTTCCTGCAGGGCTCTCAATACTTTTGCCTGTGCATTCAGACTCATATCGCCTATTTCATCCAGGAACAAAGTTCCGCCATGCGCCTGTTCAAATTTGCCTATACGTTGTTTTACAGCAGAAGTAAAAGAGCCTTTTTCATGACCGAACAATTCACTTTCGATAAGCTCGCTGGGAATAGCAGCACAATTCACTTCGATCATAGGAGAAGCAGCCCTGTTGCTTTTCTCATGAACCCATTTGGCTACCAGTTCCTTTCCTACTCCATTTTCTCCCGTTACCAGTATCCTGGCTTCTGTAGGTGCAACTTTATCAATCGTCTCCCGTATTCTTACAATTCCTTCTGATTCTCCTATCATCTCATCGACCTTGCTTACCTTCCGTTTAAGCACTTTCGTCTCGGCAACAAGATTGGTTTTATCCATAGCGTTGCGGATAGTGATCAGCAGACGGTTAAGATCCGGCGGCTTGGCAATATAATCATAAGCTCCTTTTTTTACAGCTTCAACAGCCGTTTCGATAGTACCATGCCCTGATATCATTATTACCGGTACATCGGGATTTATCTCCCTCACCTTATCCAGGAACTCGATGCCATCAATTTTGGGCATTTTTATATCACAAAGCACCACGTCATATACTTTCTCTTTAAACTTCCTTAATCCCTCTTCTCCGTCTCCCGCCTCTTCTATTCTATAGCCCTCATAGGAAAGGATCTCTGTAAGCGTTTTACGAATGGCCCTTTCATCATCAATAATTAATATGCTGGACATTATTAATACAACTTTAAGGCTGCAAAAATACAGGTTATAGGCAGAAGTAGCCCCGCTTTAACAGATAACCCTTCCCAGTACGGGAAAATGAGAAAAATACTTAGTAGATAAAGTTATCATCTACGTTAAAAACCCCTTGCAATACTTTACCAGACTTTTTATTTTGTGACTGAAATTTTAAATCCATCATTCAAGAAAAGCTCGTCATGAACAGAAACCCTCACGTAAACGAATTTTCGGTAAAATCAACCGTAATGAAACTGGCTTTAGTAAGTGGCGCCCTGTTAAGCTGTATGTACGGGGTGCTGTGGATTTTCGCCAGCGCTTTCAAAGTTTTAGGGTAAGAAGAACAAAACCGGAAGATATCTTCCGGTTTTTTGTGCCCTGTAGCACTAGTATATTAAATATTATCACTTCTTTAGATACATTACTTCTTTTACCAGCTTAACCGTTCTGGGAACATCAGGAAGCGCTGCAGCCACTAGGTTAGGTGCATAGTGAAGCGGGGCATCTGCAGCAGTTATCCTGCGGATAGGAGCATCTAGGTAATCAAATCCTTCTTTCTGAATTCTATAAGCTATTTCTGAAGAAACGCTGCACATTGGCCATTGCTCTTCTACTATAACCAGCCTGTTGGTTTTTTTAACACTTTCGAGGATGGTTTTCCAGTCAAGGGGACGAATAGTTCTCAAATCAATCACTTCTGCACTCACTCCTTCTTTTTCAAGCTCTGTAGCGGCGCCTAAGGCCACTTTCATCATCTTGTTAAAAGACACTATGGTTACATCATTACCGGGTCTTTTTACATCGGCCTTACCTATTTCAATAAGGTATTCTTCTTCCGGAACCTCACCTTTATCGCCATACATCACTTCACTTTCAAAGAACATCACAGGATCTTCGTCCCTGATAGCTGCTTTTAAAAGTCCTTTAGCATCGTATGGATTAGAAGGAGAAATAACTTTTATACCGGGTATATTGGCAAGATAGCTTTCGAAAGCTGTAGAGTGCTGTGCCCCTAACTGTCCGGCCGATCCGTTAGGTCCACGGAAAACAATGGGGCAACCCAACTGTCCGCCACTCATAGCCAGCATTTTTGAAGCGGTATTAAGGATCTGGTCTAAAGCAAGAACCGCAAAGTTCCAGGTCATATATTCTACTATCGGGCGAAGACCATTCTGGGCAGCGCCAACAGCGATACCAGTAAAGCCTAATTCGGAAATCGGTGTATCGATAACTCTTTTTGGCCCGAATTCATCCAGCATTCCCTGGCTTACCTTATAAGCGCCATTATATTCTGCCACTTCCTCACCCATCAGAAAAACCTTATCATCCCTTCTCATTTCCTCGCTCATTGCTTCTCTAAGCGCTTCCCGGTATGCTATTGTTCTAGCCATTATTTATTTTATTAAAATCGGGGCAAAAGTATCAAAAAAAAGGCCTCAACATCAAACTTTTTTAAGTTATCTGCGTTTAAAGAGATAGTATGCAATACCAAAGAAAAAGCCCCTTTCGGTTGCTTAACTTTTTTAATCTGTTACCGTTCCTTTTCTGGCCGATGTCCCCTAAAAAACTACGCCCTATCAGGATCAGTTCTCCCAGTATTATTAAACCCTTTCAAGAATAATAGCTGAAGCGCCGCCGCCGCCGTTACAAATACCAGCCATGCCATAGCGTGCCTTTTTATCGAGTAAAATAGAAGTTAATGTTACGGTTATCCGCGCACCGCTGCATCCTATAGGATGACCCAGCGAAACTGCTCCACCCCAGATGTTTACTTTTTCTGCTCCCCATCCCATTTCGCGGGCGTTGACGATAGGTACACAACTGAATGCCTCGTTTATTTCCACAAAGTCTATATCCCCGGCTTGCAAACCGGCTTTTTGTAATGCTTTCTGCATGGCCAGTACGGGTGTAGTAGTGAACCATTCCGGCGATTGGCTGGCATCCGCAAAAGAGACTATCCTGGCCAACGGTGTTAAACCGAGCTCTTTTAATTTTTTTTCACTGACCAGCACAACGGCGGCAGCGCCATCATTTAATTTTGAAGCATTGGCAGCAGTGATCGCTCCATCCTTTGCAAAGGCAGGTCTAAGTGTTGCCATCTTTTCAAAATTGGCCTTTTTATATTCTTCATCCTCGCTGACCGTTACCGGAGATTTGCCTTCTATAGTTACCGGTACAAGTTCACCGGCAAATGATCCGTTAGCATAAGCCTGCTGTGTTCTGGTATAAGCTTCTTTGGCATAATTATCCTGGTCCTCGCGGGTAATATTATATTCCCTGCTACATAACTCTCCCGCTTCTCCCATATGGTAATTCTTATAAGGATCCCAGAGACCATCCTTAAGAACACCATCAATAACCTGTCCGTTACCCAAACGATAGCCGCTCCGCGCCTTATCCAGGTAATACGGGATATTACTCATGCTTTCCATTCCCCCTGCAACAACAATATCATTTTCTCCCAAAAGAATACTCTGCGCGCCAAGCATAATGGCTTTCATACCACTGGCACAAACCTTATTAACAGTAGTGCAGGGTACGTTTACAGGTATGCCGGCATAAATACTTGCCTGCTGGGCCGGAGCCTGGCCAATATTGGCACTGACTACATTGCCCATAAAAAGTTCATTAACCTGTTCGGGAAGAATATTTGCCCGTTGTAATACAGCTTTAATGGCAAGCGCGCCAAGCTGTGGTGCTGTTAAGGGAGAAAGAGTACCATTAAAACTGCCAATAGGCGTTCTGGCTATACCCGCAATAAATACCTGGTTCATCCCGCAAATATAGCTAACACACGTTAGTTGTGCAGTGGTTTCTGGTAATATTTTTCTTTAGAGAGAATATACCTTGCGGATACAGTATTAAAAAAAGAATGTGTAATGAGATTATCGAATTGTTGCTGATAATGCATTTCAGCTTCTGCCGACACTGTAAAAGAAGTTTTCCAACCAGTGATCTTCTTAACGGCTTTTCTGCTCTGATGCCTTATACGACTGTCGTTGATAAAAAACTCTCCTGTAATCGCTTTTCTTTTGTCAGGAAATAAGAGGGCCATAGAAATTAGTTTCCATTTATTAATTGAGCGGAGAAAAGTAATAGCCTTCCTCACTTAATACAAAACTGTTAGGGACAAAACTGCAAAATGACTTATTGATGAGCTCCTGCGCTTCATTGCGGTAGCGCTCACTGATCGAAGGCGTTCGGATGGCAAACTTCCAACTTTGAATCTTTAAGAATGCAAGATGACTGGCCTGCCGGATATGGCTGTCGTTAATGTGGAATTTGGCCGCAAGATAATCCTGCTCATTTTCCAGGTGATGATGATAGTTGTTCATAGGGATGAACTTTTAGGATTTAATTACTAAACGAGTGCAGTGATTCAAAAATTGTGTTACCCATAACTGAAACGGAATTTAATAATAGAATCATATTCAAATAATCAGCTTTGCGGGTAAAACTATCCCCTGTTGCTATAAATATCTTATTAAGACTAAGCAGAAATACTTAGTCCTTTCTATTTTATTTTGAATGTCTGAAAAAAGAATATTTTTTTGAGATTCAGACTGGTTTGTGTATGCTTAAACAGAATAAAAAAACTACTCATATACTCTTTTCGGATGATGATACAGACGATGCGCTACTGTTCACACAAGCTGCAGATCTGCTTACTTCTCCTATCCTTTTATCATTTGCTGAAGACGGTGAACAACTGATGAAATACCTGGATAAAGAAGTATTACCCGATATGATATTCCTCGACCTGAATATGCCGGTAAAAAACGGGTTTGAATGCCTTAAAGAAATCAGGTCCGATAAAAATTTCGATCGTCTCCCTGTTATCGTATATACTACTTCCGACAGTCCGTCCGATATTAAAGCCTGTCATGAACTTGGCGCTAACCTGTATGTGGTAAAACCTACTTCTTTTGAGAGTATTATCAAAACACTCAAAAAGATCATAGTCATCAATTTTGAAGAACAAACTTTCCCCAGCCGCGAAAATTTTTTATTGCAAAATGCCTGAGAGTTTGTAATTAGCACTCATGGATGTTAAAATAGAAGAGAGCTGGAAGCAGGTGCTGAAGAGCGAATTCAGCAAATCCTATTTTCTTGAAGCTGTCACATTTATTAAGACGGAGAAAGCTCTTAATAAAACGATTTATCCCCCAGGCGGACTCATTTTTAACGCCTTCAATACAACGCCTTTTGACAAAGTAAAGGTGGTTATCCTCGGGCAGGACCCCTATCATGGTCCGGGTCAGGCACACGGACTAAGTTTTTCTGTTCCTGACGGCATCCGTCAGCCGCCATCACTGGTCAACATATTTAAAGAATTGCATAACGACACTGGCGTACCTATTCCCCAATCAGGCAACCTCACCAAATGGGCCAAACAGGGTGTTTTACTACTCAATTCCTGTCTGACGGTTAGGGCAAATGAACCTCTGAGTCACTCTAAAATCGGGTGGACGAATTTTACTGATGCTGTTATCCATATCATTTCTACTGAAAAGAAAAATGTTGTTTTCATATTATGGGGTAAGTATGCACAGGAAAAACAACAGCTTATAGATGAAACGCGCCACCTTGTACTCAAGGCCGCACATCCTTCTCCTTATTCTGCTAATAATGGTTTTTTAGGCTGCAGGCATTTTTCCAAAGCAAATGAATATCTCATGGCCAACGGTATTGATCCTATCGACTGGTCGCTATAAATATATCATGAAGTGGTTTAAAGAAATTTTTGGCAGAATATGGGCTTTATGGGCTGCAATAATCTTTATTGTAACCATGCTGATATTTCTTATTCCTTTTATGATCTTTTGTTATTTCAAAAAGGATCCCTCTAAAACGCTGCGCTTTATTTCTTTCTCCCGAATATGGATGAATATCTATCTTTTTCTTATAGGCAGTCCTTTGACAATAAAAGGAAAAGAACACTTTCAAAAAGGCAGTAATTATATAGTGATATGCAACCATAATTCTTTTATGGATGTTCCGGTTTCTTCACCTGCTATTCCGGGTGGTAACAAGACAATAGCTAAAGTGGAAATGTCAAGAATACCTGTATTCGGATTATTATATAAAACCGGAAGCGTGCTGGTAGACCGAAAAAATGACCAAAGCAGAAAAGATAGTTATCAGCAAATGAAAAATGTGCTGGATATGGGTCTTCATATGTGCATTTACCCCGAAGGAACACGCAATAAAACAGATGAGCCTCTTAAATCTTTTCATAACGGCGCATTCAAACTGGCCAAAGAAACCGGTAAAGCCATTGTTCCTGCACTTATATTCAATACCCGCAAAGTGCTGCCGGCTAATAAAACTTTTTATGCCATGCCGCATCCTTTACAAATACATTTTCTTCCTCCTGTTATCTCATTGCCGGATGAGTCGGTAGAAGCATTAAGAGATCGTATTCATCAGTCTATGTCCAATTATTACCTGGCACACCGTTAACCTCCGTAGAAACTACGTGCCCTATTAATGCGCAGATCTCTTAGAATACCGGATTTCGGACTAACAGTAATATTAAACGAACGGAACAATCCCACCGGAGTAACGTTAATGGATAGTTGCCAGCAATGCATCTCCCTTGAAATAAACATGGTGAGGGTCTGAATTTTAGAGGTTTTAAAATCATAGTAAGTGTTCATACCCATCTTCCACCGGGGAGTAATATTAAAATCGCCGTTGATGCTGGCGTTGGAGTTGATTGTTGTTTCAAAGCCTGAATAATCAGGTTTGAACCTCCTGAAAAAACTTAGGGAATAAGAAATATTGAGAGACCAGGGAATATTAAAATCTGCAAATTCAGCCGGATTATTACGCGCATATTCCAGTTGCGCCATTTGTTCTTCCATTGTCATCTGCATTTCCGGCAACTCATCTTCCTGCTGCTGCGCTTTTTTATCATCTTTAGGTTTACTCCGGAAGTTTGTAGAGATCGCCAGGCTTCCATTGGTAATTCTACCTGGGCTAAATTTTCCACTGTTCCACACATATTCATTTTTTCTCATTCCGAAATCATCCACAGCATAGGGATCAAGAGTTGTGCCAGCAGTAATATTTACTTTATCAAACAAAGTACTTCTGACATAAACATTAAAAGGTTGCAGATGAAAAGAATCGGCCATTAAGTTATAAGAACTGTTAATACCGAAACCATCTATTAGTTTCACTTTCTTAACAGCCGCATCTCCCGTATCTTTTTTTGAACGCACTTTCATTTCGAGGTTATTGTCGATACCAAAACTGATACCTCCAAATCTTCCCTGGCTAAAGGCTGAGTAAATTGCTCCTTCGTAATAAGAAAATGTTGATACGAGACTGTCTTTATTGATCCTGGTCTGATAATAGTTTTGCTTATTCATATCCGGCCGGTAGCTCAATGCCACTGTTGGTCTGATGACATGACGGATCGCCCTGACATTACTGTTCTTACCAAATTTTTCGAGTTTACCGAATATCGCCGTATTTAAACTTAAACTGAATGATACTTCCCTTGCAGCAAAAAAACCTTTCGTAACCGTTGTATCAACTTTTCCCAGCGCATCATTCCATGTTCTCTCAAATCTTCTGGAGTACCATCTTTCCTGGAAGTTTATTCCGGGAGACACCTGCACGGGTCCGAGGGAAGGTAGCGCCATTTGTATAGGCACCATATGTTGAGCGCCCCATTGTGCGGTATCGATCAATTGTTTAAAGCTAAATAGTGAATCATAAAAAGATATCTGATTAGCAACATTAGTGTTAAGTCCTATACCCAGCTTTTCATACCATTTGGGTGAACCGGAGAATTCTTTTTTCTGTAATGGATAAAGGGTGCTGACAGTAAAGCCTACAGTCGGAAGATTCAGATTTATGATACCGGTATTAGCATTCTGGCTGTGATTTGCACTGACGGTTAAATTATAGCCATCACCTGTTTTTGAATAGCTCACAGAGGAGTTCATCTGGTTATTGTAATTCCTCAACGGATTATTCAATACCAACCGGTTAAACTTTGTAGATCCTGCATTTACGTTGGCAGAAAAAGTAGTTCCCGGTCGTGCTTTGGCATCGACAGAATGGTTCCAGGAAATATTGAATGTCCTGGTATCAGTAAAATCCTGCTTGGGGTCGTCACTTAATATCCTCGTTCGCTGCATGGTGAACATCATACGTCCGTTGTACCTGTATCGGACCCTGTACTGGGGCTGAAAATAAAATGCCCAGCCACCGAAAGTATATATGTCACCACGAACGGTAGCATCAAAATTATCGTTAAGCACCTTGTAATAGCCCAATCCCTGTAAACCTATACCAAACTGCGGACTTTGCGAGAACTGTGGAGGAAGAAAGCCCGAATGCCGTCCCTGTGAAATAGGGAACAAACCAAAAGGAAGATAGATAGGTACAGGCACGCCTTCAAACTCCGGGTGTACCGGCCCGGTAACAGCAAGTTTTTTGCTGACCATCTTCATCTTTTTCGTTCGGAAAGCAAAGTGAGGAGTATCCAGGTTACAGGTAGTAAACTGCCCCCTATAGGCGTAAAAGTCGGTAACGGAAACTTTTTTAATCTTTTCTCCTTGTACATACATCTCCCCCTGTTGAGTGATCGTACCCTGTGTAAGTCCTTTTTGCGTTTCAGTATTATACCGGATAAAGTCAGAGCTCATGGTCGATTCACCCTGCACCATCTTGGGTTTAACAATAATTTTTCCTGAACTGTCCCTCGTAGCTCTTGCAGTGACCAGGTTAGTTTCCTGGTCAATCTCGATACTGTCGGCAGCCAGATCCATTTCTCCTTTCTTTACCGAGCCTTTGGTATACAGAATAATCTTTTTTTCGGGTACGATAAACAATATAGAATCGCTTGCAGCGTATGTAATAGGTTCGTCAAGTGTGTCCTTCGACAAATTCAAAGAAAGGCTATCTGTTTTTTGCAGGGTTAATGAATCGGTGAGAAGAGAGTCTGAAACCAGGGGCTCATCGAGTACAGCATCTGGTAAAGGAACAGTATCGTTTAAGGGAATGGTATCTGCAAAAAATGTTAGAGAGGTGTAAAATTTATTGGCTGAAGCATCGGATGTACGCACAAACGCCGTTAATATTATGAGCAACGCACATAAAATCCACGGATAACTGTATTTTAAACTATTTTTGCGTCCGTTACTCATAAGTAGTACGGGGGCAAAAGTAAACATTAAATGGATTAAGATAATGTGAAGATTGCCCCTTTGAAAATGATTACCATACTATGATGATTCAAAAGCTTCCAACTATCTTTTTTTTATGTTGTTGCACCGTACTGTTTTCAACGCTGCCACTGGCAGTTTCAGCACAATCCAAAGCCCCGCTAAGAACAATCATCATCGATGCCGGTCATGGTGGAAAAGATAATGGCGCCAAAGGCAGTTTTTCCTACGAAAAAGATATTTGCCTGGCAATTGCGCTCCGGTTAGGAAAAAAGCTGGAAGAAGAGTTTCCAGATAAAAATATTCTTTACACTCGTAAAACAGATGTTTACCCGGAAATAAAGACCCGTGCCGATTTTGCTAATTCCAATAAAGGCGACCTGTTCATTTCCATTCACGTAAATGCCGCACCACCGATACGGCATAGTAAATTTGCTGGTTACAGAACACAAACTTATTATACCGGGAAAGGTAAAAACAGGAAAAAACAAACCAGAAGAGTACCTAAATACACTGTGTATTATACGCCTAACCCTGCACATGGTACAGAAACCTATATATGGGCAGCCGACAGAACTGATGAAAAAGAAAAATTTATTGGAGAAGAAGTGGTAGGCGAACAGATCTACGATTCCACTGCCGAATATATTCCCGATATCAACGACCCCGAGTTTAAGGCCAAAGCATTACTCTGGACTAAACGCTTCTTTGATAAAAGTTATATGCTGGCGACACTTGTTGAAGAAGCCTTTATTGGTGAGGGTAGGTTCAGTCGCGGTGTAAAACAACGAAATGAGAAAGGTATTTGGGTATTGCAAGCCACTTCCATGCCGAGCATTCTTGTTGAAACAGGATTCATCACCTATAAGCCGGATGAAGAATATCTCAACAGTGAAAAGGGACAGGATGAGATTGCCGAAAATATTCTCTCTGCTATCAAAAAATACAAATTGGCCACCGAAGGAAAATAAGCAGTATCCTTCACCGGTTGGCCTGATTCTTTAATAAGCTCCAGGTAAAGAACAGGTAATTCGGAACTTAACTGCTAATTTTATCAGCAAAATCCTTTTCATGAAGATCTCGAACGAAACTAAAGTGGGTGCATTAACAGCTATCACTATCACCATACTGATACTGGGCTTTAACTTTCTGAAAGGGAGAAATCTCACAGAACGGCGTTATAAACTGTATAGTGTTTTCCCCGATATTAAAGGTTTACAAGTATCCAATGCGGTAGTGATCAAAGGACTCCAGGTAGGAAAGATTGCTGAAATGCAGGAAACTGATAATAATCTTTCGGGCATCATAGTAACCATCACGCTGAATAAGGATATCAATATACCTAAAAACTCTCTTGCCATCATCGATAGCGACCTGCTGGGAAGCGCTACACTTGAAATTAAAATGGGCGATGACAAAGAGTTTGTCAGTAACGGAGATACATTGTTATCATCACAGAAACTGGGTATTATGACCCAGGTTACCAATAGTCTTAATCCCGCGTTGGCCAACATTAACACTACACTGCATTCATTGGATGTGCTGATTAACCAGCTTACTGCCATCCTTGATAACAAAACGCAGGGCAACCTGCAAAGCACTATCGCTTCGCTGGCAGCTACTTCAAAAGAACTTGAAAAACTGGTAGCCGCACAAAGCTCTGTACTGGGTGCAACAATAAATAATGTGGAAGCCATTACCGGCGCATTCGCCAAAAACAGCGGTAAGCTCGACACTACCATAGGTAACCTGGCAAAAACTTCTGATAATCTCGCAAAAGCAGATATTGCCCAAACAATGGCTTCTGTCAACAGTGCCGTTAACAAATTGCAGGAACTGATGACCAGTAAAGAAGGATCTATAGGACTACTGTTAAATGATCGCAAATTGTATGATGAGCTAAGGATGACAAACCGCAGTTTAAATACATTGCTGGATGATTTTCGTGTTCATCCCAAACGCTATGTTAACGTTTCTGTTTTTGGCAAAAAAGATAAGTCCGGCCCGTTGTTACAACCCGTCACTTCCGATACCATTCATAAAAAGTAATACAAACCCGCATGATGAGCATAATCATTACATATACAAGGGATGATTGTCCTGGTCATCAAAGGTTACTTAACACCACTACTGGTATATTCATATCCGTTACTGCAACGGGACATAAAAAGAATAGTAAAGAATGAAGTGCTTATTGGCAACGCTGAGTGTTATTGTTTTGTTTACTTTAAGCGTTACCGCACAGGTCACTCCCCCCGCGCCTAACCTGCCGGGATCAGACACGATGAAGATCGTACAGATCATCAGCGCTGAACGATATGCTTTCAAGAAAAAAGATTCCCTTACAGAGCTATTGCTGATGATAGGAAATGTAGTGTTGAAACAGGATAATACTTTGTTTTACGGGGACAGTGTGGTATATAACCGCCGCGATAAAATTGTTGAAGCATTTAAGAATGTACACATCAACGACAATGACAGTATAGATACTTATTCCGATTATTTACTCTATCATACAGACACTAAAATTGCCCTGCTGAAAGACAAAGTAATGCTGACAGACGGTAAAAGTAATCTGCAAACCGATGAGCTGGAATATTTCGTCAGGGATAAAATTGGTGTATACAGAAAGGGAGGAAAAGTGATCAACGGCACTTCTACCCTTACCAGTAATGAGGCTACTTATTACGCAGATATCAAAGATGTATATTTTAAGCAAAACGTTAAGCTGGTAGATCCTCAATATACATTGGATACTGATTCTTTATTATATAATACAGAGACAGAAATAGCCACCTTTATTGCCAAAACCTATATCGAAGATAGCGCCAAAAGAAATATTGTTACCCGAGAAGGATACTATGATCTGAAAAACAAAAATGCCAGTTTTGGAGCAAGACCAATTATCCGGGACGGAGCCACTACAACTATTGCCAATAATATTGATACGGATGATATCACTGGTATTAGCATATTGACAGGCAATGCGGTATTTAAGGATACGGCACAAGGTGTATCTGTACTCGCCAATTCTATCATCGTTAATAAAACAACAGGGTCAATGCTGGCCACACAAAAGCCACTCATGATCATTAAGCAGGACAATGACAGTACTTTTATCAGTGCTGACACACTGTATTCGGGACGGCTTAGTGAACTGGAAGTGGATACTGTAGCCGTTGTAGATACCACTATTGCATCGAATCAACCTGATTCTTTGACCAGCGATATAACTGATTCAACGAAAAGAATGCCGGCTATCGTTGACTCTCTTGGTCAACAGGTTTTTCCACCTGACGCCGATTCTGTAGCGACAGCGCGGCGCGAAGCAGCAGGCGTCATACGTGATGCCCTATCAGCCAGGGATTCACTTTCTCAAAAAGAACTACCACAAGTTACGGATTCCATTTCTCTTACACCACAGGAAGCAAAGGACAGTATCGTCAACGCATTGATAAAAACAGATTCACCAGGCAAACCGGATAAAAAAACAAACAAACGAAAAAGAAACCGACGCACCACAATACCCACTCCAACAACCGATATCAAAGAAAAAGATACCGCTTCTATTGATTCCTTAGCTCAAAATATACCGCAACAGCATACCGATACAATATCGGCCATCTCCGCAAATATGGAGGATTCAGTACATCATACATTAGTACAAAAAGATTCACTTCACCAGGAAATTGCAATGCAACAGGCAGATTCGCTAGCAAAGGATTCCCTAGGGAATCTGTTGGTCAGAAAGGATACTCTTACGATGCCCGCACAACAAAATGACAGCGCCGACAGGTTTTTCAGAGCTTATCGTAATGTCAGAATTTTTTCGGATTCCTTGCAGGCTGTGTGCGACAGTTTATTTTATTCCGGTAAGGATTCTATCTTCAGAATGTTTCGGGATCCGATCGTTTGGTCGGGGTCAGGCGAAAGCCAGATCACAGGAGATACGATCTATATGTACACCAAAAATAAAAAGCCCGATGAGCTGTATGTTTTTGAGAATGGTTTTATGATCAACAAAACGGGTGACAACATGTATAACCAGATTAAAGGAACAAGGATATTCGGCTATTTTACTGATGGTGAAATAGACAATGTCAGGGCGAAAGGAAACGCGGAGAGTATTTACTATGCAAAAGACAGTGAAGATAAACTGGTAGGTATTAATAAGGCAACATCCGCCATTATCGATATGCGTTTCAAAAATAAAGAACTATACAAAGTTGTATTTATCAATGATGTAAACGGAACAATGTTACCGATCAGGCAGGCTACAGAGCAGGATAAAAAGTTAAAAAGTTTTAAATGGCAGGAAGAAAGAAGACCCAAATCGAAATTTGAATTATTCGGAGATTAACAGGTTACTGACTTTGTCACAATAACAAGCAAGCTATTTATATTATGTTGAAAGGTCTGATTTTATTATTTGTAGCATTGATATTCTTTATTAATAGTTTATTGGCACAGGAAGAATATTATCGTTTAGGGTTAGGCGTGAGACTAAGTAACGCGATACCTACTTTAAACAATGCCATTACGGGTAAATATTTTGTCACTGACAGGAGCGCTATTGAAGGCATGGCCTCTTTCGGAACAAGGTTTGGGATAGGAGGATTAATAGAGATTCATAATCCTACGAATTTTGAAGGGCTACGCTGGGTGTACGGCGCTGGTATATACCTGGGATTTGAAGATAAAAAGACTTATGCCGGTCCTACAGGTATGCTTGGCCTTGATTATAAATTTGCTGAAGTCCCTATTAATCTTTCGCTCGATTGGAAACCGGAACTGGATATATCGCCGGCGATCAATTTTATTCCCGATGCTTTCGCTTTATCTGTGAGGTTTACATTAAGATAATTACACGTTGAAGCGGAAATGCATAATATCGCCATCTTTCACAACATATTCTTTTCCTTCGATACGCAGCTTACCATTTTCGCGGCAGGCAGCTTCTGACTTATACTGAATAAAATCATCGTAAGCAATTACTTCTGCCTTAATAAAGCCTTTTTCAAAATCAGTATGAATTACACTAGCAGCCTGGGGAGCTTTCCAACCCTGATGAATCGTCCATGCACGAACCTCCTGTACACCTGCGGTAAAATAGGTAAATAGTTTTAATAATTTATAGGTAGAATTAATCAATCTGTTTAAAGCAGGCTCTTTCATTTTATATTCTTCCATGAATAATTGCCTGTCGGAGGGATCTTCCATTTCCGCGATCTGCGCTTCAATAGAATTGTTCATGATGATCACTTCAGCATTTTCGTCTTTAACGGATTCAATAAGCATATCTGAAAACTTATTGCCGGTATGCATAGAAGCTTCATCAACATTAGCTACATACAATACCGGTTTTTCCGTAAGCAGGAACAGATCGGCTACAGCTACTCTTTCTTCTTTACTTAACTCAAGTGCACGAATACTTTTTCCCTGCTCCAGGTATTGTTTGCATCTTTGCAGCACTTCCAGTTCGGCTTTCATCTTAGGATCGGTGCGTGCCATTTTTTCGGTACGCGCTATCTTTTTCTCAACACTTTCGAGATCTTTCAATTGCAGTTCCGTATCAATAATTTCTTTATCGCTTACCGGATTTACCGCGCCTTCGTCACGCAGGATATTTTCGTCTTCGAAACAACGGATAACATGAATGATAGCATCTACTTCTCGGATATTGGCCAGGAACTTATTTCCTAATCCCTCTCCCTTACTCGCTCCCCTTACCAATCCGGCAATATCCACAATTTCAATCTGTGTAGGCACTATACGGTTAGGAACCACCAGTTCTGCCAGTTTATTGATCCTGTCATCAGGCACGTCCACCAATCCTACATTCGGTTCAATAGTGCAAAACCTATAGTTGCTGGCCTGGGCCTTGGCACTATTGCTCACTGCGTTAAACAATGTTGATTTTCCCACATTTGGTAATCCAACGATACCTGCCTGTAATGCCATGTTCGATTAATTTTTCAGGCCGCGAAATTAGGTAAATAATAGCTGATCAGAATATTTGATTTGCAAATAGAAGTAAGGAACGATCCCTTTTATTATCTTCAATACTCAATCCAATTACATGGCTCTAAGCAGAATATGGTCAGCTTTTATCATTACAGCAGTTCTGGTCGCCGCCTATAAATGTTTTTTCCTGGGGCAAACCGATATTTTCAACTGGATGGTCGTAGGGAAGGCCAGCGATCCAAATAATCCCTTAAAAATTGATGGCATTATCGAAACCTGCTGGACTGGTGTAGAGATCTGCTTAAAACTCATTGGCATACTGGCATTGTTCATAGGCTTAATGAGTATAGCGGAGCGGGCTGGTGGCATCCGTCTGCTTTCTAAGATCGTAGGACCTTTCTTTTCGCGACTTTTTCCTGAAGTTCCAAAAGGACATCCGGCAATGGGACACATGATCATGAACTTTTCAGCTAACCTCCTTGGCCTCGATAATGCCGCTACGCCATTCGGGTTAAAAGCTATGCAAAGTCTGCAGGAAATCAATCCCGATAAAACAAAAGCTTCCAATCCGCAGATCATGTTTCTCTGTTTACATGCGGCAGGACTAAACCTTATACCTGTAAGCGTCATTGCCATAAGAGCTTCAAGAAACGCCAGTAATCCAACAGATATATTTATTCCTTGTATGATCGTCACGTTCGTTGGTACGATTGCCGCTATGCTGATCGTTTCATTCAAACAAAAAATAAATCTGCTGCAACCGGTAATCATTTTTTGGATATTAGGCATTTCGGCTGTTATTGGATTACTGTTATTATATATTGTTCGCCTTGATGCCGCAGGTATTCAATCTTTTTCAGGAATATTAAGTAATGGATTAATTCTGCTTGTTTTTCTGCTAATCATATTAGGGGGAGTATATAAAAAGATAGATGTGTTCGATGCATTTATTGAGGGTGCAAAAAATGGATTTGAAACGGCCGTCAGGATCATTCCTTACCTGGTAGGCATTTTAGTAGCAGTAAGTATGTTAAGGACCAGCGGCACGTTCGATATAGTCATCGATGGCATCAAAAGTTTCTTCTCATTATTTGCATCGGACACCCGATTTGTTGACGGTCTGCCTACTGCGTTGATACGTCCATTGAGTGGCGGAGCAGCAAGAGGTATGATGGTAAGTACAATGGAAACATTCGGACCAGATTCCTTTGCCAGCCGGTTATCGGGAATTTTTCAGGGCGCCTCAGATACCACTTTTTATGTTGTTGCAGTCTACTTTGGTTCGGTATCTATAAGGAATACACGCTATGCCATTGGTGCAATGCTGTTAGCCGACCTTGTGGGTGTACTAACAGCGATTACACTTGCCTATTTATTCTTTGGCTAAATTTTAACGCGTTGTGCTATTGAAAATAACCGGTCTAACCAGCGGCGAAAACGGCCGACAGAGAGGATTGTAGAGCGAACCTACTAATATAAGACCATCTGAAAAGTGTATGATATTCTGGTCAAAAAAGGTCAATCTGACTGAAATATCAAACACTATTACGGCTCCTCAAATGAGCATTACTGCAAATGAGTATCATCCCAAGAGAGCGCTGCCACTAGCACAACGGCAACGCACAACCGGCTAACGCTCATCAAAGCGCAGCTTTTCTTGTTGCAAATAATCGTATATATCTGATAAGATACTTGCATGAGATTAAGCAGCACAGTGATCAGTTGTCTAAAAGACCCCTTTTTAAGGGAGGTAGAAATCAGTCATCTGAAAAGTGTATTATATTCTGGTCAAAAAAGGCTAATCTGACTGAAATATCACACACTATTACGGCTCCTCAAATGAGCATTACTGCAAATGAGTATCATCCCAAGAG
>CAZSFY010000005.1:0-102263 GCA_964606315.1 uncultured Chitinophagaceae bacterium | reverse complement strand
GATCAGTTGTCTAAAAGACCCCTTTTTAAGGGAGGTAGAAATCAGTCATCTGAAATGTGTATTATATTCTGGTCAAAAAAGGTCAATCTGACTGAAATATCAAACACTCCCTGAAGGGTAGAAAATTATCTGATAGGCAGCTCAATGAAGACGAGAGTTTTCGATCCATTATACTCTTCCTGTTTTCAAAGTCGCTGTATTCCGGGCTAAAAATCATTTCATCCAAACTGGCGGAATTATTATCAGTTAAAATCAGCAAGGCTTAAAGCGTTTAGACGCAAACACGTTAGATTTTAAAATACGTTATAGCCAAAACTTACATAATATAGTCCTCCTATTTCAGGATTGCCAAATGCGGTCTTGTAATATTTATTACCAATATTGGTTCCACCAATTTTGATCAGCGATTTGCTTTGAGGAAATTTATAGCTTACCTGTGCATCAATAGTGGTGAACCCGGGAATATTTCCTTGTCTGAAATCACTCTCATAGAAAAATCCGTCCTGGTTACGCAGATTGATATTAAATGCAAAACGCTGGTCGTGGCCAAACCCAGAGTTGCCAAAACCTACCATTAACCTGTAAGAAGGTGAATTAAAGAAGGCCACAAATCCCTGTTCTACATTATCGATCCGATCAGTTGAAATATTAGCATTGATTAAAAAATTACGAGCTAATAAATAGTCAATACTTGCACCGGCGCCATAAGTGGTTACTTTTCCTTTGCTATTTGTTGCAATAGAAAAAGATCTCCTGGTATTGCTACTTAACAAGTCAGCAGGATTATTAGGATTCATCGCTTGCAGCACAACAGTTCTGCCAAGGAAATTTTCATAATTACCATAATAACCATACACATCAATCAATATTTTCTTTTGTATTAATCCCTTGTACCCTATTTCATAAGACCTTAAAGTTTCTGCCTTATACTCATCGAACTGTGCTTCTCTTAACAATCCAAAAGCGTCCTGTGGTGGAGTGCCGGTCATTATAGCCTGCCCCACAGCCCTGACGCTATTAATGGTATAGGCTTTGTTCGTATTAAAGCCATAGAAATCTCTCAATTGGGGTAATCCACCGAGTAACACAGTACCTCCTCCAATCACCAGGTTGATCCACTGGTTTTGTGTAGTAGGGAAACGATAAGCTGTTTGATAGGATGCCCTGATATTATGATCTTCTGCAATTTTATACAATGCAGTGAAGCGTGGTGTAAACCGGCCTCTGAAATTTTCATTTTTATCATATCTGCCGGAAGCCGTTAAACGCAGTTTATCATTAAGCAAGCTTTTTGATAATTGCGCATAAGCTCCTACTTCATTTATTTTAATCGGACCGGCAGTATCAACGAAAAGAGTTCCTTGTGAGTTCAGCACATATTGTTTAAAGTTTGCGCCTACCATAAGGTCGGCGAAATTAAAAATATTACCAAAGTTATACTGGCCTTCTGTCAAATACAGATCACTTCTGTCGAGGAACAAACCTCCACCTTGCGAGATGGGTGTTGAAGCTACCTCATTAAATAATTCATTGAACTTTTCTGATCCCGGAAGCGGACGATCTTGGTCAGACGAGCCTCTTGCAAATCCATGAGCATTACCATCAGGTGTCGGCACATAAGCAGGCCCGCCTCCTAATGCCGTTACATAAGGATTGAGTTTAGCCAGTAAAAAGTTTTGTGTGTATTGAGAATACCATCCCGTAGCGCCGGTACTGGGCAGCCACGCTTCATTAAATAAACGGGTAGTAATAGTAGCATTATAAGAATCACCGGCATTCTCTTGTGTAGTGTACGCTCTCCAGAACCAGTTCTTATGTTTTAATTCCAGTTTGTATTGCCCCATTTTTAAATTCTTAAGAGAATACCTGTCGCTTCCTGTATATACTGTATTACCTGTTCCCCAGTAGCCCACGAGTGAGGCTTCGATATTTTCGGTAAGCTTATAATAAATACCTCCTGACAATTTTACGTTAACGGTATTATTATTCACTACATCTCTTTCATCATAACCCGTACGCGACACATTGAAAGCATTTCCGTAAGACCCAACTGTTGAATCCAGAAAAGCTGAAATAAGCGGGAATGCCGGACTTTCAGCCGCCTGCGCTTTGATTCCAGCCGCAACTTGCTGTAAAACAGATGGACCACCTGTAACGTCAGCCAGGTTGATAGTGGTTTCATCTCCATACACATTCACACCATCATAATTGGGATCTGATACCCTGTCACCAGGCTTTACACTACCATACTGGTTTTGTGATACATCACCAGCCTGGTAATTATTTCTGTCGGTAGCTATCCAGTCTTTGGCCTGTATAAACTGCGCACCTATTTTAAAGGCAAACTTGTCATTCACCTTATGTCCCCACCTCAAACTCCAATCATGAAAAGCGCCTGGTTTATCACGTTGTTTTTTATCAACATGCATTACCCCTGTCTTCACCTGGAAACTTAACCCCTGATATTTAAAAGGATCTTTACTATTGATCAATAATGTTCCGTTCATACCACCTGCTCCATACAGGGCAGAGGAAGCGCCGGGTAGCAATTCTATATTTTCCACGTCTAATTCAGTAAGACCGATAAAAGAACCTACTGAAAAATTCAACCCTGGCGCCTGGTTATCCATACCATCCACCAGTTGGTTCAGCCGCGCGTTACCACTTACATTAAATCCCCTGGTGCTGGGGGTGGCAAATGTCAAACTGGAATAAACCATATCCACACCCTTTACCTGTCGTAAAATATCATAATAACCAGTGGCAGGAGTATTACGGATAGTGGCTGTATTGATACGTTCTATGGAGACAGGAGATTCCAGTAACCTCTGCGGAACTCTGTTAGCAGATACCACTACTTCTGAACCCAACGAAGAGCCAGGCACAAGTTGTACCTGCAAAGTGCTTCCATCGGTTTCATTAACTGTTACCTCCTGGGGTTCGTATCCTATTGATGTAAAAACGAGCGTCACAGGAAAAGGCTGATTAATAGTAATACGAAAATTACCCTTATCATCAGAAAAAGTTCCGGATGTGGTTCCTTTTACCTGAACGGATACTGCGGGTACAAATTCATTGGTGGTAGAGGCCCTGATAGTACCGGTAATTGTTCGGGTTTGTGAAAAGCAGAAAACAGAGAAAACTAAAAAGGTAAGTGTTAAAGCTAAGCTTCTCATATTGGCAAGTTTTTGTTGGATAGTGTTAGCAGGATTTATATATTACAATATAAAAGAAAAAAGTCTATAGGATTGTTTTTTTATTCAGCACATTTCTGACATTTTTTAAAAAATTATACATATCGAATTTCAATAGCACTATTTCCATTGTATTATCTTCGGGTCATGAAAGAAGCAAAGTTTCCCGGACAAACCCAATTTTACAAAGGCAAAGTACGAGATGTTTATACCATTAATGATAAATTACTGGTCATGATTGCATCCGATCGTATTTCTGCTTTCGATGTCATTCTTCCCCGACCCATACCCTATAAAGGACAGGTATTAAATCAAATAGCTGCATATATGTTGGCTGCCACCAAAGATATTTGTCCGAACTGGCTGCTTTCTACTCCTGCACCCAATGCTTCTATTGGTTTAAAATGTGAGCCTTTTAAAATAGAGATGGTCGTAAGGGGAAATCTGACGGGACATGCATGGCGAACTTACTCATCGGGATTACGAAAACTATGCGGCGTAGATTTACCTGAAGGAATGAAAGAAAATGATTATTTCCCTACTCCGATCATTACTCCAACCACCAAAGCGTCTGAAGGACATGATGAAGATATTTCTGCCGAAGAAATAATTAAGAGGGGAATTGTTAGTGAAGAAGATTGGAAAACACTAAGCGAATATACATTGGCTCTCTTTGAAAGAGGACGTCAATTAGCTACATCAAGGGAGCTAATTCTTGTCGATACCAAATATGAATTTGGTAAAATCGGAGATACGATATACCTGATGGATGAGATTCATACTCCCGATTCGTCGAGGTATTTTTATGCTGATGGTTTTGACGAACGCCAGGCAAAAGGTGAACGTCAACTACAATTGAGTAAAGAGTTTGTCAGAGAATGGTTGATCGCCAATAATTTTATGGGCAAGGAGGGACAAACTGTTCCTACAATGACAGATGAATGGATCAACACTATCAGCAACAGGTATATTGAGCTATATGAAAAAGTGATCGGTGAAAAATTTAAACCCGAACAGCTCAGTGAAGAAGAACTTACTGCACGTATCAATGAAGCGCTGAAAAAATATTAAACCAGGGGTTTGCCGGATTTCCTGTATCGTGATTTATTAAACACCATGATGCCATTTTGTTTTCCTTTCCGGAGTTGTTTCTGTTCTTCTTCAGGAAGGAGATAAACCTGGTGACATTCACTGCTACAACAGCCATCATATTTTTCAGCACATTCCTCACACTGAATAAAAAGAAGGTGGCAGGCTTCGTTCTTACAATTGGTATGCGTATCAGCAGGCTTGCCGCACTGGTGGCAGGAAGCAATAATTTCATCACTGATCCTCTCTCCCAGCCTGTCGTCAAAAACAAAATTTTTGCCTTTGAATTTATTAGGTAAATTTTTCTCTTTTACGGTATTGGCATAATTAATAATTCCGCCTTCAAGGTGAAAAACATTTTTAAAGCCTTTGTGCAGTAAGTAAGCGCTTGCCTTTTCACATCTTATTCCGCCGGTACAATACATGATAATATTCTTATCTTTCTGCTCTTCGAGCATCTCTGCACTCATCGGTAATTGTTCACGGAAAGTATCGCTGGGAACTTCTATAGCGCCATCAAAATGCCCGACCTCATATTCGTAATGATTACGCATGTCCACCACAATCGTTGCGGCATCATTGGTCAGTTCATTAAATTGTTCTGCATTTACATACCGGCCCTTACTAGACATGTCAAAAGAAGGATCATTAATACCATCGGCCACGATCTTTTCCCTGATCTTTATTTTCAGCACCCAAAATGATTTACCATCATCGTCCACTGCTATATTTAACCTTAAGGCAGCCAATTGGGGAATCATATCCAAACAAGCCTTAAAAGCATCAAAATTACTTTCGGGAACAGAAACCTGGGCGTTGATTCCTTCGCCGGCAATATAAATACGGCCGAAAACCTTTAATTGGTCAAGCTGCTTATACAAGCTATCACGAAACTCCCTGGGATCAGTAATATTGATATATCTGTAAAAGGAAATGGTGATTCTTTTTTCCACTTCCTGGTAAAGGCGCTGTTTAAGCTCCTTTTGGGAAACCCTATTGTGTAACACTGGCATCTGATTGAAATTTTAAGGACACTTGCCTGGTGAACAAAATTTCTTGAAACGCAAAATTAAAATAATTTTCTTAATAAACTTCCGGATAATGCACTTAGTCCGCCGAGTAATCCGCCAATAAACGCTGTGAGTAGTATCAGCCCCGTTACTGAGCCTACGGGTAAAATATGCGACATACGGGTCGCCAGGATATGATCATTAGCGGAGCTGATAAACCAGGATAACAGGAGCCATAGTATCAGGACTCCCAGTAAACCGGAAAAAAAAGACAGCATATTAGACTGCTGAATAAAAAGAGGAACCATAAATGCCGCAATGGCAATACTCCACCAGGGCATAAATAAACCAAAGGCAAAAGCCAGTAAAGCAATCAGTATAATAGAAAATATAAACTTCATTTATCACCAGTTTAAAAACGTTTAAACTGCAGGGTGTGTTTTATCCTGCTATCGTTATTATTCTCCTCTTTCATGTACCAGATAGGATAGTATTTTCCCTTCTCCCACTCACTAACAGCATTATCGTAATATTTACTACCCGGATTACCTGATTGTCCGCCCGGATAAATACCGTATGCTTCAATATCATCGGTAAGATGAACAATCATTTTCCAACTCGGACCATGAAACTGTTTAGTAGCATTTACAATATTTACTCCGCCACCGATATCCAGGTGAAATCTGCTTAATGGCGCCAACCGTAATAAATGCCTTATACCTGTATCCTTATATTTTCCCCACGTGAGACTTCCTTCTTTCTCAGCCTTATTCAATAAGGGAATTATTTTTCGAAAAGAAATAGTAACAACATCCGTCAGTGTTTCCCAACCTGGTGTTGAAATATTATTAATAAAAGAAAAAGCAGAATCCTTTATTAATGCAGCTATAAGAAAATATTGTTCCGGTCGTTGAAAAGTTAAGCCCAGTTGTTTTAATTCATCATCCCAAACTTCTTTTTCTAGCATATCTATCCATGCAGTAAAGATTGAGGGACCTGCAGACTGACTTTCATTTTCATAGTTCCATTCTCTTAACAGGGACAAGTATTTCTTTTCTGTATCATTGAGTTTCGATATATCTACATGCGATAGCAGAAATGGTAAAGCCTCTTCTGCAAAAATGTTGTAATTATCATTTTGCAATTGCTGCATGTCTTCCGGCGTTACAGATTGCAAACCGGACAATACATGATTAATTCTTTTACCACGATACAGATCATAATGTCCGCTTATATAATAAGGATACGTGGTATCAGCAGGCCATTGGTTAGCGCTACTCACAAAGTCTCTGGCGGGATTCAGTTCATGCGGATTTTCATGCTGCGGAATATATCCCTGCCATGCATAACTACTATCAATACCCGGCATTACAAAATCACCCTGACGAAACCATTTCGCAGGAAAAGAACCTTGTTGCCATATAGCTATATTGCCTGTTTTAGACGCAAAAACAAAGTTTTGACCGGGACAAACAAAATATTGTAAGGCCTCCTCATAATCATCAAAATTTTTAGCCCTGTCCAATAATGCAAAAGTTTTTAATTCATTGGAAGGATCGTGAGCTCTCCAACGGACTGCCAGTTGCGGCACCGATATTCCACCGGTAGAATTAGCAACAGGATTGCTGTTCAGATGCCTCTCGCTACCATAATGTTCATCATATATAACAGGACCAAACACTGTATAGGCCACCGTATCATAATACACATCTCCTCCTTTAATAAGGAATTCTTCAATCTTTAATTCACTGGATCTCCATTCTCCGTTATACAAGTATTCCTTTTTGGATGCATCACGAAACTGAATGCTATAATAATCCCGTACATCGCGGGCAGCGTTGGTAACACCCCATGCTATGTTTTCATTGAATCCAATAATGATAGCAGGTGATCCAGGAAAGCTAACACCATATACATTAAAAGTGGGCGTATGAATTTGCATTTCGTACCATAATGAAGGCAAATTCAATCCAAGATGCGGATCATTACAAAGGATCGGACGACCACTTTTTGTTTTGGTTCCTCCAACAGCCCAGTTATTGCTTCCATTATCCTTATCAGGTTTTTCTGAAAAAACAGATAACCGCGATCTATAATAAACAGAGTCTGCATTAACAGGTATTTGAGGATGAACAGTTGGCTCGGGGAATGCTGTTCCAGCAGGAATTATTGGAGAAGCTTCATCACTATAAACGGGATATAGTTTATTAAAATCGTCTTTACTAAAAAATGACCTGGCATTGGAATATTCAATATCAGTTTCATAACCAGTGAGGTCATAGCTCATATACTTCAGAAAGAGAGCCGTCTTAAGATTTGTCCATTTTTCAGGAAGATAATTAAGCAGACGATATTCGAGAGGAATATCGGCAATGGTTAGTTGTTCAATATAATTATTAATGCCCGCCGTATAAGCATTGATCATTTTTGAGGTGAGCGGGTCTTTTTCTATTTCCGTCAACGATCTTTCTGCGCCATATACCATTCCCAGCCTACGCATATTTCTATCGTTATTAAGGTAGGCATTATCGGGCCCAGCCCCTAATATTTCAGATAAACGTCCGGCAGCAGCATACGTTTGAAATTCCATTTGCCATAGTCTGAACCTGGCATGTAAATACCCCTGAACAAACCAGGCATCGCTTTCATCCTCTGCAAAAACATGGGGAACCAGTCTGTCATCAAAATAAACATTCACAATACTATTAAGTCCTTCAATACTGATATGGTCAGAATAAGATTGGTCAACAGGTTCAGCATTTTGCCAGAAACCATGCTGCGGAGCAAGCAATCTTCCGAAAGGAGGAGCAGAACCCAATGGTCGGTCGAGCAATATGACAAGCCCGGTAACAACGAGCAAAGAGATAATAAAGTAAGCAAACCTCATTATCAAATATACCTATTAAATTAAAATATTACGACCCAGTATTATCCTATTAACTTAAGCATCTCCGTCAGCTCACCGGCTGTATTAAAAGAATGAATCACCACCCGTAACCGCTCGGTATGTAAGGGAACAGTTGGATAAAGTATGGGACGAACATCAATATTCTCCTTCTGCAGTTTTGCAGCAATGGACTTCACCTGCTCATTCCCTGGAATCAACACTCCCTGGATAGGCGTTTGGCTGTTTGTCAATTGAAGATGTTTGGCCTGCTGTCTGAATAATTCAATCAAATCGTTTAACTGCCGGCGTTCCTTCTCCATATCGGGAATTATTGAATATGCCGCGCTAATAGCTGCAATAGCAACGGGTGGAAGTGCGGTAGTATAAATAAAAGGCCGGCTAAAATTGATAAGATAATTTCTCAGCAAAACCGAACCTAATATAATAGCGCCATGGCAACCCAACGCTTTACCAAAAGTGTGTACCCTGGCAAAACAATAGTTTTCCAGTTTAAGCGATTGAACCAATCCCTCTCCTTTACTGCCAATTACACCAATGGCATGCGCCTCATCAACAATCAAATGAGCCTTATGTTCAATAACCAGTTCAGCTATTTCTTTGAGGGGTGCAGTATCACCGTCCATAGAAAATACTGACTCTGTAACAATAAATATATTCCCCGTTGCCTGACTGAGTTTTTTCTCGAGATCCCGCGTATCATTATGCGCAAAAGAATAGGCACGTGCAAAACTTAACCTTATCCCATCCCGTATACTGGCATGGCTTAATTCATCATATAATATCGTATCGCCTTTTTGCGGAACAGAAGATAACAATCCCAGGTTGGCATCATAACCAGAATTAAAAAGTAAACCGGCATCCGCGTTGTGAAAACGGGCTATATTGTTTTCCATCTCTTCTGTTCGCACATCATTGCCGGAAATTAATCTTGATCCGGTAGAGCCGTGAGCAAGTTCGTCTGACAAACTGATCAAACGATTTTTTACAATACCCAGGTAATCGTTTGAACAAAAGTCTATAGCAGAGTAGCCGCTACTTAACTGGCGAAGCGCTCCGGATGTCTTTCTTTGCGTCAACTTTACGGACAGAAAATCTTCGTTCATATCTTTACAAAAATAAGATGCCGGCTATTACAGGCGGCTATAAATAATTTATGTCAACACAGGATACAAAAAATATTCTCGGTCTCCAGTTACCCACCGATCCCCGTTGGGTCGACCTGGCTGCCATATCGCTACAGGAAATTCTTACTGATCACGCTTTTTGTGAACAAAAAGCCGCTACCACTTGTATTTCGCTTATCCAGAAATATCCTGATAAGGAAAAGCTGGTAAACGAACTTTCCCCGATCGTCACAGAAGAATGGGGGCATTTCAGGCTCGTTTGGGCCGAACTTTCGAAAAGAGGCCTTACCCTCGGAAAACAAAGAAAGGATCTCTACGTCAACAAACTGCTGGAGTTTCAATCCAAAACAGGAACAGCAGAAGACCTTTTCCTCGACCGGTTGCTTACCATGGCTATGATAGAGGCACGAAGCTGCGAACGTTTTAAACGGTTAAGCGAGGGATTGGAAGATGAGTACCTGCGTAATTTTTACCGCAGATTCATGGAAAGCGAGGCTGGTCACTACCATTTATTTATTGAATTGGCTGAAACTTATATAGATAAAGCAAAAGTCAGAAAAAGATGGAAAGAGTGGCTCGACTATGAAGCGGAAATTATTTCAACGATGGAACTGAGAGGCGACAGAATGCACTAATCCTTTTGCCGGCTATTTGAAAAATAAACGAGTTCTTCACTTAGATCAAGAAAAGGATAGTTATTCATTAACGTGCGTACTCTCTCAGCATTGGAGAGTAGAAATTGCTGATGTGCATTAGTTTCAGGATGAAATGCCTTATGTTTTCGGGCTATATTGATTTGCTGTACTTCTTTAGATAGCTGTACCGAAAAATCATTGACAAAGCTCTTCATGAACTGCTCTATCACAAAACTCGTTGCCTGGTAATTGGGATGCACCAGGTCTATATCATAATAACGGTAATCGCGCAAAACATCTATTACTATTTCATAGGATGGAAAATAGTATAACCGGCTGAATTTATTTACCAGGTGGTGCACCACTTCCAGCAACCTTGCTTTACTTAAATTATTATGGATAATACCATCGCGGATATGCCTCACCGGACTTACCGTAAATATTATTTTTAAAGAAGGATTGAACTGGAATAAACGATACAGGCAGTTATCAAGCGCAACAATAGATTCTTCTACTGTCATCATGTGTTTTTCAAACCAGTTTTGCGGAGCACGGTGACAGTTGGCCACCGGTATATTGCCCTCCTTTAAACGATAAGAATAGGATGTACCTAAAGTAATAATAAGCCAGTTGGCTTCTTTAATAAATTCGTGTGCGCGTTGCTGTGAGTAATTGATATCACTCAATACTTTTTCCTTATCAGTATCCGAAAAACGGCTGTGATGCTGCCAGCTTTGCCATAATTCGTTCAGGTAAAAAATATCCGAAGCAGTGTATTGCTTATTCTCCATATAAGAGACAAGAGAAGTAGTTACGGTAGAAGGGTCAAAGATTATACCATTAGGATTTTGCAATGTAGTAAACTTAAGATCCTCCAAAGCATCTCCTATATGCTCAGTAAAACACGAACCTATGAGCATAATTTTATCACGGTAGTCAATCTGCTCATCCGGTGTATCGATCCTGATATCTAGCAACGTCTTCATCCTTAGATAATTTCGATAGTATGTTTTACTGCGCAAATATCTCAGCAGCAAGAGAAGAAGCTGCGGAGAGTGCTTCTTTATTGATGCCCTCCAGCAAATTAAGTTCTTCAAAATAAGGGATCAGCAATTCAGTATTCATATTCCCTACCAGGTCGTCATTAGCCATAGGACAGCCGCCAATACCTTTCATTGCTCCATCAAACCTTCTGCAATTGGCTTTTAAGGCTGCGTCTATTTTTTCTTTCCAGTTATGTCTTCTTGAATGCAGGTGTACTCCTATCTGTGTATTAGGTAATACGCTTACCAGCATTCGGGTAATATCATACACCTGTTCAGGTGTAGCCACTCCTACCGTATCGGCCAGTGAAATGATCTCTATACCCATCCTGATCATTTTCTCCACCCATTTAAAGACTATATCTTCACCATAGGGATCGCCATAAGGGTTGCCGAAAGCCATAGAGATATATATAACAAGCGTTTTTCCATTCTGCACACATATCTCCTGTATCTCCTCTACCCTTTGTAAAGATTCTTCTATAGTGGAATTAGTATTCCGTAATTGAAAAGTATCTGAGATAGAAAAAGGGAAACCGAGATAATCAATATGCTGGTGAGCAGCGGCTTCCTCTGCGCCACGGGTGTTGGCCACAATAGCCAGCAACTTGGTTTTACTGCCCGTTTTGTCTAATCCATAAAGCACCTCATCCGTCACGGCCATTTGAGGTATGGCTTTGGCAGATACAAAGCTGCCGAAATCAAGTGTATGAAAACCTACTTTTAATAAAGTGTTGAGATATTTAACGATGAGATCAGGCGGAATTTTCTTTTTCCATCCCTGTAATGCGTCACGGGGACATTCAATCAGATCAATGGTGGATTTCTTCTCCATGGTTTACAAAGTAAGCTATTTAACTATTCCTGTACAATTGTTGCTTCATTTATATCAGACTGATAACCGCTGTTTCATGGCCTCATAAAGAATGATTCCCGCAGCTACCGATACGTTAAACGAATCGAAATCGCCAGTCATAGGTATGGAAAAATGTTCATCAGCTGCTTTACTGAGATAAGGTTGAATACCCTTGCTTTCACTTCCCATGATAATACACACCGGCAGGGTAAGATCAAGTTCATAGAGTTTTTTGGATTTGTCCATCTCCGACACAAATACCTGTATTCCGTTAAGGTGGAGATCATCAATAGCTTTAAGCAGGCTGCTTACCCTGCATACCTGTATTTTTTCCAATGCTCCGGCCGATGATTTAATAGCTTCTTCATTCAAGGCCCCTACTCCCTTATCAGGAATGACCAGCGCCTGGGCGCCACAACACACCGCCGTGCGGGCAATACCTCCAATATTCCTTACATCAGTCACTCCATCAAGCATTACGAATAACGGCACTTTCCCTGCATCATTCACCTGGTTAATAACATCCTGGAGATCCATATATTTCAGCAACGCAGCAAGGGCAATACACCCCTGGTGATTGGCCCTGGTATAACTGTTGAGTTTTTCTGCGGGAACGATCTGTACAGGAACATTATTTTGTTTGGCCAACTGTCTGATCTTACCAATTACTTCCCCGCTGGCATTAGCTTGTAATAATATTTTATCGATAGGTCGACCGGCATCCAGCGCTTCAATAACCGGCTGTCGCCCAATAATAAAAGAGGATTTATGCAATGATTGTTTATTATGCGATCCTTCCGTCATCAATCATGATTTTTACTTTTTGGATCGCAGCTATAGAAATGGCATCGACGATCTCTCCATCTTCAACCATTCTATATGCTTCTTCAAAAGGAAGTCTTTTTACGGCCAACTCTTCGGTTTCTTCAGGAGCAGCATCACCCATCTCAAGGTCCCAGGCAAGAAAAATTGTAGCATGCTCATCTGTTACAGAATTACTCAGGTGCATTTCCATGAGCAATTCCCATGACAACGCCTTTAAGCCTGTTTCCTCTTCCAGTTCCTTTTGAGCTGCCTCAAGTGGCGCCATATCTTCAGGGCAACCACCTTCAGGAATTTCCCAGCTATATTGATCGGTAGGAAAGCGGTACTGCCCAACCAGATAAGTGTTCATCTGGCTATCAAGGGGTAATACACCAATGGCTTTATTCTTAAAATGCACCTTACCATAAATACCTCTGTTACCCGAAGGATTCAGCACCGAGTACTCGGTTAGTTTGATCCATGGATTCTCATAAACATTTCTATCAGATAATATTTTCCAGGGATTTATATCCATAGTAAATCAACAATGTTTATTTACCGGTTATACCAAAAGCTTTTTTGATAGCATTCACATAATCCAGCTTCTCCCAGGTAAACAGCTCAACTTTTTTCTTTATTGTTTTTCCATCGGGAGAAGTAAATACTTTTTCTACTACTTCGTTCTTTCTGCCCATATGACCATACGCAGCAGTTTCGCTGTATATAGGATTGCGAAGTTTTAATCTTTTCTCTATGAAGTAGGGACGCATATCAAATATTTGCTCCACTTTACGCGCTATTTCTCCATCGGAAAGATCCACTTTCGCAGAACCATAAGTGTTAATATAAACGCCCATAGGCTGAGCTACACCGATGGCATAGGAAACCTGTACCAGCACTTCATCACAAACACCTGCGGCTACCAGATTTTTAGCAATATGTCTTGTAGCATAAGCTGCGGAGCGGTCAACTTTTGACGGATCCTTACCACTGAATGCGCCACCGCCATGAGCTCCTTTTCCACCGTAGGTATCCACAATAATTTTTCTTCCGGTAAGACCAGTATCTCCATGCGGTCCGCCGATAACAAACTTACCGGTTGGATTGATATGATATTTGATATCGTTATTGAAGAGTTTACTGTATTTTTTGTATTTACTTTTTACACGTGGTATCAGAATGTTTTTGATATCATCAGCAATTTTCTTCTGCATTTTTGCTTCAGTATCGAAATCATCATGTTGTGTTGATACAACAATAGCTTCTATTCTTAAAGGTTTATTATTATCATCGTATTCCAGCGTTACCTGGCTCTTTGCATCGGGACGTAAATATTTGATCTGTTTATTCTCTTTTCTCAACGCGGCAAGCTCAATAAGCAGTTTATGTGCAAGATCAAGCGCTAAAGGCATATAATCATCTGTTTCATTGCTGGCATATCCAAACATCATACCCTGGTCACCTGCACCCTGCTCCTCTTTTTTCTTCCTGTCTACCCCCTGGTTAATATCAGCAGATTGCTCATGAATAGCTGATAAAATACCGCAGGAATTAGCTTCGAACATATATTCGCTTTTTGTGTACCCGATCTTACGAATTACACCACGGGCTATTTCCTGTACATCAAGATATGCTTTAGACTTTACTTCACCTGCAAGTACAACCTGACCAGTAGTAACCAATGTTTCGCAAGCTACTTTAGACTGAGCATCAAAGGCGAGAAAATTATCAATAAGTGCATCGGATATTTGATCGGCTACTTTATCAGGATGTCCTTCAGAAACACTCTCTGAAGTAAATAAATAAGGCATGATTTTGTTAATGGGTTATTATCGTTAACAATGAATTATAAACCGGACAAAGATAAGCTCGCTGCCTATATTTTGGAATAAATTATTCGAAGCCTCATTTTTTTACCCGGGTCAGTTGCAGCACCACCATATAATATCACTCTTCCAAATCCTACCGGTTCACTTATTATAAGGTATTGGCGAGCGCTTTCACTTGTAAGCATGCTATTGGGGAAGTAATAATAGGGTTGTGTATTAAAAGGAGCATGAATACGCAAAAGCTGGTTGGGGAACTTGTAGGTCACCAAACTTTGAACATAACGTGTAAGTGTGAAAGAATATTTATTCTTGTTAAACGCCCCACCCAAAGCCTCTATTTCATAACCTGGTGACGAACTCTGTGTGGGAACAAAATCATTTATAATAGTAAAGGAGGAATCATTGGCAAGATTGACAGCATCTATAAACATACGCTGAGGCGGCGCAAAGAAGTCTTCCATGGAAGGAGCTACCTCACAGACCAGTTCCGCTTTGTGTATCACTTTAAGAGAATTGGCAATAGTATCCAGTCCATTAATTTTCAGGAGCGCATAAGAACCTGGTGAAGATTGAATATATAAGAGCTCATCATTTTCTATACTGTTATTTACGTTCGCCAGATAATTATTAGCCGGTGTGCGGCGAACCAGGTTTGCCTGCGGGCCTCTTCTATAAGTAAAGACAGCTGTAGACGTATCCAGTCCGCTAGTTGTTTTTGGTTTTCTTATATAGAAAATTATCCTGGTTTTGGCATTATCCGACAGATTAAAATACGCAAGCGCATTCTTCATCGGTGATGTTTCCGTTGCCTTAATTTCAAGGCCCTTGAACACCTGCCTGAAAAGTGTATCATTATAATAGGGTTGCCCGGCAATGGTATCATATTCCACAAATCTTCTTGCCCAGGCAGTATCAAGTTGTATTCTCATTTCTCCCGCTGATCTGACTGTATCGAGGCCATTGCGATAAAAAACGGAATCTTTAAGTGAACCATAACTGATATCTGACGACCCCAGCAACATAGGTTCTGTAGGAAACTCAGGAGCGGCTAAAGGATACAGGGAGTCAATAAAACCTGCTGTAGGCAGAATTTCTCTTACTTCGATATGCTGAACCGAATTAGAGTCACCAAAGATCGTTTTATAGGCAAGGGACAGCACCACTGAATCTATGATTACAGAATCTCTCCGGGTAAAAGGAGATGTGTTATAGAATGCAGGCGCAAAAGAAGCATACATTTGTGCCGTAGTCTTTCCGAATTCTGCATCATTCTCTATTATTCCCAGCGCATGATCAGAACTGTATAACATACGAGTAGTATCATCGAATAATTTATTATCCGTAATGATATCCAGAAAGGTTTCAAAAGTATTTATATTATCTATTTCGGGGATAAGCTCACCCCCTAGCGCAGTGGTATCAATTTTACTGCAGGAACTGATTAATGAAATAATTGTAAAGAGAGCGACTACAATTGCGGTTAATTTCCTCTTCACGGGAGAGTTAGATTAAATAAATGATTAGTAAAAAACCTAGCGGGAAAGATCGGCATATAACTGCAAATAGTCTGTTAAATCAGATTCGGCATTGTAGCTAAGCACTTTTTTACCACGAGCTTTTCCAAATTCCTCGACAAGTTTACTGTCAACATCTTCAACACCAAAAGTAATAGCATCTGCATTAGCTGCCCCCCCTCTCATTAAGGCGAGATTGTCGGCATCCCTGAATAGCTCAAGGTCTTTATCTTTAAGAGCGCCGTTGATGTTGATAAGTTTGATAAAATCATCTCCCAGGTTTTCACTGAACGTTTGGTTTCCTATGGAGAAGACTACCTTACTATGGGCAAATACCGGCTCTTTTTTATAATATGTTTTTAAATACAATGGTATAAGTCCGGTCATCCATCCGCTGCAATGGATAATATCGGGCGGCCATCCAAATTTTTTGACTGTCTCCAATGCTCCTTTGCAGAAAAATGCCGTTCTCAACCCATTATCGTCAAACCACTTTTCATCTTCATCATGAAATATATACTTGCGCTTAAAAAGATCTTCATTATCCAGGAAATAAACCTGTAACCTTGCATTAGGTAATGAAGCCACTTTGATTTGCAGTGGGTAATCGTCATTATCAATAGATACATTAATACCCGAAAGCCGAACTACCTCATGAAGACGATGTCTTCTTTCATTAATAATGCCAAAGCGTGGCATAATACAGCGAACCTCAAATCCGCTGTCATTTGCCTTTATTGCCAGCCTGTTAATTATCTCGGAAAACTCTGTAAGTTCAAGATAAGGGGACATTTCATTGGCAATAAATAAAATTCTTTTCTTTGTGAGCATTACAAATAAATTGCTTGGAGAACCATTTTAAAATTAGTTTGCAAAGGTAAGGGATTTATACAAAATGACCATTATACAACAACCTACTGCGCTGCTTGACTTTATATATAAACACAAAACCAAAGGTTTATCCATTGGTTTTGTGCCTACTATGGGCGCCCTGCATGAGGGACATCTGAACCTGGTTGAGTACTGCGCTTCCCACAGTGATATCACCGTTTGCAGCATCTTTATTAATCCGACCCAGTTTAACGACCAGGGGGACTATCGCAAATACCCCGACAGGCTGGAAAATGACATCCGGCTGTTGGCTGCCTCTCCTGCCCATGTACTTTTCCTGCCATCCGTTGAATCCATTTACCCTAATGGGACCAGCCAGTTGGAGCAATATGAACTCGGTGCGATAGAAACTATCCTCGAAGGCAAATACAGGCCGGGGCATTTCCAGGGAGTATGCCAGGTAATGGTCAGATTGCTAAATGCCGTTCAACCCGATTTTTTATTTATGGGTCAGAAGGATTACCAGCAGTGCATGGTGATCGATAAGCTTCTTGCCCTGACCGGCAGCAGTACAAAACTGATCACCTGCGCCACCGTCCGGGAAGCCGACGGGCTGGCTATGAGCAGCCGCAACCTCAGACTCAATGCCAGTCAGCGAGCTCTTGCACCAGAAATCCATAAAACCTTGTTGCAAATCGGGGATGCCATAAAAGCGTCTCCTGGTGAACCTATTGCACGATGTAAAGCTGAAGCTGTACAAAGACTGGAAAACAAGGGTTTTAGGGTTGATTATGTGGAAATTAGCGACCCCTTTACCCTCGAACCCGTCGACTGTGCAGGAAATAAACCCTCTTTGGTTATTCTTATTGCCGCATTTATAGGAGAAATACGGTTGATAGATAATCTTATAGTGACGTTTAATTGACATAGGAAAGCTGCTATACCTCACTCCCTGGTTTGCTTATGTTTCTTTTTAATTAGTTTTGCGCCTGCTATGCATATCGAAATACTGAAATCAAAAATTCACAGGGCTGTGATCACAGAAGCCAACCTGCATTATGTAGGTAGTCTTACGCTGGATGAAGACCTGATGGATAGTGCCAACCTTATTGAACACGAAAAGATTACCGTTGTCAACGTCAATAACGGGCAACGTCTTGAAACCTATATTATTAAAGGCAAAAGAGGATCTGGTGTTTGTTGTTTAAACGGTCCCGCTGCCCGACAGGGAGCGGTTGGAGATATCGTCATCATTATTTCATACGCCCATATGGATTTTGAAGAGGCCAAAAAGTTTAAACCTTCTATAGTTTTTCCTAAAGAAGGAAATAAATTATAGTATAAGCCAGGCATCTTTAGTTATTAGTAATTAAGGTGAACTTTCTTTTTAAAGGAACAAGGCGTTAAAAAACAAATAAATTCCGGATGAACCCGAGTCCAACTATCCATTGTCAACTATTAATTGTCAACTGATAGCGGGATTCCATCCGTCCTTTTTAAAAAACAAATAACTCCGGATGAACAAAAAAATCCTGAATGTTGTCCAATATATTTTTTTTCTGGGGTTAGGTGTTTTTTTATTGTGGCTAACACTTCGCAAATCTGATTGGGATACTATCATCCGCGATCTTTCCGGCGCCAACTATATCTATCTTATTCCCGCAGTACTCATGCTGCTGATCAGCCATTTTATCAGGGCTCTCCGCTGGAAGATATTAATGGAACCACTGGGATATAAACCTTCCACCACTAATACTTTTCTGGCAGTGATGGTAGGTTATTGGGCAAATCTTGCCGTACCACGGTTGGGAGAAGTATTAAAATGTACGGTACTTGCCAGGTATGAAAAAGTACCGGCCGATAAAATGGTGGGCACTATCGTTGCCGAACGTGCAGTTGATGTATTATGCCTGCTTGCTTTTTTGTTAGTCACTATTTTTTCGCAGTATCATATTATTGGTCGTTTTTCCGAAGAAGTATTCAGCAGCTTCCTTCATTCCAAAGCCGGAGAATTTTCCATCACTAATGTGTTGGTGGTTATATTCGTCATCTTCGCATTCCTGTTATTGTTCACCTGGTTGTTTAGACGATTGAGTCATCTGCAATTTGTTATCAAGACAAGAAATATTTTTTTAGGTATCTGGCAGGGACTTATCAGCATCAGGTATATAAAACGTAAATGGTTATTTATATTCCAGTCTTTACTGATATGGCTATTATATTTATACAGCACCTATATGGGATTTTTCGCGATGCGCGATTTACTGCAATACGGTATTAAAGGCGCGCTCTCTGCTCTTACCTTTGGAAGCATTGGAATGATTATTCCGTCACCAGGTGGAATAGGATCTTTTCAATATGCCATTCAACAGGTAATGATGCTGTATGGTGTAACGCCAGAAAAAGGACTTTCGCTGGGAATGATGATATGGTTTGCCCAAACAGGATTTGTGATTTTATTCGGTACTATAGCTTTCCTGATCCTACCCGTTATAAATAAAAAAAGACAAAACAGTTGACAGTGGATAATAGACAATGGATAAAGAAATTGTCAACTATCAATTGTCAACTGTTAAAATATTTACAATGAGAAACGCTAATATAATTCAGCAAAAAATTTATTCTTTACCGGAGTTGATTCATACAGTTGAACAATTAAGAATATTAAATAAAACCATTGCTTTTACCAATGGATGTTTCGATATTCTTCATCGCGGACATATCGCCTCTCTCTCACAGGCTGCATCAGAAGGAGATTTTCTGATCGTGGGATTAAATTCCGATCAATCTACAAAAAACCTGAAAGGCCCCGGTCGTCCTGTTAATGATGAACAATCCCGTGCACTATTGCTGGCTTCACTTATCATCGTAGATGCCGTAGTTATTTTTAATGAAGAAACGCCATTAGCGCTTATTAAAGCTATCCGGCCAAACGTTATCGTTAAAGGTGGAGATTATACTGTAGATCAGATTGCTGGTGCTAAAGAAGTAATTGCTGACGGAGGAAGAGTAGTGATTAATCCGATTGTAGAAGGTTTTTCAACGACAGGTTTGATAGAGAAAATAACAAAGCTATAAGTCAACTGTCCACTGTCAATTCTCCACTGTCAACTGTTAATTGCTCACTCTCCCATATAGCCTTTCAACCTCCATTACAATATTCTCAATTTCCTTATCCTCGTTATTGGGATCATAAGGCTGTTTGAGATTACTACCAAACATAAAGGCTACGGTCTGATAGAACCTTGCATTTGCACCGCCTTTGTATTCTTTTATTATTTCGTAACAATTATTTCCTGTTTGCCGGTTGATGAGTTTCATTAACACTTTTCCCTGGTAAACAGACAGGTCTTTTATAGGAGTTGTAAACTCTTTTTTTAAATCCTTTTCCCTGGACCTGATATATTTTTTTCTTTCCTGCTTGTTCTCTACGCCTTCTAGTTGATGATTGATATCATTAATCACATATCCGGCTTTAACTGCATAGGGATAGGTAACATATACGGCATTCCTTAACCTTGTCCACTCCTTTCTTTTTTTCAAAAGATGTTTGGGATAAGTCGCCTGCACCCAAACCCATTCCATGTTTTCTCCGGGCACAATTTCTCCTTCAACAATTTTAGCAGGAACCGGTATAGTATCGTTTGGACCCAATTCAGGTATACGCGTCTCAGAAGTAGCGGGAACTTCCTGGGAATAGACCATTGAACAGGTACAGATCAGGAAAAGTAGAAGTGATATTTTACTAACAATATTCAAGTAATGCCAATCTATCCTAACGAAAATAATACATATTGGCAGTATCGCATACTGAACCTTACTTTTTTGAAAAAAAGTTATTAAAAATAAAGACAGGCAAAACGGCTAAACCCATTACTATACAACGCTTTATAAAATTGTAGTCATATTTTAGAACTCAGTGCCCGATAGGTTTCGGGCCTGAAAATACAAAGTTTGGTCCCTAAATCGTTATCTGTTCAATCGGTAACTATTAGAACTTAACTGTTTATACTTCAGTATTTTGCACCGCTTTTTATGTTTTCTTGCAACTCAATGAAATTTAATTTTAAACATTAAATATTTGAGTTACGGAACAGACCAAAAGGTCCACGTACAAACAACTTTTCTACGTCGAAGTCGAAACTTTTCTGGTTACTCTCCTCTCTGCACTCTTCACCTTCCTGATATTTCACATACCTTCTTATCAAATCTTCATTTATTCCAACAGTATTCACAAAATATCCTCGTGTCCAAAAATGATTGTCCCAATACGGTCGCTATTTTAACATCGGGTAACTCTTCAATATTTTAATCGTCGTCTTCCCTTTAATCGTTCCCATATATCTTCGGCGGTATACTCACTATAATATGCACATGATCCACCTGGATATTTAATTACATCCAAACCCAACCACTCACTGTACAACCGAATATCCCAGTTTATCCCCACACTTACTTCTCCAGTCAAAATGCAAAACCGGTGCTTCGAAACCCATACAATAATATGATAGCCACACTTATAAGCAACGTGTGATTGTTTCTTGTATTTGCTCATACCACAAATGTAACCATTCGGCATAGCCCCAAGTACACTAGAGGCTGCCCCTTTTCGGACAGCCTCTTTTAATCAATTTGTATTTTAGAATGCTTATCAAAAGTCATATATAACATTCAAGTAAAAATTCCGTCCCATTCTTGGTAGGCGGTTCCAATCGGCAAAAGTGGTATAATTCTTATTAAACAAATTTTCTGCACCCATTTTCAATAATAACGATTGCTTTCCAAGATTGAAACGATTAGCAACAGATAAATTAGCAATCCAATATGCGGGCAATTCCTGTTCTCCAAAATCAGGATTGAATTTATTTTGTTTGGTTGCCCCATTTACAGATACATTTGCTGAAAATGTTTTTATGAAATATGCTATATCGGAACTATAAGTAAACGGTTGTATCAATGGTAAATTATTTACATTTTTTCCTGTACCGCTTCGATAGCTCAACTTGTTAGACCAAAACAGATTTTCAGTTATCCGATAATTGAGGTCAAGAAAAGTGTTGAAGATGTTAACATAGGTTAATTGTTCGTACACTTTTACTCCTGCTGCACCCATAGTCATTACACTTAATCCGCTCTGTGGTCTCCCGATTATATAATCTTTAATATAAAAGTGCGTAACCGATAATTTTGCTGAAAATCCGGAATGGTTAAATGAAATTCCTGCATTAAATGAAGCTGATTTTTCGTTTTTCATATTAGGATTGCCAATGTAGTCGAAATGATCAAAGCTATTAAACAGGTAAAACCCGTACCCCTCAGAAACACTTGGTGCACGCTCTCCGTATGCCAAGCCTACATTATAGCCTAAATATTCCTTTTTGTGTTCAAACGAAGCAGCAGCCCTTTTCAACAGACGGGTTTTGCCTTTATTCATTTCGGGATAAAATATCCTCATACTTTCAAAGCCAAATTCACTATCCACAATATTGTTATGAACGGCTATTCCGGCACTAAAATTTGCAATCCAATGGTCAGATATATTGTGTTTATTCTCAACAAATAAATCTCCGTAATGGGTAAGCACACCTGGCCAAGTGAGCATAAACATATCTCTTTCTCCCTGAGTATTTGAATACATTGTCATTTCTGCCAAAGAACGATTGCGATGCCCACTTAGACTGGCACTTAGGTTATGTTTTCCCCAACCACCTTGCAATAAAGAATAAAACCCTGTTGTTTTGCTCCAGCCAGGCATATCCATTCGGATAGGAACAACCGGTCGTTTTGTATCGTCCATAATATGTGTAACATCATTATAGTAAAGTTTGGTTTTCCATTGGTGTATCGTTGGCGATATATGATGCCGTACATATTCAACAGAACCGATGAAAGCCTTTGCTAAGAAAACGTCCATGGGTAATGCCGGATAACCTACATCAACAGCATGGTCATAAATCACAGAAGCCTCAACGTGCTGGTGCTCTCCAATCTTGTAACCTGTAATAGCCGACACATTGTATTTTGTAAACTGCGAATACAAAATTTCTTCGCCTCCTCCTGCCTTATAATTTTCGGCATCTCTGAAAGTAAAATCTACATCAGTAAAAAAACGTGCGTTTGAATAGGACAATGCTGTACCTAAAATCTTTTGTTGATTGTTGGTTTCAAATCCTGCAAATGCTGTACCGTTGAATGCCTTCTCTCCAAAAGAGCTTTTTTCCCTTTCCAAATCCAAACTTCCGCCAATGGTCGCTCCCGTAGAGCCGGACTGTCCGCCATGCACGTTTGCCTTTGCTAAATTGGTAATCTCTACATAAGAGGTAACAGGGTCCATTTTATCTGTACAAGCGCCGTAAATCCGCATTCCGTCAATGGTTATTACACTTCGCTCGGATGCCATTCCATTGATAAATGGTTCCCAAGCATAACTACCTCTTCTAATCATATTGACCATATTTGCTTTTTCGAGATAATTGTCCAAAGTGGACAAAGGTTTCGGTTTTCTGTCAGAAAGTGATTTTGGGGAAATGATAATTATTTCCTCCAATTGTGTACTTTGCAGAGTGTCTGTAACAGGGCTGTTTTCATTTTGAGCTATTACCAAAAACGGTAACAGCAAGCATATAATACCTGCTACTGAAAATCGAAACATAATTAATTTAAGGTTTAAGACAAGCATAACACTCCAACTATGTTCATAGAATAACCGGAATGTTTACTTGTTTGATGATTAAAATTCTACTTCAAAATAGATATTACTACTTTCGTTAGTGTCAGTTAATTCTTCTCCTTTTATTATGTTTCCTAATGCATCTGAAAATTGCAAGTTTATCTTCCAATAACCTGTCATCGTAAGGCTTAATTTACCCTGATATATTCCGCCGAAACGTCTGTAAGGTCAACATTGTTGGGCGAACCGTGATTACCCATGCCCGGCATTCTCGGGTCAATTTTAACCTTATAACCCTCTACCGGAACAAAGCTCATCATCGTTTCCATTCGATATACTACGGCTTTCATATCGTTGATGCCAACAATAGGTTTTGCAGGCTCAACCATTGCCAAGACATATCGTTCGCCATCGCTCGCTTCAAAGCTCTCCACTATACGTTTTGGCGCTGCCGTTACTTCTATTTGGGCATTTGTAGTGTAAGATGTACCGTTAATGGTATAATCCAACGATAGTTCCCAATGTTCCATATCATTTCCTGTCATTTGAAAAACAATGTAGCCCGCATAAGTAGATTGGGCATTTTCTTTTTTGGCAATAGATGAATACGGACAGGAGTGGTTCATACTCATATTCATCATATTCATTACGGGTGTCCAAGTAGCTGTTGCGTTGTTTACCAAACTTCCGTCTGTATTCTTTATCTGAAAATAGATAGCATTATATCCTGTCTGAAACTTGCCGCTGGTAGTGTAGAACTCTATTTTGTGTTGCCCATTGTCAATCGCTGTTACTAATTGAAGATTTTCCAACTCATTGGACGGTACTATGTCATCATCTTTGGAACAGGATACAAAAAATACGATAATCGATAATACAAGAATATGTTTTAATGTTTTTAAGTATTTCATTTGAAAAAAATTAAAGGTTAGTCCTTATTTCCCTTAAGTTTTATCCGTCTGACGATACTCATTACAAGTCCGATAATCATCAGTATTGTTCCAATCCACAGCAGATTTATAAAGGGAAATTGAAGCACTTTTAAGGCTATAAACGGAGTGAGTTGGGAAGATTCTTTTACGCTGATCCCAATATGCTGGTTATCAATGATCTTCAAAAATCCAATGGCCAATCCCTGCGATATTACCGTATCCATGTGGTAACGAGGGATATTATCCTTAAGCTCGAAAGCAGGTAATGCGGTATGTTTCCTGCCATCCATTCCGATAATCTTTAACTGCGCCATAAGAGCAGTGTCGGCCGATGTAAACTGATAACGGTCATTAGAGGGATTGGGAACTATTTTTTCGAGAATAATAAATCCACTTGAGTAAAAAGCAGTATCCCCTACTTTCATCGGGTGAGTTCTGAATTGTGCAGTGTCTTCCCGCGTATTCATAATCTCGGCATAAGTAACATAAGAGAATATATCCCTATTCCAATAATGCCTGGCATCAGGGTTGGCCGACTGTCCCTCCATCCCTTTTGTATTTTTAATGACATTGGGCTTTAATACGAACGAATCCATACCGTCCTTTCTCTTCATGCTGATATGGAAATATGTCTTTTTGCTATGCTGGTCGACACTATCAAGAGAATAGGTAGCCCAGTATTTACCCATATCTGTATCTACGCCCTTAAACAGGGTGAGATTTTCGGTGCCCTTCTGTTCGCTTTCAGGCCCAAAATTGAGGGGATTGAGCGTATTGACTGACAGCAATTCTTTCTTGGATGAAGAAATCAATATTCCTACCAGCATTAAACCAAATCCTGCATGCGCAACCGAAGCGCCCGCTGCTTTTAATCTACCGTTCAGTCCGGCCCATATATATCCTACGTTCGCGATTATAGCATATACACTGGCAAACAACGCCAGGTGGATAGCAGCCAGGAATCCCGCACCATAAGTATAATAATTTATTTTTCCGAATACAGATATGCTGCCGGCAATTAGTATAGCCAACACCGTAGGCCACAATATTTTTCTCCAGAAAACTTTTTTATCGGTGTTTTTATATTTCAGATACTGTGTAATAGCAGTGAGAACGCCTATTACAATTGCAACAAAGATCTGAATCCGGTTATAAAAGAATTCAACATCTGCTCCAACAGTAAAGCTGGTTTTAAAGATCTTATTGAATACAGGTAAAGAAGTAAACAACAGAATAAAGAAGCCGGAAAGGAAAAGGATGAGCGAACCAATGAACATCCAGAATTCACGCGAATAATTATTTTCTTCTTTTTCGATAGCAGGAATGCTCTTGTATCGTTTAAAAAACAGGAATAGTGATGGAATAAGAAATACCAATACAAATCCTCTTAACTGCCAGTTTAATCCCGAACCGGTAAACGCGTGAACGGAAGTATCCTGGAGATCACCACTGCGAGTCAGGTAAGTTGAATAGAGGACGAGAACAAAAGCGGAAATAAAAAAGAAATAAGTGGGACGTAATGACCGCCCGGTAGCGCTAAAAATTAACTGGGTATGAATACCGGCGACTAATACCAGCCAGGGAACGAGAGAAGCATTTTCTACCGGATCCCATGCCCAGTATCCACCAAAACTAAGCGATTCATAAGCCCACCTGGCTCCCATCATTATACCCAATCCCAGTATTGCAGCAGAAAAGAGGCCCCAGGGCAACGATGGTTTTATCCATCCCGCATGGTCTTTTGTCCATAATCCTGCAATAGCATAGGCAAAAGGAATAAGCGTGGAAGCAAAGCCTAAAAAGAGTATGGGTGGATGTATAACCATCCAGTAATTCTGCAGAGTCTGGTTCAGTCCGTTTCCGTCTTGCATCCCTGCATTATTAAGATAATCGGGTAATTGAAAGATAGGCGCATCGGGGAACACCTCGCGGGTTAACAGGAAAGGATTGCTGCCTATTTTAATATCAAAAATGTATAGCCCTATCAACATAGAAGCCAGGCAAAACTGCGCAAAACTGAAAACCGTCATTACCGGAGCTTCCCAGCGTTTGGCTTTTCTGATCAGTATAACACCCAGTACACCCTGCCAGATGGCCCAGAGTAAAAAGCTGCCTTCCTGGCCTTCCCATATACTACTGATAAGGTAGCCAAGCTCAAGGGATCTATCAGAATGGCTCCAGGCATAATTGTATTCAAAATAATGGCTGGAAATAATATAGTAGATGATAATAAATACCAGCGTAACGGATACTGCATTGATCCAGAAACTAATACGGGCCAGCTTTTTCCAGCTTTCTATAATTTCCGGCACTTTGGCCACCGTTGCTTTATAATAGGAAATAGTAGCAACTAGCGAAGCAACAAAAGAAAGGGTGATCAGAAAATAACCGAGTTGTCCCGGCAACAAATGTTCTCCTATATAATTCATTACAACTCGTTAATTTTTGCTCAGGTTATTCTGAGCAGCTTTAGGATCATCTTTGTATTTGGAGGGGCACTTAATAAGGATACCGTCTTTACGGGTAATCTCAAAAACATCACCTTTCATCTTGCCTTTCAACACTATCCGCTCACTCTTTTCCATATCATAGGGTTTTTCAAAGAAGTACTCCACTTTTGCGCGGTTCCCCAGTGAATCCGTAACATAAAAGGATGTGTAATTGGCGTTTTTGGCAGGATTGTAGATAATAGGACTTGTCGTATCAAGTTTGGCTATTACGGTAACATCCTTTCCCTCTTTTTGTCTGGCCGAAGCAAGGGTTTCATAAGTGGAAAGATCTCCCATAAAACTGACCAGCAAAGCAATCAATGCTGCGATCCCAACAAGCATGACAACGTGTATCTTTTTCATTTCGCAGGCAAAGTTAACTCAAAAACCATCTTCTTGGTACCGTATTAGTATTACTTCGATTGAGGTATAGTTACTACCTTGCATCCCTTTTCTAAAACAGAAGCCATTAATATGGGAAATTTTTCTGACTTTGACCCGAATGCCGCGAGCAATCCTACCCATAACATATATGGCTTTCCTATTACCGAAGAAGAGGCAAAGCTAGTCATACTGCCCGTTCCATGGGAGGTTACGGTGAGTTTCGGGGCAGGAACATCACGCTCTGCCGAACATATTTTTAAGGCCAGCATGCAGGTAGATATCTTTGACCAGGACTATCCCAACACCTGGAAACACGGCTTTTACCTTCGTCCTGTCGATAAAAAAATTTTGTTAAAAAGCGATTTCCTACGGAAAGAAGCTGAATTATACATCGATTATATTTCACTTGGGCAAGACCCCGCCGAGAATGCCTTTATGAGTAAATCCCTTAAAGATATTAACGCCGGCGGCACATACCTTAACGAATGGGTATATGAACAAACAAAGGGACTGATGAACAAGGGTAAGCTGGTAGCTTTGTTGGGCGGCGATCATAGTGTGTCTTTAGGATATTGGAAAGCGATTGCCGAAAAGCACGGCGAATATGGTATTCTGCAAATTGATGCCCATCCCGACCTGAGAAGAAAATATGAAAACTTCAATTACAGTCATGCCAGCGTAATGTATAACGCTCTTAACGAAATTCCACAAATACAAAAGCTTATCCAACTCGGCATACGCGATTATTCGCAGGAAGAATTTGACTACATTCAAAACAGCAACGGAAAAGTCGTTACTTTTTTTGATAAGAAGATCAGGGAGCGTTTATATGAAGGAGAAAGCTGGAAACGGATCACTGATGATATTATCGCCGAACTTCCTTCAAAAATATTCCTGAGCTTTGATATTGACGGACTCGATCCCAGGCATGCTCCTAATACGGGAACACCAGTACATGGAGGCTTTGACCCAGAACAGATCTATTATTTGCTGCGCAAAATGAATGATGCCGGCAAGCAACTGGTGGGATTTGATCTTGTTGAGATTGGTGTGGGCGAAAATTACTGGGATGCCAATGTAGGTGCGCGTGTATTATTAAAACTTTGTAATATTCTTACAGCAGCAAATACCTGAAGTTTTGACGAGTAAACATGTTTATCCATATATCATTACGCTGAAAAATGAAAGCGCGCGTTATGTAAACATTATTGGGTTTCTTTTGTGCTTTGGTTCAATGCTTTTGTTTTTGCGTGAAATGATCATTAGAAATACCATCGTCCTTCCCTATGTAGTAGGAGTTGTCTTTATTGCGGGATTAATGCTCTGGAACGGCTATAATTATTATAAAAGGAATAAAAGAATTTATTATAGCAAAGCTCTTTTGATTGCGGCTATCGTATGGACAAGAATGCCTTATTTACAATGGATGATAGCGGTTTTTGCTTTGCTCGCTATTCTTGAGTACCAGGCGAAACTATCTCCAGAAATTGGTTTTTCGGAGAAGGAAATTATTTTTAATGGTTTGTTGAAGAAAAAATACAATTGGAACGAAATTGATAATGTGGTTTTAAAAGACGGCTGGCTTACTGTAGATTTTAAGAATAATAAACTCTTTCAAAAAGAAATTGATTCAGGAGAAAATGAGGCAAGCGAACAGGAGTTTAATCGCTGGTGTAGTCAGTATTTAAATCAAGTGTCATGATGTTAATGAAATCTCCATACCTGATGTATTCCGATGGGAAAGGTAATATTTACGAAGACACCTCTCTGTATGCCGTAGGCAGAACAGGCTGGGATGCTTTTGAAGTACCTGTAGAAGACTGGATCGAGTTACCGCAGGGAGGTTCATTATATGAACTACCTGGAAGAAGAGGTATTGGCATAGACGTTAAAACAGGTGAAATGAGGTTATGCGAAAAAGGATGGGCCGTTGCCGCTTTCATCCCGCCTGCGCATACCGGACTTTTCCTCGCTGCTTATGAAACATCGGAAGATGCACCAACCCTTCCTCTCTTTTGTTATACTGCGGCAGGTTGGCACAATGAAAAATTCTATGTACCTGCTGTAAGAATAGAACAGGACATCCGCCAGGAGGCAATAGGATATGACGAACAAGTGATTGGTGAAGGCGTGGAAAATATTATTAAAGCTTATCCCAATAATCGTCTGCTTAAGCACCTGGCAGATAATTGTTGTCTCACTTACCATTGTCCCGCTGCAAGAAATTTTTTCTCCGGACGCTGGGAATGTCCCGTCCCCGCTTCTCCTGCCTGCAATGCCAATTGTATCGGCTGCATTTCCTTTCAGCCGGAAGAAGAAAATATTGTTTCTACCCAGGACAGATTAACATTCAAACCAACAGCAGAGGAAATAGTTGAGTTTACTGTTCCGCATCTACAGACAGCGCCATTTCCTATTGTCAGTTTCGGGCAGGGCTGCGAAGGTGAACCGTTACTGATGTGGGAAACCATTCGTGAATCCATTATTGAAATGCGTAAGCATACCAGCAGGGGAAGTATTAATATCAATACGAACGGTTCAAAACCTGCTGCTGTGGAAGCTCTTTGTAAAGCCGGATTGAATTCTATTCGTGTCAGCACCAATTCTGCCAGAAAACATATCTACGAAAAGTATTACCGCCCTAATAACTACAGTTTTGAAGATATTGTTGAGAGTTTGAAAGTTGTAAGAAGATATAATGGATGGTCGAGCATTAACTATTTTGTTTTCCCCGGTATGACCGACAGTGTGGAAGAATATGAAGCCTTAAGAAAATTGATTACTGATACTAAACTCTCCATGATCCAATGGAGAAATTTCAATATTGACCCTGATTGGTATCTCGGAAGAATTGGAGTGACGGACACCGGAGAAATGCTTGGCGTTAAACAATTAATGGAATTGCTTAAAGAAGAATTCCCCGATCTGAAATATGGTTATTTTAATCCTCCTATAGAGAGAATTAAAGGAAACTATGAAGAAGACTTTGCACATTAAACGATACAGCCCTACTAATTGTTAAAATATCGTTTTTACAGAAGTCTATAGCCACATAAGCAGTAAGAACACCAAAGTATTATAGATAAATTGTAATTTAGCTGTATGTACACGAACGATAATTTTGAATCGCAGAAAAACATTAAAGCCTCAGGCTATACCCTGACGGTCTGTTTGCTGCTGTTAATTATCTTTCTATTCGTAAAATGGACCCTTCCTACTTTACCTCCATTGCCTGATGAAGAAGGTATTGAAGTAAACCTCGGCAACAGTGACTTTGGTTTAGGAGATGATCAGCCTTTTTTACCCGGCAAGCCCTCCCCTGCCGATAATCAATCATACAGTCCGCCTGCCAAAGTCAATACACCGGTTGAAGATGTTAAAGACTTTGAAACCGATGATAAGGATGAAGAAGCGCCGGTAGTGAACAAACCTCCTGTAACCAAACCTAATGCTACCAAAGTACCTGATAAAGAAATTGTCAAAACAACGCCAGTCAAAAATCCAAAGGTGAATAATGATCCACCTGCCCCCGCGCCACCTAAGCCTAAAGCAGTATTCAAAGGAGTTAACGGTACTGGAACAGGTGGTAATGAATCTGACACTTATGTCAAAGGTGGCAACCAGGGCGTAGCCGGCGGACGTGGAGACCAGGGGCAACCTGGCGGTAATCCTGATTCCGATAATTATACCGGTGGCGGTACTGGAAATTCAGGAATAGCTATTCAAAGCGGACTGTCGGGCAGACGTATAACAAGAATTCCTTCCTTTGAAGATGACTTTAATGAAAATGCTAAAATAGCAGTGGATATTAAAGTAGATGCTTCAGGAAAAGTAACCTCTGCGGTTTACCAACCCAGAGGTTCAACAAGTTCTGATCCTAATTTGAAGGCTATTGCCATAAGAAAAGCCTTGCAGGTAAAATTCAATTCATCGGACATTGAATCTTCCGGCACTATTCAATTTAATTTCCGCTTAAAAAATTAGCAGGCCGTTTTGTTTTTACCAATGAATTATTCTGAAACCCTCGACTATTTATTCAGTCGGTTACCTATGTTCAGTAAAACCGGAGCATCGGCTATAAAAGCAGATCTTACCAATACCAGGCTCATTTGTTCCTTTCTTAAAGAGCCGCAGAATAAATTCAAATCCATTCACATCGCAGGTACTAACGGTAAGGGTTCTTGCAGTCATAGTCTCGCAGCTATTTTACAATCTTGTGGTTATAAAACCGGCTTATACACTTCTCCTCATTTAAAAGATTTCAGGGAACGAATAAAAATCAATGGAAAAATGATCCCGGAGGAACGGGTGGTCAGCTTTACAGAAAAAGTAAAACCGTTAATAGAAGACATCCATCCTTCTTTTTTTGAGATCACCGTAGGAATGGCCTTTGAATATTTTGCAGAAGAAAAAGTTGATATTGCCGTTATAGAAACCGGTTTGGGCGGGAGACTGGACAGTACAAACATCATTATTCCTGAAGTTTCCGTTATTACCAATATCGGGATGGACCATATGAACCTGTTGGGAAATACCATTGAATTAATAGCAAGAGAAAAAGCAGGTATCATCAAAAAAAATATACCAATAGTGATTGGCGAAGTCTCTGACGAAACAGCAGAAGTCTTTACAGAAATAGCCGCAAAAAATAACGCTCCTATCAGTTTTGCCAACCAATTAAAATATACGGCCAACTGGAATCATACAGATGGCCACCTTGTTACTGAGGTTATTGATAAACAAAAAGACGGGCACATTACAGTAACACTTGACCTTCTGGGAATTTACCAGTTAAAAAATTTAATAACAGTCCTTGAAACCGTTAACCAGTTAAGGAAAAAAGGATGGCATATTGATCAAAACCGAATGTTACATGCGCTCAGTCAGGTTAAAAAACTAACGGGGTTGCACGGGCGATGGGAAATTATTCACCAACATCCATCGGTTGTACTTGATGTTGCCCATAATGAAGATGGCATCGGAGAATTACTGAAACAAGTTGAGCTTTCTGATTATCACCAGTTGCATATTATTATCGGCATCGTAAAAGACAAGGAAATTGATAATATCCTATCCCTATTACCCTCCACAGCCAAATATTATTTTACTAATGCTCATATTCCGAGAGCGCTGCCAGTTGAGATATTAAAAGAAAAAGGAACACAGAAAGGATTAATGGGCGACAGTTATAATGATGTGAACGAGGCTATCCGTCATGCTTTATCAGTAGCCGGCAAACAGGACATCATATTGGTTTGCGGAAGCGTATTTACTATTGGAGAAGTTTTGCCAATCCATACATAATGGTACACACATGCAGCGCCTGTACAATCTTATTTTCTTCAACCAAACGTTTTAGTTCTTCAAGTTCAATCAACACTACTTCAATTTCTTCATTATGATCCAGTTGTTGATCGCTGGTCTTTACTCCCCCCCTAGCCAGGTACATATGCATCCAGTTATTATTGGTAGAAGGATTTGGAGAAATCTTACCCAGGTATTCAAACGAACTGAATGAATAACCGGTTTCTTCTTTTAATTCCCTGGCAATAGCCTCTTCATAATTTTTATCTGTATCATCTACACAACCGCCGGGCACTTCAATAATCGTTTCTCCCAATGCATGCCGGTATTGTCTGACCATAACCACTTTATTGTCTTCTGTAATAGCCAGTGCAGATACCCAGGTAGGGAATTCGTACACATAGTAGGGAGATATAATTTTACCGGAAGGCGTTTCGCAGGTGTCTTTTCTTACTGTGAACCAATTGTCCTTAAATAAATATTCCGATGACAGTATTTTCCAGTTCATTATTTCCTTTTATTCTTTTCTCTTGCGGCGAGGATATGCGCCACATGATGTCTTCCGTGCCAGGAATATAAACCCAGCATAAACCATAAAGAAATTTCTCTTTTTTGTTCAGGATGATATATCGTACGTTTTAAGTCTTCTTCACTAAGCTGCTGCAAAAAAATATGCCAGCGCGTATGAAGAGCATGTACTAAAGTAATCGAAACATTGGGTGCAACTATTTCAACATCACTTAATTCTGCCCATAATTTTTCTTCGTAGGTTTTTATTTGAGGAGTGTCTTCCGTCATCCCTAATTTAAAACGCATATAAGCATTTAAATGGCTGTCGGCAATATGATGCACCAACTGTTTAATTGTCCATCCTCCTTCCCGATAGGAAGTATTGTACTGATCTTCATCCAGGTTAAGTACAGCATATTCCAGCGAAGAAGGTAAATGTTTAATATCGTTTACCCAATGCTGAAACTGTTGTTGGGAATATGGCTGCGGTTGATATTTACCTATGGGATATCTCGGATCGTTTATTGCTTCGCTCATTGTTAATAAGATTTTATTCTTCTCTCAGTTCATGTCCTGTTAAATGTATAAATACGTCTTCAAGATTTGCAGCTTTTACCTGCTTTGGACGCTCAAAACCACTCGCTACTAAATTATCGATCAGTTTATCCGGACTGTCGAGAGTAATTACTTTTCCGGCATCCATTATCGCTACTCTGTCGCATAGCGTTTCGGCTTCATCCATATAATGGGTAGTAATGATCACCGTGGTTCCCTTATCGCGAATGTCTTTGATCAATTGCCATAAATTCCTGCGTGCTTGCGGATCCAATCCTGTTGTCGGTTCATCCAGGAAGATGATGAGCGGTTCATTGATCAGTGTAGTAGCGATAGAAAAACGTTGTTTTTGCCCACCGCTTAGCTCTTTGAATTTATTACCGGCCTTTTCTTCCAGGTTGACCAGTTTAAGAAAATCGATAGGATCAACTTTCCTGTTGTATAAACCGGCGAACAATTCGATCAACTCCACCAGCTTAAGATTAGGATAAAAGCCTGAAGTCTGTAATTGTACCCCTATTATCTTTTTGATCTCCTCTGGATGCATGTCGAGGTCAAAACCATTTACGGTTATTTTTCCGGATGTTTTCGGTCTGAGTGTTTCAATAATTTCCAGTGTAGTAGACTTCCCCGCTCCATTCTGACCCAGCAAACCAAATATTTCACCCTTATACACATCAAAACTGATATCTTTTACTGCTTCGAAACTGCCATAATGCTTTACGAGGTTCCTGATCGAAATAATTGGTTCAGCCATGCCTTTGATTTACTCAAAGATACAGCCTTCAAGCTCTTCCATCATCGATTTACTGCCAATAAACAAGGGAGAGCGCTGGTGCAGATCGGTAGGCTCTATATCGAGTATTCTTTGTTTGCCATCTGTAGCTTTACCACCGGCCACTTCTATAATAAAAGCAAATGGATTGCATTCATACATCAGTCTTAGTTTTCCATTCGGTCTATTAACAGTACCAGGGTACATGAATATGCCTCCTTTAATGAGATTACGATGAACATCGGCAACCATACTCCCGATATACCGCTGAGTATAGGGAGCGCCGGATTCAATTTTACGCTGACAGATCTCTATATACCGTTTTACACCTTCGTTATACTCGAAAAAATTACCGTGATTAACAGAATATATAGTTCCTTCATTAGGACATTTAATGTCGGGGTGACTCAGGCAGAACTCCCCTATAGAAGGATCTAATGTAAAGCCATTGACTCCCCTGCGTGTAGCAATTACCAGCATGGTAGAGGACCCGTAAACAATATATCCTGCTGCGACCTGCTTGATGCCCGCCTGCAGAAAATCGGATTTGTTGGCCAGCGTGCCTACCGGCGTAACTCTCCGGAATACACTGAAAATAGTTCCTATAGATACATTCACGTCAATGTTAGCGCTTCCGTCGAGGGGATCAAACAAACAAACGTATTTTGAACCCTTACTTATTTCATCGTCGAATACAATATAGTCGTCTAATTCCTCGCTGGCAATTCCGGCGCAACTGATACCGTGACGCAATACTCCCATAAAATGGTTATTGGCAAAAACATCTAGTTTTTTAACGTCCTCTCCCTGCACATTAATAGCGCCGGCATCACCGAGAATATCAACCAGGCCGGCTTTATTAACTTCCACATTTACTCTTTTAGCCGCCAAACCAATATCCCTGAACAAACTGCTCAGTTCTCCGGTAGCGAGGGGAAAATTTCTTAATTGCTGAATGGTAAACTCATCAAGAGTGAATACTTTTCTAGTAATATTATTCATATGGCTGAGGTAAGTGAGAGAATTAATCGGAGCAAATGTAATATGATTAATTAATTTTAGGCGATAATTATTATGCAAGTATTCAAATTCGGAGGAGCAAGCGTTAGCTCGATAGAAAGGATATATAAAGTAAGCGAGATCTTACGCTCACAAAAGAACCAAAAACTATTGGTAGTGATTTCCGCCATGGGAAAAACTACTAACGCACTGGAAAAAGTTGTAGACGCTTTTTATAATAATAACAACCAAGAGGCGCTCACACTGTTTAAGCATATCAAGAATGAACACCTTAACATTGCGCGGCAATTGATCCAAAAAGATTTTACTTCTGCCGACAAACAATTACTTGATGTATTTACTGAAGTGGAATGGCTATTACATGACCAGCCAGTCAGGAATTATGATTATTACTATGATCAGATCGTTTGCTCCGGTGAATTAATTTCCACAATCATCGTCAGCGCCTTTCTCAACGAAGCGGGTATTAGCAATAAATGGATAGACGTTAGGGATATCCTTCGTACTGATAATACGTTCAGGGATGCGGTGATAGACTGGCCATTCAGTTTGCAGCAGGTGAAAGAGCATATTGTTCCTCTCTTAGAACAATCACATGATATTGTCGTTACACAGGGCTTTATAGGATCCACCCATGACAATGAGAGTACTACCTTAGGAAGAGAGGGAAGTGATTATACTGCTGCTGTATTTGGCAATATGCTGGATGCCGAAACCGTTAGCATCTGGAAAGATGTTGAAGGAGTAATGAATGCTGACCCCAGGCAATTCCCTGATGCAGTATATCTGAAAGAACTTAATTATGAAGAGGTAATTGAAATGGCTTATTACGGCGCCCAAATTATTCACCCAAAAACTATTAAGCCATTACAGAACAAGAATATTCCCCTGCACGTAAAATGTTTTTTGGATCAAAATTTACCCGGCACGCTGATCCATCATCAAAACATGGCTGAACTACCTTCCCTGATAGTAGCTAAAAACGACCAGGCGCTTATTCATTTACATACCCTTGATTTTTCATTTGCGGGAGAAAAGCCCCTCGCCTCTCTATACACTATTTTAAGGGATACCAATATTCAGCCTAACCTGCTGCAAACAGGCGCTATTGAAATCTATTTATGTATAGATAATAAACCCGATAAGATCGAAAAGCTCGCTTTATCGGCCGCTGAATTATTTGATGTACATGTTGAAAAAGATCTTACGCTGCTAACAATAAGGCATTATGACCAGTCTCTTGTTGACAAACTGGTAAAAGGAAAAAGTATCAGGCTTAAACAACAAACGCCTGATACCATTCAATTACTTATTAAAAATGATTCTTAAAAAATAAGAATAAGCAGGAATATTACAAAGAATATACCGAAGCCTACCCATGCCCATTTAATCACAGTAGGATCGCCTATTAAGTAAGCTATCAATACTCCTAATGCCGGTAGTATCAATCCTAATATAAAACCTCCAAGATTAAAATCGTATGTATCAAACGGGGCGGCTTGCATATCTCTCTTAACCTCTTTATGTTCTTTGATCGCTTTCTTCATTTTGCTCTGTGTGAGCTTCAGCGATATTTTTTGGGAAAAAGATAATTTTTCACCGGTCAGTTCCTTATATCTTTTAGGGGTGAGGTTAAGAAACTCTTCAGTACTCATTTTCGATAAAGCATTCGTCATTTTAGTGGAATGAGATGCCTCTGCCGGCATTTCAACCGGAGCAGTCAATGCAAATGATGTAGTAGTTAATAATAACGAAGCTATTAAAAATAAGGAGTACTTTCCGGTAAAGAGAAGAGGTATGGTTTTGGTCATGTCAATGTTTTTATTGGTTAAATCAAAAATAAAAATTCGTGCCAATTTAGTGTACCGAAAAAATAAGGCGGACTATCAAATATCCGCCTTATATGGTAATTAACTATGCTGTTGCTTATTTAACTTCTTCAAATTCTGCATCGGTAACGTTCTCATTACCGCCTCCTGGTTGTTGAGGGCCGCCATCAGCGCCAGGCTGACCAGCATTTTGCTGTGCTTTGTATATTTCTTCAGAAGCTGCTGTCCACGCAGCGTTCATCTCAGCTACTGCAGTGTCAATAGCTGCTATATCCTGCGATTTATGTGCTTCTTTCAGTTTATCAAGAGCTGTTTCGATAGGCGCTTTCTTATCGGCAGGGATCTTGTCACCAAACTCCTTCAACTGCTTTTCGGTCTGGAACACGAGACTATCGGCCTGATTGATCTTTTCAACTCTTTCTTTAGCCTCTTTATCGGCTGATTCATTAGCTTTAGCCTCTGCCTTCATTTTTTCTATCTCATCTTTTGTCAGCCCGCTACCAGCCTCGATCCTGATCTTCTGTTCTTTTCCTGTACCCTTATCCTTTGCGGTAACGTGTAAGAGACCGTTAGCATCGATATCAAAAATCACTTCTATCTGGGGAACGCCTCTTGGAGCAGGTGGGATACCTTCGAGGTTGAACATACCCAGACTCTTATTTTGTGAAGCCATCGGACGCTCACCCTGTAAAACATGTATCTGTACACCCGGCTGATTATCGCTGGCAGTAGAGAACACTTCTGATTTTTTAGTAGGGATGGTGGTGTTGGCATCAATAAGTCTTGTCATCACCCCGCCCATGGTTTCAATACCCAGCGACAGAGGAGTTACATCGAGCAACAATACATCCTTTACATCACCGGTTAACACAGCACCCTGGATAGCAGCGCCAATAGCTACCACTTCGTCAGGATTCACACTTTTGTTAGCCTTGCGGCCAAAGAATTTTTCTACTATCTCCTGAACTTTTGGAATACGCGTACTACCTCCTACCAGGATCACTTCATTGATATCACTGGCATTCAGTCCTGCATCTTTAAGCGCCTGCTCGCAAGGTTTAAGACATCTTTCAAAAAGATTATCGGCAAGCTGCTCAAATTTTGCACGGGTAAGTTTCTTCACCAGGTGTTTAGGCACACCATCAATAGCAGTGATATAAGGAAGATTGATTTCTGTTTCGCTGGAAGAAGACAATTCGATCTTAGCTTTTTCTGCAGCTTCTTTTAAACGCTGAAGGGCCATAGGGTCCTTACGGAGATCAACATTCTCTTCGGACTTAAATTCCCCGGCCAGCCAGTCCATAATAACTTTATCGAAGTCATCACCACCCAGGTGAGTATCTCCGTTTGTACTTTTTACCTCAAAAACGCCATCACCCAATTCCAATACGGACACGTCGAATGTACCGCCTCCCAGATCGAATACTGCAATTTTCTGGTCATGTGCCTTTTTATCCAGGCCATAAGTCAGCGCCGCAGCTGTAGGTTCGTTTACGATACGACGTACAGTAAGTCCTGCAATTTCACCGGCTTCTTTTGTTGCCTGGCGCTGGGCATCGTTAAAATAGGCAGGAACAGTAATTACGGCTTCCTTTACCTCCTGGCCCAGGTAGTCTTCGGCGGTTTTCTTCATTTTCTGAAGAATCATAGCCGAAATTTCCTGCGGAGTATATAAACGTCCGTCTATGTCAATACGTACGGTATTATTGTCACCTTTAACTATTTTATAACTCCAGTGGCTGCTTTCTTCAGTCACTTCGTCAAAGCGACGTCCCATAAAACGCTTAACAGAAATAATGGTATTCTGCGGATTGGTAATAGCCTGCCTTTTAGCAGGATCACCTACTTTACGTTCACCATTTTTAAGGAATGCCACCACAGAAGGGGTTGTGCGGCGGCCTTCTTCGTTAGGGATAACCACTGGTTCATTCCCTTCAAGAACAGCCACACAACTGTTCGTTGTTCCAAGGTCGATTCCTATTATTTTACTCATGTTTATATGAATTTAATGTTCACCCTTGATTAACAATGATTATGCCGTGCCATTAGGAAGTGCAAAATTGTCAGTACTCCGACTTAAAAGTGAAGTTTTTTTGTGTCAGGTAGCTAAAAGACACCACTATTACTGTAGTAATGATCTTGGCAATTGTCGGGTAGATCATGAAATACTCTACAAACAGCTTAATGAAGACATAGTTCAGCAGCAGGCACACAATCACCAGTAAAAAATAGCGAAATAGCTGTATCCTGCCCCTCAAAACGGATCCCGAAAACACGATAAACCTGTTCAGCAGGTATCCTGTCGGAAAACTCACACAAAAAGCCATCAGAAGTGCCGCAATATGAGCACTGATCACGCCATAAGGTGTAAAAACTACATAAATAGGGCCCTCTGGACCACTGGTCAGATGTTTGTGCAGTACAAAGTTGTAGGAAAGAAAGTAAAGAAAAATGTCGAGTAATGTATTACCGCCGCCGCACACGGCATAGCGGAAGGTCTGAATAGGCATCAGCTTGCGAAAGGGTATATATAAGTAATCGATAACGGAAATGATCCATTCCTTCAGCATGCCCGCAAAAGTAATAAATCAAACAGATGATCCTGATCAATTAATTTGTAATCATCATTGTCTTATAGCAAAAAGCCACATATTTGTCCATTATTACCCCCTCAACCAGTAAGAAGCTGTGCATAGCCTGCGCAGCTTTTTCATTCTATCCTTTTTCCATTACTTTGCTGGCCTAAAAATATGCTATGAGTATTGTTTTCCTCATCCAGGAAGCTGTTGCATCGGAAATGAATGATCTGTTTGGATTGAGTCTCCAGCCTGCCGACATACAGGTTAATGAGACGAAACCTGAATTTGAAGGAGATTATACAGTGGTTTTGTTCGGTTTTATCAAACAACTCAAACTTTCTCCTGATGCCCTGGGTAAACAACTGGGTGAAAAACTCAGGCAGCATCCGGAAGGTATATTTTCAGATTATAATGTGATCAAAGGTTTTCTGAATCTCTCTATCAGCGATGATCACTGGCTGCAATTTTTGTCGCTCCACTTTAGCGATAATAGTTATGGCAAAAAACCACTGATAGGTAAAAAAGTAATGGTAGAATACGCTTCTCCCAATACCAATAAGCCGCTTCATCTTGGGCATCTCCGTAATATATTTTTAGGATGGAGCATGTCAGCCATATTTAAAGCTAACGGATACGAGGTAATTAAAACATCAATAGCCAACGACCGGGGAATTCATATTTGTAAAAGTATGGTAGCCTGGCAACAGTTCGCTAACGGGGCCACTCCTGAATCGGCCGGTATTAAGGGTGATCATCTCGTGGGAGATTATTACGTATTATTTGGTGTTGAGCATAAAAAGCAGGTGCAGGAACTGGTAGCAGCAGGAATGACTCCCGAAGAAGCCGATAAAGAAGCGCCTATCATGAAAGCAGCACAACAAATGCTGGTGGACTGGGAAGCGGGAAAACCTGAAGTCATTGAGCTGTGGTCGATGATGAACGGATGGGTATATCAAGGATTTGATGAAACCTACGAACGAATAGGCGCCGACTTCGATAAAACCTACTACGAAAGCAATGTGTATTTGTTAGGAAAATCGATGGTGGAAGAAGGATTGAACAAGGGCGTTTTCTTCAAAAAACCAGATGGCAGCGTATGGATAGATCTAACAACAGAAGGATTAGATGAAAAAATAGTGCAGCGCAAAGACGGAACAGCAGTATATATTACCCAGGACATTGGTCTGGCGGCTTTAAAACAAAAAGAATTTGGCGCTGAACAAAGCATTTATGTCGTGGGCAACGAACAGGATTATCATTTTAAAGTACTCAAACTGATCGCTGAAAAATTAGGGATTGAAGGAGCCAATGGTATTCATCATTTAAGTTATGGAATGGTAGAGCTCCCTTCAGGAAGAATGAAAACCAGGGAGGGAACTGTTGTTGATGCTGATGATATTGTGGATGAAATGGAAAACATTGCTGCACAACACACGCAGGAATTAGGAAAAGTAAAAGATTTTTCTACTGATGAATTAAAGGATCTGTATACTACACTTGGACTAGGCGCTTTAAAATTCTACCTACTTCGTGTTGATCCAAAAAAGAAAATGGTATTTAATCCGGAAGAATCTATCGATTTTCACGGTTTTACCGGACCATTTGTGCAATATACTTATGCACGAACCAGTTCCATTTTACGAAGGGAGTTACCATTAAACACCGATCGTGGAACGTCTTTATTAGATGCAGAGAAAAAAGTAATTGTTGAGCTGGAAAAATATCCGTTAATACTCGCAGAAGCTGCCGAAGAAATGAATCCTTCTGTTATCAGCAATTATATATTCAAACTGGCGCAGTCGTTTAATTCTTTTCTAACAGAATTAAAAGTGTTAACTGCCGAATCACCGGAGAAAAAAGAGTTAAGATTACAAATAGCATTATTCACTGCTAATACGATTAAATCATCTATGCAACTTTTGGGTATTCGTGTTCCTGAAAGAATGTAAGAAAATGTATTCTATTAATTATCCGGTCAGATTTATTTCAATACAATCATAGCCAGTGGAGGAAGATGTACGGTGAGTTCGCACCATTTATCTTTTTTATCGATAAGTTCACATTCTATTGCAGGATTAAATACATCACCTGCACCCCAGTATTCTTTGTTATCACTATTAAAGATCTCTTTCCAGAATTTTTTCCCTGAAACAAATATTTTCCAATCCATTCTTACTACAGGTGTAAGATTCAGAATAATAAGCAGGTCGTCATCGGGATCTTTACCTTTTCTTTTATAGGCTATAACAGATTCTTCCCTATGATTTAAATCAACCCATTCAAAACCATTCATTTTAAACTGACGCTGATAAAGGGCGGGTTCATTACGCAACAACCAGTTTAAATCCCTTACATAATCTTTTAATCTGGCATGTGGTTCATACTGTAACAGATCCCATTGTAATTCACGTTTATAATTCCATTCTGAAGTAGCGCCAAACTCATTACCCATGAATAATAATTTCCCACCGGGATGAGTAAACATATATCCATACAGTGCCCGCAGATTAGCAAACTTCTGCCAATCATCACCGGGCATTTTATAGATCATCGGACTTTTTCCATGAACGATTTCATCATGACTAAGCGGAAGCATAAAATTCTCATCATAATAATACATTATGCTGAATGTAAAACTGTCCTGGATACAGGATCTTAACAAAGGATCAGTTTTAAAATATTTAAGCGTATCATGCATCCAGCCCATCATCCATTTCATACCAAAGCCTAATCCTCCTTCATAAGTAGGTCTACTTACTCCAGGCCAGTCTGTTGCTTCTTCAGCTATCATTTGGATATCTTTAAAATCCCTGTAAATGGTTTCATTAAGTTCTCTGATAAACGAAATGGCTTCAAGATTACCATCGCCTCCTAATTCATTAGGCTCCCATTCCCCTTCTTTCCTTGAATAATTCAATTTAAGCATTGAGCTTACGGCATCTACACGCATACCATCTATATGGAATTTATCGAACCAAAAGCGTGCATTAGAGATAAGAAAAGATTTTACTTCACCTCTTTTATAATTAAATATATAACTGTTCCAATCGGGATGATATCCTTTGCGCATATCTGCGTACTCATAGGTATGCGCACCATCAAACATAAAAAGACCATGCGCATCGTAAGGAAAATGTGAAGGGACCCAGTCGAGAATAACGCCTATACCGGCTTCATGAAAAGCATCAACAAGATTCATGAACTGCTGGGGATTGCCCATACGCGAGGTAGGTGCAAAATAACCCGTTCCCTGGTATCCCCATGAACCGTCGTAAGGATGTTCCATAACAGGCATTATTTCCACATGCGTAAATCCCATATCCACTACATATTTCACTAACCGGTCGGCAAAAAAATCATAGCTGTTATAAGTGGCCTCATTGTTTTTATCGGGACGCATCCAGCTTTGAAGATGCACTTCGTAAACACTCCACGGCTTTTTTAATCCGTTATGTTTCTTCCTCGTCTTCATCCACTCTCTGTCTCTCCATGCATAATCCAGTTGCCAGGTGATGGTAGACGTACCCGGGCGCAGCTCCCAGAAATTCCCATAGGGATCGCCTTTTTGCGTTACCGTGCCGTTATGTCCATGAATATGATATTTATATAATTCACCAACAGGAACATCAGGAATAAAGCCTTCCCATATTCCTGAACTGTCAGATCTTACGAGTAATGGATGTGATAGCGGATCCCAGTTATTAAAATTTCCGATTACAGAAATATATGTAGCGTTAGGCGCCCAAACAGCAAAATAATATCCTGTTCTGTTCAGTACTTTCAGTTGGTGCGATCCGAATAATTCATAGGCACGATATAATGTTCCCTGTTGAAAATTGCGAACATCTTCATCGCTGAATAATGAGAAGTTCCATACCGGTCGGGCTGAATCAATAAAATATTTTTCTTCATATCTTTCTTTCATCAGTATATTTTTTGTTTTCCAACGACCGGATATTATGCTAACGGTAAATGTAAAATCTAGCCAATAGTAAATCCATTAGGTACTATTGCTCCTTTTTTGATAACAACGATCCCATCTTTTACAGTATAGAGATCATGATCTGTATTTTCAAGGTGTGCGCCACCGTTAATCTTAACATCATCTCCTATCCGGCTGTTCTTATCCACCAAGGCATTACTAATGATACAACGTTCACCAATGCCTACATTAGGAATTCCATCCTGCCGCGCCTTTTCAATTTCTTCTATTGTTTCAAAATAGTCATTACCCATTACATAGGAATTCAGCACAGCAGTGCCGTAACCGATCCTTGAGCGTATCCCTATCACACTATTTTCTATACGTTCGGCATTGATAATACAACCGTCTGCTATTATCGATCTAATCAGCGTTGTTCCACTTAGTTTCGCAGGTGGAAGCATACGTGGTCTGGTATATATACTCCTGGTATTATCAAATAAATTAAAATCAGGAACATCATTGGTCAGTCCCAGGTTAGCCTCATAGAAAGAATAAATATTACCGATATCTGTCCAGTAACCTTCATATTGAAAACAGGATACTTTGTATTTGGAAAGGGATTGTGGGATGATTTCTTTTCCGAAATCGGTTCCTTCCTTAAATTCTTTTTCCAGCAGGTGAAACATCAGGTCGCGGTTAAAAATATAAATGCCCATTGAGGCCAGCCAGTGTTTGCCTTCACTTTGCATTTCAGGCCCTGTATCACTTTTCCATTGCTCCAGCAATTCTTTACTTTTTGGTTTTTCTATGAAGGAGGTAATAAACCCATCTTCATTCTTTTTCAGAATACCAAAATCGGGAGCGTCTCTTTCCACAACAGGAATAGTGGCGATAGATATTTCTGCTCCTGATTCAATATGCTTGTTTACCATAACCATAAAATCCATCTGGTACAACTGGTCACCAGACAATATAAGTACATACTCGCAAGGAAAAGTTTTAATATGACGTAGCCCCTGCCGCACAGCGTCTGCAGTACCCTGATACCAGGCGGGGTTATCAGGCGTCAGTTCAGCAGCAAGAATATCGACAAATGCAGAGCTGAACGCACTGAAATGATAAGTATTTTTGATGTGCCGGTTGAGAGAGGCAGAATTATACTGCGTTAACACAAACATCCGGCTGATACCGGAATTAAGACAGTTGGAAATAGGAATATCCACCAGCCTGTATTTACCGGCAATAGGAACGGCTGGTTTGGAACGGCTGGCTGTGAGGGGATATAATCTTGTACCGGCACCACCGCCAAGGATCACTGCTAATATTGACTTCGACATACTACGAGTTTTAAGGAATGTGACATTATTTGTCTATTCAGAAGCATTTAAGTGTTTATTTTAATTTTTTATATACTTCAATGTATTTTTCTGTACTTGATTTCCAGTCAAAATCCAGCTTCATCATTTTCTCTCTCACTTCTTTCATCTTTTTCCTGTTCCGATATAATTCTGTGGCTCTCCATATAGCGTGAGATATATCTCCTGGTTCTGTCCAGTTATAACATATTCCATATCCGCCGGCATCTTCAAAATCAATCACTGTATCTTTTAATCCCCCTGTTCTTCTCACCATCGGAACAGTACCGTAACGCATTGCGTATAGTTGGTTCAATCCGCACGGCTCCACTCTTGAAGGCATTAATAAAAAATCAGACCCGGCATACATCTGGTGACTCAATGCTTCGTTATAGCCGATATAAACACTGTAATCTCCATTGGAAAGCGACAAAATACTTTCCAGTGCACGCTCGGTATCGGGATTACCACTACCCAATACCAGAAAATTCATTTTACGTCCAATAAAGCGGAAAGAATCGGCAATTACTCCCGGTAGTACATCGGCTCCTTTTTCTCCTACCAATCTCCCTATAAAAGATATTAAGGGTTTTTGAAAATCCAGATTAAATCTTTCACAAAGTTCCATTTTATTTTTAGCCTTACCGGCATCTATGGTATCAATACCATAATGATCCTGCAAATAACTATCGGTCTGCGGATCCCATACCCTTGTATCAATCCCGTTTAGTATCCCTATACATTTTCCTTTTTCATACTCGAAAAGAGGTTCTAGACCAGCGCTCATATATTTAAGCTCCTCCAGGTAATTCGGGCTGACTGTTGTTACCACCCTGGCGCATTTAATACCACTGGCAAGGGGATTAATGGTTTTGTTCCAATCCAGTTTACCCCAATCCCACATATTCCATCCGGGTAAATAGTGACTTTTGTCCCAACCCATCCATCCCTGGTATTCTGCGTTGTGTATCGTCAACACAGTAGGAATATTCCTGATAGGATAATATTTATAGCAGTAGCCGGCCATAAAGGGAATAAGCGCCGTATGATGGTCATGTACATGAATAATATCTGGCTGATGCTGCCAGGCAGTTATCCAGTCGAGCACAGCAATCTGAAAGGCCGTGAACCTTTCTATATCATCATCATAACCATAAACTTTTTCTCTATCAAGCAATCCGTTAATATCCAGTAGATAAAGATCAAAGCCCAGTTTGTTAGTAGCTTCCCTGATCACTGTAAACTCAAAACCGCGATGACCAAGATTGGTATAACCCTTATGCACCACTTCCCATTTATTATCATACAGAAACTTTGTACGATACATGGGCATAACCAGTTTGGCAACATGACCAGCTTTGTTAAGATATAAGGGGAGCGCTCCGGCAACATCACCCAAACCACCTGCCTTTGCTACGGGATAACATTCAGCGCTAACGTGTAAAATCTCCATATATTCCTTTCAATATACCAATGTTTTACTAACTATTCATCAGGCAATAAAAATTTTCCCCCTCGGAAATAGTTGGTATTTTCAGCCATTGAAATGGTGAACACAGCTTCTTTACAACAGTTAGCCGTCGGTATAGATATTGGCGGTACGCAAACAAAGTTTGGGATAGTCGACCGCAGAGGGAACATTTTATTTTCCGGCAAAATTTCATCGAGAGGGCACGATCACGTCGAAAGCTTTATTGATGAATTGTATGATACGCTGTATCCTGTAATTGAAAATGCCGGAGGCCCTTCCCTTATAAAGGGAATTGGTATTGGTGCGCCGAATGGCAATTACTACACCGGAACCATAGAACATGCGGCTAACCTGCCCTGGAAAGGTATTGTACCCTTTGCCAAACTCATGAATGCCAAATTCGGGCTTCCCGTTACACTCACCAACGATGCCAATGCTGCGGCCATCGGTGAAATGATGTACGGAGCAGCGCAGGGTATGAAAGATTTTATCATGATCACTCTGGGTACGGGTGTAGGTAGCGGTATTGTTGCGAACGGCCAACTGATCTACGGCCATGATGGTTTTGCCGGTGAATTGGGTCATAACATTATTGTTCCTAATGGACGTTTTCATGAAGGCACTGGTAAATACGGTTCACTGGAAAGTTATGCCTCGGCAACAGGTGTACGGTTGACCGCAATAGAAAAACTCACAAACTCTACTACTCCCAGCACCTTAAGGAATGTACCGTTGGAAAAACTGGATTCCAGGAAAGTTTTTGAAGCTGCCGTAGCTGGCGATCAATTGGCAAAAGAAATTTTTGAATTCACCGGGCAGATATTAGGTCTTGCATTAGCAAACTTTGTTATGTTTTCCAGTCCGGAAGCCATAATATTATTTGGGGGATTAACCAAAGCAGGTGACCTGATCCTGAAGCCTACTATTCAAAACATGGAAGCCAATCTTATACAGGTATTTCAAAACAAGGTGAAAATATTGGTCAGCCATCTCAAAGAAGCTGATGCGGCTATATTAGGAGCAAGTGCATTGGTCTGGAGTCGAAATGAGTAAGGTGTTTTTATAGAGATCGCTAAACTGCTTACCTACTACTGTAAAGCTGAATTTTTCTATGGCCTGCTGACGAATGCTTTCACGATCATACTGATGGATATTATCCATCATCCACAACATTTTTTCGGCTAGCAGCCGGGGATGATCCAACGGAACAATAACACCATTTTGTTTACTCATCAATTCATGCATTGACGGAATATCGCTGACGATTGCCGGCAGACCTGAAGCCTGCGCTTCAATGATCACACAAGGCAATCCCTCGTAACGTGAATAAAGAACAAACGCATGATGCTTCCGAAAATCCTGCGCCAGTATTTGCTGTGGTACTTCTTCTTTAAACTGGATAGCCGGATGAACAGAAAAATGTTGGTATATAGCTGAGGGCCCATATACAGTGAACTCAAAAGGCCGGTTTGTTAAGGTCGCTAATATCTCTACAGCCTGGAACAATTGCTCAGGATTCTTAACGGCATTCAACTGCGAAACATGCAGAAATTTAAAAACACCATTGATATTGCCGGCAGTGCCATTAAATAATTCTTCATCAAATACATTCGGAATAACCAACGGTCTGCAAGTGGATGTTTGTCTGGCTACCGATGTAGCTAACGCCTGACTAACAGCCGTACTCTTCCAGGCTTTTTTATAGATCAGCTTAATGATATGCTTTCGGAAAAAAGATAAATTCCTGAAATTCTCTTCGCTTAATAAAGACCAATGTTCTGAAATAATATAAGGAACACCATAACGATATTTCATGTATAACGCCGGCAGACCCGCCCTGAAGCAAACATGCACATGTACAAGATCCGGTTTACCATGAGTATGTATATATTCCTTAATAAGTCGGCGATGTAATCGTAAATATTGAAGTACAGCGCCCGCAGCACTATCAGATCCGAAATAAACAATTTCGACAGAGAGATAATCATTAACCTTTCTTCTTTCCCTCTCTATTTGTTTGTTCCGGAGACGTTTATCCTTTACTACAAATAATACTGTTATATCCTGATAAAGAGATACAGAGCGGGCATGACGCTCAATAAAATCTCCCGTCAGCCAGTCTACCCTGCTCGGAAACCAACTCACCAGCCATAATACTTTAAGACGTCCGGAACGGTTCATTTTTGAATAATGAAATTATAGTAAACTGATAAAATATATATCCCACGCTTCTCACTGCAGCGGCTGCATTAATACCAAATACCGGGACCAGCAGCCAATCTCCCGTTAACACTATTATTATTCCTACCATCACACCAATAATATTGGCTCTGATATTATTGTTAGCAGCATGATAGGTGGCATAAGGATATAAGGTACACAAACAAATAATGCCGGGAGCCATCAGGAGAAATGGTACATACATTTTATCAAAACTTTCACCATATAGAAAAGGAAATAACCAATAACCCGATAAGCCTAATAGTACAGCCAATGTGCTAAACAACACAAGAAAAATACGCGATATTTTTTTAACGTGTGTTTTCATTTCGTTTTTGTTGCCGGCCGATATATAAGGAAATAATACTCCCGATACCATTGACGGTAACATCACACATAACTGTCCTATCCGGGATACCTGAATGTAATTACCCAGTTCATCAGGACTACAATAGGTTTTTACAAAAACATAGTCTATCCGGTTTAATATCAGCGTTAACAGGTTGGCGGTAAAAGCTATAAGAGAATATTTTGCCAGCGGACCTATATCTGAAAATGAAAAAGAAAGCTGCCACTTGTTATAATATAAGATGCTGCCGTATAATAATATTCCCTGTAGCAGAAAAGAAAAAAAATAGAAATCAATAAAGTCATCAGGGTTTTTACTCCATTGAGAAAAAATAAACAGCAGAAGTATTAACAAACAACTTATCGCTACCGAAATAATATTCGGCAGCATAAACCTGTATTTCGACAGGCAGTAGGCATTTCCATAATTGATAAGCAGATTTCCTATAATGAAAAACAAGGGATAGATCAAAGGATACGACATGCTTACACTCATCCATCGCAATAACAGGTAGGTAATTGTTACCAATAGAGTTGCTACTCCACCCCATCCTATTATTATACCCATGATCTTGCTATCAGCAATTGCAGACCGGGCGCTGAAGTAACCTATACCCGATTCAAGGCTTAATCCAACTATTTGTACAACAAATACAAAAATGGTAAAGAGATAAAATATTTCACCGCTCACAGCGGCCGCAAAATAACGGGCAAACATAACATTCAGCAGGAATGTCATAAAGAGTGACAAGCCCCGCCAAAATATTTGTTGATATATCAGAGGCTTTAATTCCAGCCAGAATTTATTTTAGTCCTTGAATGATAGCAGTAAAATCTTTGGCTACTAAAGATGCGCCACCTACCAAACCTCCATCAACATCCTTGGAAGCAAAAAGTTCCGCTGCATTATTAGCTTTCACACTTCCACCGTATAGAATGGAAACATTTGATGCCAGATCATCTCCGTACTTCTTAGCAATTACCGATCTGATGAAATGTTGAATGTCCTGTGCCTGTTGTGTAGTAGCTGTTTTTCCTGTTCCAATTGCCCATATCGGTTCATAAGCAATGATTATTCTGCAAAAATCATCGGCGCTTAAATGAAAAAGCGAAGATGAAATTTGTTCCTCTACATGTTTATCCTGGCCATTGGCTTCACGAACAGACAAAGATTCGCCGCAACAGAATATAGGGATGATATCATTTTTAAACAACAGGTTAACTTTTTCAGCCAGTTGAGCATTGGTTTCGTTAAAATATTCTCTTCTTTCGCTATGTCCTACCACACAGTATTGAATGCCGATAGATTTCAGCATTTCGGCTGACACTTCTCCGGTAAAAGCTCCCGAAGGTTGATGGTAACAGTTTTGTGCAGCAATGGAATACCCTTCAACATTCGCGACTCTGCTATTGGCCATCACCAGATATGGAAATGGAACAGCAAAAATTACCTGTTGGTCATCTTTTAAAGTAATGTTTGCCTGCAGTACATCATTCAGTAAAGATTCTGCCTGTTGATACGTACAATTCATTTTCCAGTTAGCTGCGGCAATTTGTTTTCTCATACCTTATTTTAGTTTTGTTCAAAGATAAGTTTCAATTGGGTCTTTTCCGATTCATTCAATGAACATCCTTTTAATTTTTTCCAGTTTCCGATATCGTTAATAGCCTTTGTTAAATCATACTTCATAACGCCATCACTTCCCCAGCTAAAACTGGGAATAAACCCTGGTGTTAGTCCTTCACCGAAAATATTAGCCGATACACCCACCAATGTTCCTGTGTTAATGGAAGTATTAATGGCCGTTCTGGAATAATCTCCCATAATCACTCCGCATTTGCGAATACCTGTATTCACGAATTCCTTACTTGTCTCGTTCCATATTTTTATTTCACCGGCGGTATTTTTTATGTTGGAATTGGAAGTGCCTGCACCTAAATTACACCACTCACCTATTACACTATCTCCCAGGTAACCATCATGTGCCTTATTCGAATAACCGAAGATGACCGAATTTTTTACCTCACCGCCAACAACCGAGTAAGGCCCTACAGTGGTAGCCCCGTAAATTCTGGCTCCCATTTTCGCAACACTTCCCTCGCACAATGCTACCGGTCCGCGTATAATCGCGCCTTCCATAACTTCGGCATTTCTTCCAATATATACTGGTCCGTGTTCTGCATTAATAATACAGTGCGATAGCTTAGCGCCTTCTTCAATGAATATATTCTGCGGGTGTATTGTTTGAACGGAAGAGGGAATAGCTATACTCTTTCTTTCAGCAGTGAGATAAGCAAAGTCCTCTCTTATTGCCCAATCGTTCCAAAGAAAAATATGCCAGGGATATTGTATAACTTTTACCAGGTTCCAATCCGGATCATCCTTTTGTACAGAGTGGACAAATGAGGGTGAAGGAATAATATTGGCGGAAATGACAGTAGCGATCTCCTGGTCAGGGAGTTTTTCATTGATAATGCTGATTTCCCTGCCCAGGAATAGATTCCATTTTTCCCTGATAGTGAGAATGCCCACCCGTATATCCGCCGCAGAACGGGTAAGCGTAAAAGGAAAAAGATTATCTCTTACTTCAACATCTGATAGGAATAGTTGTGTCATTACCTAAAAATAAAGATCCCTTCCCGCAAAGGGGAAGGGATCTATGAGAAATATTATTTCGTTTACTTTTTTTCGTAACGTTTTTTGAATTTATCGATACGTCCGGCAGTATCTACCAGCATCTTCTGACCGGTAAAGAACGGATGGGAAGTGTTGGAAATTTCCAGCTTCACCAGCGGATATTCATTTCCATCATCTAATTTAATGGTTTCCCTGCTGGAAGCAGTTGATCTGCTAAGGAAGGTTTGACCATTACTCATATCTTTAAAAACTACAAAACGGTATCCCTGTGGATGAATATCTTTTTTCATAATTAGCTTTTTGATTGCACGGATTTTGCCGTACAGATTTTAATTGGGAGAGCAAAATTAGGCGAAAATCAGACAAGTACAAATTATTTCATTAAGCGTTGCCGATATTTCTATATCCACCGCCCGCTAATTACGCATATTCACAAACTGCAGGGGAATCCGAAGATCGGCGCCCTGCAAAAGCTTTATAACGGCTTGTAAATCATCTATTTTCTTACCAGTTACCCTTATGAGGTCATCCTGAATAGCACCCTGCACTTTCAATCCGCTGTCTTTTATCAGCTTCACAATCTTCTTGGCATCTTCCTGTTTGAGCCCATTGCGGACGCTCACCTCTTTCTTAACTACTTTCCCACTAGGATAGGCTTCTTTCGCCAGATCGAATGCCTCAGGAGCAATTCCCTGTTTATGTGCCCTGTTGATCAGCACATCAATGATCTGTCCCATTTTCATGTTATCGTCCGCTTCGATTTGAAGCTGATAGCTTTTTTTGTCCAGATCAATCACAACATGACTGTTCTTGAAGTCAAACCGGTTGGTTATTTCCTTTTTGACAACATTTACAGCGTTATCCAGAAGCTGAACTTCTACTTTACTAACTATATCAAATGATGGCATAAATGAAATTTGCTGGCAAAGGTAAGCCGTTTAATAGAAGTCGGCGGCCAATTACTCTGATAACCCCTTTATTTAGTAAAGTGAAGAAAAAAAGAAAGGTCCCATAGACATGGGACCTCGTACCAAAACTAACTGCTTATGAGAAAACTGATTAAATTCTATACATACATAAGACTCCCTTTGCCTCAAAAGGGTTCGGCTCCAAATGTTAAAATTTCTTAAACGTTAAGCTGGCTTTGCAGCTTTTTTTCGGAAAACGATAAACAGGACAATACCTGCAATTACCAGGAAGGAAGAAATCAACTCGGCCTGGGTGGGCTCAAAGCCGAGAATATGATATTTGGTATTGACTCTTATCTTTTCAATAAAGAATCTTTCCAGTCCATTTAATACCAGGTAAACGGCAAACAATGTTCCTGCCACCTTTAATTTATTGCGTAGGAAGAGCAATAAGCCTGTTAGCAGCAGGCAGACCACCGTTTCATAAAAAGGCGTAGGATATACCGGAACGGGCAACTGATGACAGTGATCGCCTTCACAACCTTCTATGAGGATCCCTTCATTTATTACGTTATGAGGATAATTATATGCCACCATCCATACAGGTAGCCAGGATGGTGCCACAGTAAAAGCATTATGGATTTCTTCCCTTTCAAGATATCCCATTGTTTTATAATAGGAAATGTTTTCTTTCATCTTGCTCTCAACCTGATACTGATTTTCGGAACGTACTACTTTTCCATCCGGTGTACTGATATAGGCAGTGTTGAGAATTCCCCAGTCGCCGTCACCAGCAACCTGGCAACCAATTCTTCCTATAGCATAGGCCAACAGCAGTGCAGGAGCAAAAGCATCGCACAAATGCCTGAATCCGATCTTATTTTTCCTGGCAAAAATAAAAATGGCCACAGCAGCACATATCAACCCTCCGTAAAAGGTGAGCCCGCTGAATGATAAGAGAGCTTCGATAGGACTTTCTATAAAATCTTTCCAGTTTTCCAGGTTGTGAAAGATTTTAGCGCCTAAAAAACCAAACACAGCCGCAAGCACCAGCATATCTCCTACTCTGTCATGCGGCCATATACGAATGACTCTTTCTTCAGGCTTACTGAGTTTTTGTTTGTTTTTTTCATACCATCTCAACCCTGCGAAAATCGCCCCTGCTACTAATCCCGCCGGAAAACTCCCCTGCAGAGAAAAAATAAAAGTAGGAGGATCTGCTGTTAATGCGGGATCAGCGAAAAACAGACCTAATATTTTATATCCAAGTAAAAATCCTAAAAAGAATACACGGATCAACTCGGGCGTGCTGGCTGGTCTGCCCACAACAATCTTAGTATCCACAGAAGCTAATAGCCCTGCTCTTTGTTTTCGTTTGAGCTCACGCGTTAATACCCAGGCAGCAGCCAAAAAGGCCCAGGCTACAAAAAAGCCGAAGGAATTAATAAACCTTAAGGCAGGCAATTCCAGACCAAAAAGGTCTTTCAGGGCATAGTACAGGTTAGGATACATGAATGCTTATTAGGTGTGATGACTTAACAGTATTCTTCAAAAGCAGCAATTAGATTATGAGCGATCATTTGGGCAGAACGTCCCTCAATCATATGTCTTTCAATGAAATGCACCAACTGACCGTCTTTAAACAAAGCTACCGACGGAGATGAAGGAGGATAAGGCAATAGATTTTCTCTCAGTGTTTTCACTGCATCAAGATCAAAACCAGCAAAGCTGGTAGTTAAGTAATCAGGCTTTTTTAAAGAATTAGCTACAGCCATCAACACGCCTGGGCGTGCAGTACCAGCGGAACATCCACATACAGAGTTGATAACCACTAAAGTAGTTCCTGGCTTAGCCAGTTGCTCTTTTACATCCTCTGGAGTCAATAATTCAGTGAAACCATTCTCTGTAAGCTCTTCCTTCATCGGAATCACAATTTCTTCTGGATACATATCTAATATAGTTATAGAGTGTTATAGAAATTTAAAGTTGTGCAAAGCTAGGGGAATTATGCGTAATGACTGCATGATTGCCAACATCACATTACGCATATCCAAACTGCGACTTAATGACATCTTAAGAGGCCCAAAACAGACTTTTTGTCGTTATTTTTTTTAAAGGTATACCATTTGATCTTCCCTATGCCGAATCAAATCTCTTAAAACTAAAAAATTATACAACCATGTTAGTAAAGTTTAACGGAAAGCAACCTGCCAGGTACGACAACTTCTTTAATGATTTTTTCAATTTCCCTTCTTTGGTGGCCGATGATTTCAACTTCGGTAAAGGGGCAATGCCTTCTACCAATGTGTATGAAACGACTGGAGCCTATCAACTGGAAGTAAATGCTCCGGGAAGAAATAAAGAGGATTTTAAAATTGAGGTAGATAAGGGATTGCTGACTATCAGTTACGAGAAAAAGGAAGAAAGTACTACTGAAGGACCAAAATCGATCAGGCGGGAATTCAGCTTTAACAGCTTCAAAAGGAGCTTTAGCCTGGATGAAAAAATAGACGCAACGGCTATCCAGGCCAAATATGAAAATGGTATTCTGAAAATTGAATTACCCAAAAAAGCAGAAGCGAAGATTGAGCCCAAACAAATAACAATTAACTAATTATAAGTACAGTGGGCAGTTGGTAAAATCCCGTTCTGCAACCGCAGGATGGGATTTTTAATATTTAAAAGTTAACTTCGCGCAACATTTTTACTGTATCGGCGCGTCTATGATATCGATAACTGTCACTAAATTTATCCGAGGATTTCTCATGGCAAAACCTGTTAATCAATGATTAAACTATTTCTGGTATTATCCATACTCATTATTGGTATACAGACGAATGCCCAGAGTACCGATGTTGATACTTTACCTAAACCTCATGTCGATACTGTCGTTACCTCTATCCCCACCCCTATTAATACCGACACTATTTTAAGGATCATCAATCTTAATCCGTATTTTACTCTTCACGTAGATTCTGTCTTACAGTACCAGCTTGAAATCAATAAAAACTCACAGGACTATTACTGGTATCTTAAGAATTCGCCTATAGGTGTAAGGCTGAATAAGGATAACGGCGTTTTAACCGTGCGGGTAGAGAAATCATATTTTCTTTCGGGAAAATTAAAGTACGACAATGAATATAAAGTAAATGTAGGTGTACAAAACCTGCGTGACCCTAAGGATAAGATAGATACTTCCTTCACCATTGTTTTTTATAATACTGATATTATTCCTTCAAGAGTTAAACCATCTGTCAGCGGAACCTTATATATTGAAGAAGGTGAAACCGTAAACTTTAAAGTACAGTGCGAGAATGGAAGTTTCCCTATAGAGAACATCACTTTTTTTTCCAACACACCGCTGATCAACTATTCAGTGATCAGGGAGTGCAACCAGGATTTTACCTGGTCACCGGGATTTGATTTTGTAAAGGAATCTGATTCCGCCAGGGTCAAAGTTGTTATATTAAGCTTTGTAGGCGCTACGAGATTTATGCTGAAGGATACGGCAATAGTAAGAATAGTGGTAAAAGATGCGCTGAACTATCCGCTTTCTCTTGATGAATACAACAGGCAGGTGCGCGCGGTAAACACCTATATTCTTCAATTAAAATACACCTTCCTGCAACTCGATCGCAGCGTGAAAAAGACTAAAAACACCAGAACCACTTTTGATATTACAGGGTCTACCACCGCATTAACAGGAAGCATCCTAACATCTTCTTCTAAAGAAGATGCCGTTAAGACCGGACGCGTATTACCAAGTGTTGGCGTTTCGCTGGTCCCTGTAAAAGAAGCTGTTTCTCCTGCAAAAACATTTGATCAGAACCAGGCATCCCTGATCCGCTCATCCATTAAAAGATTGGAATATATGCTGCGCGATAATACTTTGTTAGGAGAAAGAGATCCGCAGATCGTCACCAAAACCAATAAGCTCAAGGAAGAATTAAGACAGATTCAAATCCAGCTTATTGATATTCCTATCGACATCACCAATAATATGACTGAAGAAGAGTTAAACCAATATTTCAACAGTCCTAAGGTGAACAAAAAATACCGTATCAAGAAAGCAAAATAAGGAACCCGGAACAAACGAGAATGGTAGCTATTTGTCGTAGCCAAGGATCTTCAACATACTCTGGGCTGTTTGTTCTTTCGCATATACCCAGTCTACCAGTTTTCCATTTTTATCCTTATCAACAATAATGTGTTTAGGAGAAGGTATAAGACAGTGTTTAATACCTCCATAACCACTTATCTGATCCTGGTAGGCGCCTGTATGGAAAAATCCAAGATATAAAGGCTCTCCATTATTGATTTTTGGCAAAAACACTTCATTGACATGCTCCTCAGAATCATAATAATCGTGGCTGTCGCAGGTAATGCCTCCTAATACTACGCGCTGATATTCTTCATTCCACTTGTTAACAGGTAACAACAGGAATTTTTCACCAATTCCCCATGTGTCGGGTAAGGTGGTAATAAATGAAGAATCTATCATGTACCATATCTCACGGTCATTCTGCATTTTCTGTCCCAATACACTATAAATATGCGCCATGCTTTCACCTACTGTATAACTACCAAATTCGGTAAATATATGGGGCATAGGGACCTTATTCTTTTTGCAGCCTTTTTTAATATTCCCCACAATCTCATTGATCATGAACTGGTAGTCATATTCAAATCCTAATGAGTGTTTGATAGGAAAGCCACCTCCTATATTGATTGAATCCAGTTCGGGGCAAATCTTTTTAAGCTGGCAGTAAAGGTTAATGATCTTATTCAGTTCACTCCAGTAATAAATATCGTCCTTAACACCTTTATTTAGAAAAATATGCAGCATTTTCAGTTGAAAGCGGTCCTCATTGCCTTCAATCTTGTCAACATAAAATTCCAGTATATCACGTGATCTGAATCCTAAACGGGAAGTATAAAAAGGGAAGGTAGGCTCTTCTTCTGCTGCCACTCTTATACCCAGCTTGAAAGTTCCTTTCACCGATTTTTTATACTGCTGTAATTCATCGGGATTATCAAGAATAGGAATAACATTTTTAAAACCGGTATTCAGCAGGTTAGCAATTCTGCTGGTATATGATTTTTGCTTGTAACCGTTGCAGATAATAAATATATCCTTGTTAATTTTTCTTTTTTCATACAGCTTTTTGATGATTTCAATATCATAAGCGTATGAGGTTTCCAGGTGTATATCATGCTTTAATGCCTCTTCTATCACAAAAGAAAAATGAGAGCTTTTAGTACAATAACAGTAATTGTACTGGCCCTCATATCTGTGTTTCTTTATGGCGTTCTCAAACATCTTTTTGGCCTTTCTGATCTGCATACCTATTTTAGGAAGATAGGTCAGCTTCATAGGCGTTCCATACTTATCGATCAGTGCTTTGAGATCAAGACTATTAAACCGGAGATAACCGTCTACAGTCTGGAAATCTTCCTGGGGATAGTTGAAAGTCTGCGTAACGAGGTCAGTGTACGTATTGTTCATGAACTCGTTGGGACTGTTGTAGGCCATGGGCGACTAAGCTATATATCGTTATTTAACTGAAGCTACCAGTTGCTTGAAACTTTCCGGCTCATTCATAGCCAGATCAGCAAGTATTTTACGATCGAGTGTAATACCTTTTTTCACTAACAGATCAATAAAGCGTGAGTAGGTAAGTCCCTCTTCTCTTACTGCTGCATTGATACGTGCTATCCAAAGCGCGCGATACTCTCTTTTCTTTAATTTGCGGCTGACATACTTATATTGAAGGCCTTTCTCCATTACGTTTTTCGCAACGGTATAGACATTCTTACGTTTTCCGTAATAACCTTTTGCTGCCTTAAGAACTCTTTTTCTTCTTGCCCTTGATGCTACTGCATTTACTGAACGTGGCATATTGAAATATTTTAATAGTTGATGTTAATCTTTTAAACTGTACTGATAATTACTTTAACCTAAGCAGACGCTTTACAAAATCCAGGTTGGATTTATGTACAATCCCATCTTTGTTCAAAGCACGTTTACGCTTCTTGGACTTTTTGGTTAAAATGTGGCGTTTAAAAGATTTCTGGTGCGTGATCTTTCCTGTGCCGGTTACTTTAAATCTCTTCTTGGCACTGGAGTTAGTCTTAACTTTTGGCATGACATCAATATTTACTTTTACACCCTGCTGGCGTTCCGCACCGGCGGACACTTATGGGGCCTTACGGGCAATCCTTTCGTTTTAGGCGAAAGGAAACGGGCGCAAAAGTAGGAAAAAAAATTAAGAAAATAACTTATTTTGCTCCTTGTATGACTAAAATAAACGCTCTCCTCGCCATCCTGGTAGTGGCATTGCTGGCATCATGCAGTAACAAACGATCCGGAAAACCACGCGTGCTTGTCTTTTCAAAAACGGTGACCTTCCGTCATTCTTCCATTCCCAACGGACAGGCGGCCATTATGAAGCTCGGCGCCGAAAATGGCTTTATAGTAGACACTACAGAAAATGCAGCCTATTTTAATGAAGATAGCCTTAAGAATTATTCAGCCGTTATCTTTCTTAACACTACCGATACAAAAGATTCTTTATTGGATCACTACCAGAAAAATGCATTTGAAAGATATATCCAGGCCGGCGGCGGATTCATGGGTGTGCATGCTGCTACAGATGCCGGCTATCACTGGGGCTGGTATAAAAGACTGGTGGGCGGTACTTTTAACGGTCACCCCGAACAACAGGAAGCTGTCTTACAGGTGATAGATAAAAAACATATTTCTACCCAACACCTCCCCGACCAGTGGAAAAGAAAAGACGAATGGTACAACTTCAAAGATCTCAATAAAGAGGTGAAAGTATTGATCACGATTGATGAACAGTCGTATTCGGGTGGTACAAACGGCGACCCTCACCCAATGGCCTGGTATCACGAATACGATGGCGGAAGAGCCTACTACACCGCCTTAGGACATACAGAAGAATCGTATGAAGACGAAAACTTTCTTAAGCACCTGTTGGGTGGCATCCTGTATGCCATTGGAGAAAATAAAAACCTTGATTATTCAAAGGTAAAAACACCAAAAACGCCGGCAGAAGAACAATTCAGCAAAACAATATTGATCCAAGGACAGTTGGAAGAACCGACAGAAATGACCGTTCTACCTAACCTGGATATATTGATTGCCCAGCGAAGAGGTAAAATATCGTTATATAAGAAAGGAGATACCACCCTGCATGAGGCCTGTCACCTGGATGTTTATTATAGAACAGATGCTCCCGGCGTAAACGCAGAAGAAGGACTGATGGGCATCCAGGCCGATCCCGATTTTTCAGCCAACAACTTCGTTTACGTTTATTATTCGCCAGCAGATACTTCAGTGAACAGATTATCTAGATTCGTTTTTAAGGATAATAAAATAGACCTCGCATCGGAAAAGATTGTTCTGCAATTCTATTCACAGAGAGAGATCTGCTGCCATACCGGTGGCTCTATTGCTTTTGGTAACGACAGACAGTTGTTCCTCTCCACCGGAGATAATACTACTCCTTTTGATGAGCCCAATGAAAAGTTTCGGAACAATGGATATGCGCCTATAGACGACCGGCCCGGACATCAACAATATGATGCACGCCGATCCTCTGCGAACACAAACGATCTGAGAGGGAAAATCATCAGGATTCGAATGAACGTGGATGGAACCTATGGAATCCCCGAAGGCAATCTCTTTTCTCAAGGTCTTGAAAAAACACGCCCTGAAATTTATGTAATGGGAAACCGTAATCCCTATCGTATTTCAATAGATAAAAAAACAGCCTTTCTATATTGGGGAGAAGTTGGTCCGGATGCTCACGTTGATACTGCTATCAGGGGACCACGGGGTTATGACGAAGTAAACCAGGCCAGGAAAGCTGGGTTTTTCGGATGGCCGTTGTTTGTAGGTAATAATTTTGCTTATCGTGAATATAATTTTGCTAACGGCGATACAGGAAATTTTTTCGATCCCTCACATCCTGTAAACACCTCAAGAAATAATACCGGTTTAACTGAACTACCTCCTGCCGTTCCCGCTTTCATTTATTACCCTTATGGCGAGTCTGAAGCCTTTCCGCAGGTAGGAACAGGTGGAAGAAATGCTATGGCAGGTCCGGTTTTATACGATGGAAATGATAAAACCATTCCCTCATATTATGACGGCAAACTACTGGTGTATGATTGGATCCGTGGATGGATTAAAGCGGTTACGATGACGCCGAGCGGAGATTTCGATAATATGGAACCATTTATGCCTTCCACTAAATTAAATTCATTGATCGACATGGAACTTGGTCCTGATGGCAAATTATACCTGCTCGAATACGGTAATGGATGGTTCACAAAAAATCCTGATGCCGCACTATCCAGAATTGATTATGACCCAACCCTTGTTGATCTCGCTAAAAGAAATAATACAGGCATACATCCTCCCTCAGTAGACTCTGCTCAGTTTAAAATGGGGCATCAGCAGGAAGATGAAACAGTTGAAGGAAAAAATATTATGGAGAACCTCGACTGTAAAGCCTGTCATAAAATAGACGAAAAGTCTATAGGACCATCGTTTACTGAAGTGGCAGAAAAATATACATCAAAAAAAGATGCTATTACCTACCTATCTGATAAAATCATTAAAGGAAGTCAGGGAGTTTGGGGTGAAGTGGCAATGCCCGCCCATCCTGCATTACCGGAGAATGATGCACAGTTAATTAGCAAATGGATAATGTCATTAAAAAGATAAACCCAAATAGCGTTTATTCCTCACCGTATGTTTAATACTATTTAATCACGCTGTGCGAAGTGTACATATCTTGCAAATCTTTCAAATTCCTTTGTAATCAGCGACAAGGTGTTGTCAAGATTTAAAAATTCATCATACAGATTTTCATGTTTGGCTAAAAGCTCATCGGAAAGATAACTGCCGTGTAGTGATTTTTCGTGGCTAAGCTTATTAACATGCCGTTTTATTGACTGCTTTAGATCATGGATATTGATCAACTGGATATGTAACTGGTTATCGAGATGTTCAATTTCCAGTAACATATCCTTTTGATCTTGTCTCGCTGCCAGATCAGGCAGCATATTCTTTTGAAGTTGAAATTTATTTCTGGAAGAACGTAAAGCATCAATCCATGCATTACATTCACCTGCGAGCTGACTTGATTCGATAATTAACATGGGAGGCCGATTTTGATTAAACAATAATCTTAGTTCCCACGAGTTAGGATTTAATACTCCTAATATAATCAATTATTCAACTCACCTGTCAAACTACAAGCTAAATTTATTTCACTGCTACAGGCAACGTAATTCTTTTGTTATTCAGAATTACTTCAACCAAATACATGCCTCTCAATAAGTGTGGAATTGAAAGGGTATTGCGGTTGTTACTTACTTCAGCAGTCAGCACTTTCTGGCCACGAAAGTCGTAAACGGTCACCCTGGCAGGCCTGGTAGGCGTTTCTGAAAACACCAGGTTCATAATGCCATTAACACTTGGATTTGGTGCACACCTAACCAATTCACTTCCATCTTTGCCACTACCGGACAACGGAAGAAAATACTCAACCGGCGATGTCTTTTCACAACCTGTCTGAGAAACTACTCTGACAGAATAATAACCATGTCTATCCAGTCTGATGCTGCTATTAGTGGCATCATCGATGGCTTCTCCATCCCTATACCATGTGTACGTATCTGCAGGAGTTGTTTTTAGCAAGTTGCCTTCCTGTATAATTTTTGGTGTGGCAACAGAATCTACTGATACATAAATACTATCCGTTGCAGTGACCATACATTTGGTCACATCAACATAATACCAACTATTAACAGCAGGCTGCACGATAGGATTCTGGATCGTAGAATTATTCAGACCCGAGGAAGGATACCAACTGTATTGAGCATCTGTAACGCCGGCATCCAACTGTCCGCTTGCGCCCAGGCAAACAGATAATTGTGCTGGCAAATCAACAGTATGTATAGTATTAGTGATCCCTATTTTTTTGGTTGTCATCACTATATTTCCCCCCGAAGTGGTAACTGTCAGTCTTACGTTAAAGCTATCGGCTGTATTAAATGTATGAAGAGGGTGCTGGTCGTTAGAAATTGAACCATCTCCAAATTCCCATTGCCATGAAGCAATGGTTTGTCCGCAAGTAATTTCGGTACTATCGCCAAACTGCACATTCACGGGCAAACACTGTGATAATATTTCATAGCCGTAATTAATTTGTACAGGCGAAAAGTTGGTAATATGAATAGTATCATACGCCACACAACCATTGTAATCGACCCTTACACTATATTCTCCATCCAAATTAGTTTGTATTTGCTGCGTAGTTTCTCCAGTGCTCCACTGGTAGGTTGCTTCAGGAAAACCGGTATCAGCATCAAGAGTAACCATTTCTCCTTCACACACATCCTGATCGTCCCCCAGGTTAACTTCGAAAGGAATAGGCGCTACTAAAGTATTTCTGAGACGTTGAGAAGACAGACCGTTTTTCAACATGACAATTAACCTTACAGGAAATTGTCCGGCACTGGTAAATGTGTGTTGAGGGTTTTGTTCTGTTGAAGTGTGACCATCACCAAAATTCCAGTTCCAGGTGTCTACCTCACTTTCACAGAAAATGGTATTGTCTGTAAATTGCATGGTCATCGGTAAACAGTCGGTTAATTTGGTAGAGGTAAAGTTGACTGATAATTCAGGAGACTCGGTTATTTGTATAGTATCTGAAGCCGAACATCCATCAAGTTCTACCGTTACATAATATTGTGCCGTAGCACTGCTAACAGTAATAGAATTTGTTGTTGCACCTGTATTCCATAGAAATGAAGTACCCGTACCAGTGGCTGTTAACGTTACATTCGTGAATTCACAAACATTCTGGTCGGGACCCAGATCAACTGTCGGTGAAACAGCTCCTTCAATACTAATTGTTTTATTTGTGGAATATATAGAGCCTACACTATTAGTAACAGTAAGTACAACCAGATATTCGCCCGGCGCTGCATAATTATGTACCGGGTCTTTTTCCGTACTAGTTGTGCCATCACCAAAATCCCACTCCCATTGTGTAACAGCGCCAGTACATGACTGCGACATCTCAGTGAATGTGGTGACTATAGGAGAACAGCTTTCTACAAAAGAATAATCAAAATCGGCAGCCAACGCCGGACCCACTGCTACATATATTGTATCGCTGGCTTCACAACCATCTTTTACAACAGTTACACTGTACTCTCCTTCAAAATATCTTTCTACCTGTGCATCAGTAGTTCCATCCTCCCACATATAACTGCTCGCTCCGACAACTGTAGCGTCCAGTATTATTGAATTTCCGGTACAAATGGTAGTATCCGGACCTAAATCAAGGGTGAATGTACTTTGGGTAACTACAAAATTAGTTTTGGTAGCTGTATCTCTCACACCACTTGCCCTTTCCACCATCAGTGTAACAGTAAAACTGCCATTTGTTGTATATGTATGGATGGGATATTGCCCTGTAGCTTGCTGGCCATCACCAAAATCCCATTCCCAGGATATTAATGGATCAGCCATATTATCCCATGAATCATCCAAAAATTGAACTTGCAAAGGTGCACAGCCAGTAGTGGGACTTCCTGCGACAAAATCAGCAATACCGCCAATAGGCTTCCCTGCCTGCACAAGTAAGGGTAAAAAGTTAATTACCACTAAGAAAACGCGTAAAAGTGTTCTCATAGGTTGTCGATTTTATATTGGATTTTGAAACAATGTACAAATCACATTTGATAATTAAAAGCATAGATATCAAGTTTTTTTGATTGCGTATATTTACACCCCTTGATTACACAACAAACCATACAGCAGATCCTCTCCCGAATTGATATTGTGGAAGTGGTAGGAGGATTCGTACGACTGAAAAAGCGCGGCGTAAATTACCTGGGACTTTGCCCATTCCACAACGAAAAAACCCCATCATTCACTGTATCTTCTACTAAGGAAATTTACAAATGCTTCGGATGTGGCAAGAGCGGGAACACTATCAGCTTCATTATGGAGCATGAGAAATACTCCTATGTAGAAGCACTAAAATGGCTGGCCAACAAATACAATGTTGAAATTGAAGAAACAGAAATTAGCCCTGAGCTAAAACTGCAACAACAGGCAGCCGACAGTTTATACATCTTGAATGCCTTTGCCCAGAAATACTTTGCCGACAATCTTTTTAATAGTGAGGAGGGGCAAACTATCGGCTTAAGCTATTTAAAGGAAAGATCGTTTAGGGAAGATATCATTCAGAAATTTGGTTTGGGGTATGCCCTCCAGGGATATGATGCTTTCGCCCGAACTGCACTCAATGCCCAATATAATATAGAATATCTCCAAAAAAGTGGACTGGTCGTATTGCGGGATGAAAAACCTGTTGATAATTACCGTGGCAGAATCATTTTTCCCGTTCATAACCAATCAGGAAAAATATTAGGATTCGGAGCAAGAGTAATTGGCAAAGCTGATAAAGCTCCTAAATACATCAATACCCCTGAGAATGAAATTTATCTGAAAAGCAAGATCCTCTATGGATTATATTTTGCCCGCCAGGCTATTGATAAAAACGATGAATGTTTTTTAGTAGAAGGATACACTGATGTTATTTCTCTTCACCAGGCTGGTATTGAAAATGTTGTAGCGTCAGGAGGAACTTCGCTTACTCCCGATCAACTCAGGCTGGTAAAAAAATATACTAATAACCTCACTATTATTTATGATGGTGACGCAGCAGGTATTAAAGCCGCCATGCGGGGCCTCGACCTGGCGCTGGAACAGGGATTGAATGTGCAACTGGTACTCATTCCGGATGGTGAAGACCCCGACAGCTATGCCCATAAATATGGAGCAACGCATTTTCTATCCTTTATCAAAGAAAACAAAAAAGATTTCTTATTATTTCAGCTCGAAGTCTCACTAAAAGAGGCAGGCAACGACTCTACAAAAAAATCTGCCGTGGTGAATACCATCGCAGAAACAATTGCCCGGATCAATAAAGCCGAAGACTTTACCAGAAAGCAGGATTATATCAGAAAGTCGGCCGAAATACTAAAAATTGAAGAAGCCGGATTGGTTAATCTTGTCAATAAGGTGACCAGGGAAAAATTTGAAAAAGAGGAAAGTAAAAATATCCCCCCGCCTGTTATTGCCAACGAAACCATTGCCGAACCCGATGAAGATATTCTTTCTTTATTAAGAAAAGACGAACTGCACGAACGGGCTATTGTCAGATGTCTTATAGAATTCGGTCTTAAAGAATGGAACGAACAGCAGAGAGTGGCCGATTTCATCCTTCAGGAATTCCTGGATGAGCACCTGGTAGACGATCCCATGCTGCAGCAGATCATGGAAATATATAAGTCATGGTATAAAGCCGGTATCCAACCGACTCCTCGTAATTTTTTATACTATGAAGACCAGCAAATCAGCGCAGCCGTAGTGGCTATTATGGATTTTCCCCACGAGCTTAGTCCAAACTGGAATCAGCATTATGATGGAAAAATTCCTACCAGGGAAGATCTTTACCTGGAAGAAATCATCTCAACTGTCAATTATCTCAAATTGCGAAAGATTAAGAAGATGATCGAGGAAAACCAGCGCGATCTTGAAAGCAAGACCGATCCCCAGGAACAATTGGTAGTACTGCAAACCCATCAATATCTTAAAAAGATGGAAATGGAGCTTTTGAAGACAATAGGCACTGTGATTCTGAAGTGATTTTACCTATATTTTAAGGTTCTTCTCCCCTCTTATTCTGACAACCTGTCATCATTAAATTGTATCTTTGCCCGCTCAAATCAGGCTAATGTTGAATATAGCAGATACTAAGTTTCAGGATGAATCCCGCCAGGGTGAAGCGTACGCTCCTTTTATAGGGGATAACAATGGTTATCTGAAGAAATTCTATATAGAAAGCTATGGATGTGCTATGAATTTTGCAGACAGCGAAATCGTTGCTGCCATTTTAAATGATAATGGTTTTGGCGCCACAAGGAATTATGAAGAAGCTGATCTTATTTTTTTAAATACCTGCTCCATCAGGGAAAAAGCTGAACAGACTGTCAGAAAAAGGCTGAACGACTTCAAGCAGGTAAAAAAAGAGAGGCCCGGCGCATTGATAGGTGTGCTTGGATGTATGGCCGAGCGCCTCAAGTCCAAATTACTCGAAGAAGAGAAACTGGTGGATATCGTGATCGGTCCGGATGCTTACCGCACATTACCGGTATTGATCAACGAAGCAGAATCAGGCATGAAAGCAGTCAATGTATTGTTGAGTCGCGAAGAAACTTATGCCGATATTTCTCCCGTCAAACTCGATTCTAATGGCGTTACTTCTTTTGTAAGCATTATGCGAGGCTGCAATAACATGTGTGCTTTCTGCGTAGTGCCTTTTACCAGGGGACGGGAACGTAGCCGTAGTCCGCAATCCATATTAAGAGAATGCCGCGAGTTAATCGCCATGGGATATAAAGAAATCACATTACTTGGACAGAATGTGGACAGTTATTACTGGACTCCCGATATCGAAAACAATGGATCATGGGGTAAGCCTATGACTTTCGCCGCATTACTGGAACAAGTGGCGCTCATCGATCCACAGTTAAGGGTAAGATTTTCAACTTCTCACCCCAAAGACATTACCGATGATGTATTGCATACTATTGCCAAATACGAAAACATCTGCAACTACATTCACCTGCCAGTACAAAGCGGCTCTAACCGTATCCTTCAATTGATGAACAGAACGTATACCAGGGAATGGTATAAAGCCAAAGTAGAGAGGATAAGAGAAATCATTCCCAGTTGCGGGATCAGTACCGATGTAATCGCCGGCTTTTGTACAGAAACAGAAGAGGATCATCAGCAAACCCTCGACCTGATGGAATATTGCCAGTACGATTTCAGCTATATGTATTTCTATAGTGAACGTCCGGGTACGCTTGCAGCCAGGAGGTTTAAAGATGATGTTCCCGAAGAAGTAAAGAAAAGAAGACTCAGAGAAATTGTGGATTTGCAAAGATCACTTTCTGAAAAAAGTAATGGCAAAGATATTGGAGGTACTTACAAAGTGCTTATTGAAGGTAATTCCAAAAAAAGTGAACAGGACTGGATGGGAAGAAGCAGTGAAAACAAAGTGATCGTATTTAAAAAGAATGGTGTAGCCAATAAGGGAGATTATGTTCACGTACACGTAACTTCCTCTACAGGAGGAACCTTGTTAGGTGAAATCATTGAATAAACCGGATAGGAAGAGATATAACAATCATTACTGTCCACACAACCAAGAGGAATAAAATGGATATTCAAAGTATAAAAAACAGGTTTGGCATAATAGGCAACTCGCCTGCTTTAAATTACGCCTTACAGGTAGCAGCGCAGGTAGCTAACACCGATCTCACTGTATTAATCTTTGGAGAAAGCGGCGTTGGTAAAGAAGTGTTCTCTAATATTATTCATTCGCTATCTGCAAGAAAACATAATCCTTTTATTGCTGTCAACTGCGGCGCCATTCCGGAAGGCACTATTGATTCGGAATTATTCGGACATGAAAAAGGATCTTTTACTGGTGCAGTAGATAGCAGGAAAGGGTATTTTGAAACCGTTAATGGCGGAACCATATTTCTTGATGAAATAGGAGAAATGCCGCTCGGCACACAAGCCAGGTTGCTACGAGTACTCGAAACGGGGGAATTTATTCGCGTCGGTTCTTCAAAAGTGCAAAAAACGGATGTGAGAGTAATTGCGGCCTCCAATAAAGATTTACTCGAGTTCCATCACCAGGGAAAATTTAGGGAAGATCTTTATTACCGCTTAAGCACAGTGCCCATCAGGGTCCCCGCATTGCGCGACAGGCAGGAAGATATTATTCTTCTTTTCAGAAAGTTTACGGCCGACTTTTCAGAAAAATATAAAACCGCTCCGATACAACTGGACGATGAAGCCAAGGACATACTAATCAATTATTCCTGGCCGGGCAATGTTCGTGAATTAAAAAATATAGCCGAACAGATATCAGTATTATCACCTGAAAGATTAGTAACAGTCAGAGAGCTTAAACGTTTTCTGCCCGATAAACAGATTAATCGCTTACCTGTATTATCAGGAGAAGGTTCTTATTCAGCCAATCAGGATTTTGCCAATGAAAGGGAAATATTGTACAAGCTGTTTTTCGATATGAAAAAAGATGTCAATGAACTAAAGAAAATGTTTTTCGACATCTTGCAAAACCCTTCCATAGTCGGACACAACCAGACTTTTATCAATGAATTAAAGGAATTACAATCTCAGAATATCTTGCATCCCGTACAAATGTCACCACAAAACAATAATGCTCCCGTATTATTGCATAATGATGACATACAGCAGCATGAAGAAGTGGAAGAATCGTTAAACATCATGGATAAAGAAAAAGAACTGATAGAGAAGGCGCTTAAAAAACACAGAGGAAAAAGAAAAGATGCGTCATCAGACCTGGGTATAAGCGAGAGAACACTGTACAGAAAATTAAAAGAATACGATATTAAAGAATAATTAATCACTTAATGAATAAGTTACTAGCCATAGGTTTAATCATATTTTTCTTTAGTGGTTGCTATTCCTTTAAGGATGTTAGTATTCCACCTGAAGTGAAAACGGTAAGAGTGAATTATATTGAAAACAGAGCGCCCTATATTAATCCGCAGTTAAGTCCGCAGTTAACCGAAAGGTTAAGACAAAAGATCAATAACCAGACTAGGCTAACACTTGTGCAGGGCGAGGATGCCCATTATGAGATTACTGCTGAAATAAGGAACTACAGTGTATCAACAGCCAGTATTACCGATCAGCAATCTTCAGTAAACCGGTTAACTGTAGGTGTACATATTGGTTTCCAGAACCGCCTCGATGAGAAAGCGAATTTTGAAGCGGATGTAAGTCGTAATTTCGATTTTAATGCTAACCTCAGCCTACAGGCTGCAGAAGCGCAACAAAATGAGGATATTCTTAAAAACCTCACAGATGAAATATTCAACCGTATTTTTTCGAACTGGTAATTTGATCAATGTTTACAGCCATCAATTTCATATCAGAAAAATTTTTCCATAAAAAACTGGAAGAAGCCTCTCCCGAAGAGATAAAGGTTTTTGTTGATCAGTATCCCTATTCTGGTGCAGCAAGATTATTGCTGGCTAAAAAGCTCTGGAAAGAGAAAGAAGATGAACAGGCAGCACTTACTGCAAGCCTGTATATCAATAATCCTTTACGGGTAAGCTGGCTGCTGCAGACAGAAGACCAGGCTCCAAAAGCGGCAGAGAGCGTATCTCCTTCTCTACCCGCTTCACCGGAACCAACAGCAGTAATGCCGGAAGAACCGGAGGAGGTACTCGTTACTGCCCAAGCCGATACGTCTACGGGAATAACCCAGACCAATACCGAAAGTCCGGCAGCTACTGAAGAGCCGGCATCATTGCCGGGAGCGGCGGAAATCACCCGCATCAGGAAGGAGGAAAACAATCCCGGCATAGAAGCCGAGCCCCTGGTTTTTCAGTCCTACCATACCATTGACTACTTTGCCTCACAGGGCATTCGTTTACAGCAATCTGACCTTAATAAAGACAAGTTCGGACAGCAGCTAAGAAGCTTTACAGACTGGCTCAGAAGCATGAAGAAACTGCCCAGCACGCCCACAGACGCTTCGTTCGGTAATGATACCGTTGTTATCCGCCATGCTGCTAACTCCATAGAAGAAAAAGAAATACTGACCGAAGCCATGGCAGAAGTATGGGCCAAACAGGGTAACAGGGAAAGAGCCATAGCCACCTATACCAAATTAAGTTTGCAGAATCCGCACAAATCAGCTTATTTTGCGTCCAAAATAGATCAACTAAAGCAAGCATAAACATGGCCATATTCTTTCTGATATTAATAATATTGACTTCTGTGGTGATCAGTTTCTTTATCCTAGTTCAGAATTCCAAAGGTGGAGGTCTATCAGGATCGATTGCGGGTTTCAACAACCAGTTCATGGGCGTTAAACAAACTACTGATGTACTTGAAAAAGGTACATGGGTGATGGCCATTATCATTTCCCTATTGTGCATTGCCTCCCCTGTTTTTATCTCCGGAAAAAGGAGTAGCTCGAGTGAACCTAATTTAAGGCCTTCTACTACCGTTCCAGCGCCGGCGCCTGCTTTGCCCACTCCGGAAAACACTGTTCCAATGCAACCCTAAGCATAGAATAATGACATATCGTATAAATAATTGAACGTCGCTACGCGGCGTTTTTTCTTTATTTTACAAACTAATCAATAACCTATGCTGAAAAAAGTGGTGTATATACTAATTGCGTTGTCCCTTATTGTAATGGCAATAGTCACCAGGTTCTTTCTGTCCAACACCTCTTTTCCTGAAAAATCACGCGATCTTTACATCTATACAGGTAAAACCAGTAAAGAAGAAGTGCTGAAATCCATTGAAGAAAAATGGATCATCGAAAATAAAAAATCTTTCAACCTCCTCGCCAACCAGATGGGGGTATGGGACAGGATAAGACCAGGTAAATACACTATTAAAAAAGGAACCAGCTTATTCGAGCTTGCTAAAATATTAAGAAGCGGACAACAAACACCCGTCAATCTTGTTATTAATAAGATACGTACAAAAGAAAACCTGGCAGCGCTTGTCAATAGAAAATTTGAGATCGACTCCCTGGATTTTATCAATTACATCAACAATAACGATTCATTAAAACAATATAGCCTGGATACCAATACTGTGATGACAGCCGTTTTTCCTAATACCTATACCTATTTGTGGACCACCAGACCTGAGGGAATATTTAAAAAACTCTTTGATGAATATAAAAAAGTGTGGAACGAAACTAGGTTGGCCAAAGCAGATTCACTTTCCCTCTCTCCTGCCAAAGCCTACATCCTTGCCTCAATTATTGAAGAAGAAACTACTTATAACTCTGAAAAAGGATTAATGGCCAGCGTATATCTGAACAGATTACAAAAAGGCATGCCGCTTGGAGCTGATCCTACTATTAAATTTGCCCTCCGTGACTTTGGTTTAAAAAGGATCTATGTAAAACACCTAACCATAGAATCCCCTTATAACACTTACAGGTATGCAGGCTTGCCTCCTGGCCCTATATGCACTCCATCGCTGATTACACTCGACTCGGTACTTTCGGCGCCTAAAACCAATTACTTATTTTTCGTAGCCAAAAAAGATTTTAGTCAGGGACATGTGTTTACCACTTCCTACCAGGAACATTTAAGATATGCCAGGGAATATCAAAAAGCCCTTAACATCCGTGAACAGCAAAGACAAAAAAAAGCATTAGACGAAATCGCCAATGAGTGATCTCAAAACCAAAATATTAAATAGCGGGATTATCGCTTTTATAAGAAATAAAAGCAAGAAGATTAAAATTCCGGGATTTGAAGGAGTTCCTTTATATGATGTCGTGAAGTTTTTTGTTTCACAAATGAACAAAGTAGGACTGAACGACAGAGCAGCGGCTGTATCTTTTAATTTCCTGATGGCTATTCCCGCTGCAACAATTTTTATTTGTACCCTTATTCCCTATATGCCCATTTCAAGGGAAATCACTATAGAATTACTTGATCTTACAAAATCCATTACACCTAATGAAAACACATACGGTCTCGTTGCCAATTTTCTAAATGATTTTCTGAATACACCCCGGTCCGGTTTATTATCTATCGGTTTTATCGTAGCCGTATTCTATGCATCCAATGCGGTGATGTCTATCATGCGCTCCTTCAACAGATCTCTGCACCAGTATAAGCAAAGAAACTTTTTAAATGAAAGATGGCTGGCCATTAAACTAACGACTATGCTTATCCTGTTAATCATTGCCACCATTTCGCTGATTGTCTTCCAGGGTAATTTCTTCAGGTATATCATGGATCAATTGCAAATCACCAATCACTACATTAGGGTCATCATTTATAATATCAAGTCGCTTATCATACTCTTGCTGGTACTGTACTCTATAGGCATCATCTATAAGTATGCTCCCGCAGTCCATAAAAGATGGAGACTCGCCTCACCGGGAGCTATCCTTGCTACCTTACTTGTCGTGCTGACGAGCTTTATTTTTTCTTTTTACGTGAACAATTTTGCCGCATACAATAAAGTGTATGGTTCAATCGGGACGATATTAATTTTAATGTTTCTCATATACATTAATTCACTTATATTACTCATTGGTTATGAATTAAATGTATGTATTCACTCCTTAAAAGTGCTTTCAGAAGAAGAGGAAAAAACCGCTTAAAACGAAGTTTGGCACAACTTTTTCATGTTTAATGCAAAAAATCCCATATATGATGAAGCATTTTTTATTATTAACGCTGCTTCCCATAATCAACCTATCTGGCATTAGTAACCTTAAACACACTGCGAATGAGAGAGTTACAAACGAAAAAACGCTTAAAATAGGTAAGATCTTACCTAAAGCAAATGTCAAATTGGAAAATTATGCGGGAGCTAAAGTCAACATGAGAAGTGCTGGCCGGGAGAATGGTCTGCTCATTATTTTCAGCTCTAATACCTGCATCACCGTTCTTGAAAATCACTTACGCATCATGAGCCTCGCTAATTATGCCATTCAGAATAAAATCGGTGTAATGATCCTTAACTCCAATGAAAAGAATAGAGACGGCTCTGATTCAAGAGAAGTCATGAAAGCCTATGCTGAGGAATTGGGCTTTAAATGGCTGTATGTGGTAGATCACAATAGTGAAATAGCCAATGCTTTTGGCGCTAACTATACTCCAGAATGTTTTTTATTCAATAAATTAGGTAAGCTGATGTATAGAGGCGGTATTGACGACTCTCCTCACAATGAGCAGGACGCCAAGGAACAGTACCTGAAAAAGGCCATTAGGGAAATGGCTGATGGTAAATCTGTTACCCTGCCTGAAACCACACCAACCGGCTGCGCAATTAAAAGGAAATAAGTACACTGTAAGAGTATTTTTTCCTATTTTGTCTCAAAATCCAATACTTCATGGACTCACTACAATCCAGTCAGGGTACTACACAGAAATCACGAAAGAAATCTCCTATAAAAAAGTTTTTTAAAGTATTTGCCATCATTATAGTGGTGTTGCTGTTGTTACTGGTAACAGCACCTTTCCTTTTTAAGGGAAAAATAATTGAAATAGTAAAAACAGAGATCAATAAAAACGTCAATGCAAAAGTTGATTTTGCAGACATTGATATATCGTTGATCAGAAAATTTCCCCGTGTATCTGCTGCCATCGAAAAACTTCAGGTAATAGGTACAGGCACATTTGCTGCCGATACATTATTGTATGCAGATAATATTGATGTAGCCCTTCACCTTATGAGCTTCATCAGAGGTGATAAAATGAAAATTTATAGTGTTGATATCAACCGTCCACGCATACAGGCCATCGTAGCAAAAGATGGAAGTGCTAACTGGGATATTATGAAAACTGATTCAACGGCCACTACCACAACGGAAGAAGAAACACCTTTTAATCTTGAATTAAACCGTTATGTCATTAAAGACGGTTATGTAGCTTATCGCGATTCTGCAGGCGGCATAAATACTGAAGTATGGGGACTGAACCACGAAGGAAGCGGTGACTTTACCTCAGATCTGTTTACACTGAAGACTAAAACAACAACGGAAGGTGTAAACTTTACTTATGGACCAGTGCCATATCTTGTTAATGCCAAAGCGAATGTTAATGCCGATATTGAAGTAGATAACCAATCATCCAAATACAGTTTTGCTACCGATGAAATTTCACTTAATGAGCTGAAACTTGCGGCCAAAGTTTTTTTTCAGATCGTTAACGACAGCAGTTATAATATGGACATTAGTTTTGATGCCCCATCTACTGATTTCAAAAACATCCTATCACTAATACCTGTCATTTATCAGAAAGATTTTGCAAAAATAAAAACCAGTGGTAAAGCCATCTTCAATGGTTATGTAAAAGGAGTAATGGAGGGAGATAAATTACCTGCTTACCTCGTCAACCTTGATGTTGCCGATGGATTTTTTCAATACCCCGATTTACCTGCCCCGGTAAAGAACATTAATATCAAAATGAAAGTGGATAATCCCGACGGAGTTACCGATCACACTGTCGTGGACATAGCCAATGCTCATTTCGAAATGGAAAATGATCCATTTGACCTGCGTTTACTACTTAAAACACCAGTAAGCAATATGTGGGTGGATATGGGAGCCAAAGGAAAAATAGACCTCTCCAAAATAACACGCATGGTTAAGCTGGATCAGGGAACTTCTATTAAAGGTTTATTAAATGCCGATCTCCTGTTAAAAGGATATGTAGACGCTGTACAAAAACAACAATTTGATCAGTTTACTGCAGCAGGTACATTAGCCCTGAATCAATTCTTTTATGCTTCGGCCGATTATCCCGATGGCGTTGCACTGGATAAACTGCTGATGACCTTCAATCCTAAAAACGTTACACTTAATGAGGCAGCAGGAAAATATCTGGGCACTCAATTCGACGCTAACGGTGCAGTAAATAACCTGTTAGGATATGCGCTGAAAAATCAACCGCTGGATGGAGTGCTTAATGTGAGGGCCGATCGTGTAGATGTCAATAAATTTATGGGAACCCCTGCCGACAGTACAGAAAATACTGACAGCATTAGCGAACCATTTATAGTACCAGCCAAACTGGACATGTTACTCAATGCCCAGGCGGGAGAAGTGAAATATGATAATCTGCTTATGCAGAATGTAAGCGGAACACTTCACTTAGCCAATGAAACCGTTAAACTCAATAACGTTAAAGGAAATGCACTTGGTGGAACCCTTGCTGTCAGCGGTTCTTATTCCACTCTCCATAATAAAAAGAAACCCGCTATTACTCTTCAGTACGATGTGGAAAACCTGGATATTCAACAGACATTCAACACTTTTAATACAGTACAAAAACTAATGCCTATAGGTAAGTTCCTGGGCGGGAAATTAAGTTCTAAACTTACCATGACGGGTAATCTGGGAGAAAATATGTTTCCTGATTTAGCATCACTTAGCGGTAATGGAAGCATTCTGCTTATAGAAGGATTATTACAAAAGTTTACGCCAATTGATCAACTGGCTCAAAGATTAAATGTTGACGAGCTGAAGAATATTTCTTTTAGGGAAATTCGCGAACAATTCGAATTTAATAACGGAAAAGTATTTGTTAAGCCGTTCAAATTAAACATTGGTGAGATCAATATGGAAGTGGGTGGTACTCATAGCTTAGACCAATCGATGGATTATGCCATTCATCTAACCATGCCCCGTGCCTTAATGGGCAGTAAAGCTAATGATCTGGTAAACCAGCTTGTTAAAAAAGCTACTGATCAGGGTGTACCTGTACAGGTTGGGGAGACTATCAGCCTTAATGCCAAGATGCTGGGAACTATCACCAAGCCTGATATCCGTCTTGACCTTAAAGAAACTACTGCTAATCTGGCCGATGAAATCAAGGACCAGGCAAAAGAGTTCGTCCAATCAGCTATCGACAGCTCCAAAAAAGCTATTAGCGATACCCTTCAATCGGTTAAAAAAGAAGTGATCAAAGGGGCTTCAGAAAAACTGAAAGCAGAATTGTTCGGGAAAAAAGATAGTTTGACTACCGATACCGTAGCACAACCCTCTTCAAACCCCGTTGATAAGTTGAAGGAATCCGGTAAAGGCTTGTTAGAGAATATAAATCCTCTTAAAAAGAAGAATTAGCAACAGGCAGGCTACTTCAAGATGGTCATTACCTAATTTCCCCTATTTTTGCCGACTCTAAAATGTATATGAAATACTGTTTATGGACAAACTCATCTACCTGGTACCTGTAATGGGTGCTATAGGATTGCTGTACACTTTCACGAAATTTAATTGGGTATCCAGGCAAGATGCCGGGAATGACAGAATGAAGGAAATCAGTAATTACATTGCTGAAGGAGCTATGGCTTTCCTGAAAGCCGAGTGGAAAATCCTGACATATTTTGTAGTGATTGCCGGTATTCTTCTCGCCTTTATGGGCACTAGGAACCCTAATTCACACTGGGGTATTGCTATTGCCTTTGTTGTTGGTGCATTTTTTAGTGCTCTTGCAGGCTATATAGGAATGAAAATAGCCACCAAAGCCAATGTGCGCACAGCACAGGCGGCCCGTACCAGCCTGAGAAAAGCGCTGGCAGTTTCTTTTACCGGCGGTTCTGTGATGGGACTGGGTGTAGCCGGCCTGGCTGTACTCGGTTTAGGCGGACTCTTCATTATCCTGAAAATGATCTTTGCTCCCGATGCAGCCGTTAACTCGGTGGAAATGGTAAGAACTATTGAAGTGCTAACAGGATTCTCCTTAGGTGCAGAATCTATAGCTCTTTTTGCCCGTGTTGGTGGTGGTATTTATACAAAAGCTGCCGATGTTGGCGCCGACCTTGTAGGTAAAGTTGAAGCAGGCATACCCGAAGATGATCCCCGCAATCCGGCAACCATTGCCGATAACGTAGGTGATAACGTAGGTGACGTAGCTGGTATGGGCGCCGACCTATTCGGTTCTTATGTAGCTACTGTACTGGCTACAATGGTGCTTGGCCAGGAGACCGAATCAATAGATAATTTTAGCGGACTCGCTCCTATCCTGCTGCCTATGATGATTGCCGGCGTAGGTATTATCTTTTCTATTATAGGAACACTGTTCGTACGCATAAGTGATGCTGCAGGTATTAATACAGCCAATGTCCAGAGAGCTCTTAACATGGGTAACTGGGGTTCTATCATATTAACAGCCCTAGCCTGTGTTGGACTGGTATATTATATTCTCCCCGAAACAATGGTGCTGCGCGATTTTGAATTTACCAGATTAGGTGTGCTTGGCGCCATCGCTGTAGGTTTGTTAGTAGGTACGCTGATGAGCATTATCACCGAATATTTCACCGCTATAGGTAAACGCCCCGTATCGAGCATTGTTCGTCAATCCGGTACCGGTCACGCTACAAACGTTATTGGCGGTTTAGCAGTAGGTATGGAAAGTACTTTCCTTCCTATCCTTGTGCTGGCCGGCGGTATCTGGGGATCATACGAATGTGCTGGTCTGTACGGAGTAGCTATTGCCGCTGCCGGTATGATGGCCACAACAGCTATGCAATTGGCTATTGATGCATTCGGACCTATTGCCGATAATGCAGGAGGTATCGCCGAAATGAGTGAGTTGCCTAAAGAGGTACGCGAAAAAACTGATGTACTGGATGCCGTAGGAAATACAACAGCCGCTACAGGTAAAGGATTTGCTATTGCCTCCGCCGCTCTGACTGCCCTTGCATTGTTTGCTGCTTATGTTGGCGTAATCAATCATAATGGCTTTGACATGGGAGGTATTGATATATACAAAGCTGATGTACTGGCTTCCCTTTTTGTTGGCGCCATGATTCCTTTTATATTTTCTTCACTGGCTATCCGCGCAGTAGGAGAAGCCGCTATGAGCATGGTGGAAGAAGTTCGCCGCCAGTTCCGCTCTATCGCCGGTATTATGGAAGGAACGGGTAAGCCGGAATACGATAAGTGCGTGGCTATTTCTACCGAAGCTTCTATTAAAAAAATGATGCTGCCCGGAGCTATTGCTATTCTTGCCCCGCTAATCATCGGATTTATTTTAGGTCCAGAGGCCCTTGGCGGTTTTCTCGCTGGTGCAACTGTCTCAGGTGTATTGATGGGAATGTTCCAGAACAACGCCGGTGGTGCATGGGATAATGCAAAAAAATCTTTTGAAAAAGGCGTAGAGATCAACGGACAGACCTACAAAAAAGGAAGCGATCCTCATAAAGCAGCCGTAACAGGCGACACTGTAGGAGATCCTTTTAAAGACACATCCGGACCTTCTATGAACATCCTTATTAAGTTAATGTCTATTGTATCCCTGGTAATTGCTCCTACCCTTGCCTCAATGCATGGTGATGGTAATCATTCCGCCAAAAAGGAAAAGAAAGAGAAGAAAATTGAAATTGTACATAACAACAACAATTGACAACTGACAGTTGATAATTGAAAGTGGACAGTTGGGGTAATTTTGCCTACGCTGTCCACTTTCAACTGTCCATTGTCCACTCTTCTCCGTCCACTCTCCACTACCCAAAGCGTAGCTCTGTTAAAAATTTCTATACGATGCTCCATTTACGAATTTTATCGTATGTTTGGAGATAACATAAATTCGTATGTCTGCAACAAAATATATCAAGCCTACCGAAAGTGAGCTGGAAATATTACAAGTACTATGGTCAAGAGGTACTGCCAGCGTCAGAGATGTACATGAAGAACTTTCCAAAGTAAAGGAAGCAGGTTATACTACTACATTAAAACTAATGCAGATCATGCATGAAAAAGGGTTGGTGAAAAGAGATGACTCTTTTAAAACGCATATTTACCAAGCCGCAGTAAGTCGTGAGAAAACCCAAAAACATATGCTTGGTAAAATGATCAACACCTTATTTGGAGGATCAACTACTGAGCTTGTGCTGCAGGCATTAGGTAATCACAAAGCCTCTGCCGACGAACTGGAAGAGATCCAAAAACTGTTGACTGAAATGAAAAATCAGTAGTTATGCATCTTCCCTATCCATCTTCCTTCCTGAATGCACTTGGCTGGTCATTAATTGACAGTCTGTGGCAGATGGGTACGCTATGGATCATATACACACTCATCACAAGAAGCCGTGGAAAGTCAAGCGCTTCTTTCAGATATTTATTAGGATTGGGATTTTTTAGTATCGGTTCTCTATGGTTTCTTATTAATATCGGGTATAATTATTATTATCCCGCCAACAGTTTTTCACTTTCCGGGTTAACATTTTCTATCGACAACTATTTGCCTTTTATTGCTACATCATATCTGTTGGTGATTATATACCTGATTTTTCAATGGTTTTATCAGTGTGTACAAAACAGCAGAATCTCTCATACTTCTTTTTATTCTCCCGAAAGTCAGGTGTTCCAGCGTTTCCTCGATCAGCTAAGATCATTATATAACCTGCGCAGGAATATAACCCTTAGCCTGTCCAAACATATCCGGGTTCCGCAAACGGTAGGCGTACTTAAACCAATCATTCTGCTACCCATATCTGCACTAACACAACTCAATGCTACGCAGATTGAAGCTTTGATAGCTCATGAGTTTTATCATATTAAAAGAAATGACTACCTGGTTCATATACTGACCAGTTTTATGGGTTCACTTCTTTTCTTCAACCCTTTTGCTCAATGGTTATTAAAGTATATACATGAAGAAAGAGAAAACTGCTGCGATGATGAAGTGATCGGACTAGGTTATGAAAGATGGGATTATGCCCATGCACTCTATACAGTAAGCAAAAATGTATCCATTGATATAAGCCAATCTATTGCGCTGGCAGCTACTGGTAAGGGTAAGCAGGAACTTTTATTACGCATAAAAAGATTACTGAATGTGGGAAGCTCTTCAGGAACCTTAACCAGGCCGCTGATTATTTTTTTTCTCGTATTAATGATAACCGGGCAATTCAGTCGGACTACCATACCTGTCGCTGAACAGGACATTAGTTTACCATCATTTCCCGCTGCTGTTTTTCACGAGGTTTCCGGTAAAGCAGAACCTGAAGCACTCGATATAAAATCCGAAACATTCAGCATCGGGAAAGAAACATCCAATACCGCGAAAAAAGTCAGTGTACAAAAAATCTCATCTTCTTCTGTCAGCGTTAAATTATCATCACCTGTCGAACCACCTACACTGCCATCTCCCCCACTTGTCAATATGCCTGTTGAGGAATTTGTACCAGCGATTACTAACGATGATGCACAAGTTAAAGTTAGCTTTATCGCCGCTCCTATTGTAACAATAAGTTTCAGTTTTGTTGAGTCCGAGGTTAACAGCTTTCCCAAACCAGCCAACACCGACCCAACACAACCTTATATACCCGGATCAACTTTTTACTTTCCCGATCATGACATACAGGAAAGCATAAAAGGAAAGACGGTTATTGATCTGTAATGGATTTCGTCTGGAGGTTGATGAGGTATGTTTAAAGAATGCCTTGACGATAAATCATTCCATGTAAAAACACACTACTGAGAAAGTTTTTACTTAAAAATACCTTGATTCTTGCTCCAGCTTTCCAGGTAAGCTTGTTTTGCAGTACCATTAAGAACGATGCTTAAGTTTCGTACGCACTTCCATTACAGGTATCGAATTTTTCCATCCATTTAGAAGCCCATATATAATACAAGCAGTATCTGTATTAGTTAGACGCAGCAGCAGGAATTAGTAGACTATCTGATAATCTGCACATTCTCGAAATTATCGATATTAATATGCTGGATCTGGCGAAGATCGTCGAGCGTTTTTGTTGCGTCGGTGCCGATATAGGTATTATTAGTTTTATCAATGAAATACTTATCATGATTGTTATCCACCTGGTAAGTATTGCCTTCGCTGTCTTTTACTGTATGCTCTCCTTTGATAACATTCAGGAATTTTTCATGTTGAACATCCTGTGACTCCTGGTTTCTCCTCCACTGTTCGTTCCTGGCATCCGCGGCCTGCTGCAGGTCGGCCATCCTTTGCTGGTGAGCAGCAGCGCTACGCTGAATATTAGCCATCCTCTGCTGATGCTGCTGCGTCATCCGCTGTGTATTTTGTTCAATCGTATTCATTGTCTGTTGATGCTTCGCGTCCTGCTCTGCCCGCCATTGGGGATTAGTCACTTTCGATTGTATCATTTTCACCATCATGTCGGATACCTTCCTCGGATCACCTGATGTGCAGAATCCACTTACTTCCGGGATCCACATTTGCCCAAAGCTCATCACCATTCCATTAAGCTCACCGTGAATGGTACGTCCGTTTGATGTATACTGAAACCGATAGCTGGCATTCGTAACATTCGCATTAATCTTTACCTTCTCCATTTCCTTTCTTTGCAATTCCAATAAGGGAAGATTATCAAATTTTTCAATAATGCGAAAACCCTCCATCTGGCCAAAATGCTTTTGGAGATAATTGCTGAAATAAGTTTCCGCTGGAACATACGCCGCTATCTGATAAGGATACTTAATATTAAACTGCCTGTAAGGCGCATCCAGACCGGAACCTGGAGTAGTATAGGTAGGGAGACGCGGATCACCGAGATATATCACTGTATTTTTATCAGTAGAAACGGCAGTAACCAGCGAACGCGGTCCGCCCTGGATACGATGCAGCAAGGCTGCATTTGTCCAACCCTGAGGCATGTCAACAGAAAAACTGTTTTCTGACATGTCTGTAATAGTGACCCATTTGACTGACGCTGTTGCCTTGTCAGACTTTGTACTTTTTGCGGCAGCAGCGGTCTTATCACTCTTCGCCGGTTCTTTTTCAACTTCCATGGTATGACCGTTCCGCTCGAGAGCTCTCTGGAAAGCCTCATTTTCAGGAACACCACCACCACACGCCAATGCAATCATTATGACAAACAAACAGGGGATAACAGTTATTTTTTTCATTTTGCGCTGATTATATATGGTATATCGGCCAAAGCAGGTATTGTCATCAATAGGAACTGGCATCTGCATCTATTTTATTTCCACTGCAAAACAAATAATCTAACACCGACAGGTTTGGAACGAATCCGTACCTGTCTTCAAAGACCTGCGGATATCTTTTGGGATGAGGTTGAAGCAGATGAATGGTTGAGGGCATCCAGTAATTTCTTCTATCAATGTAATCTGCTATATCATAATTCTCCTGGTAACCCGACGTGGTAGACAGCGATGTAGCAATGGACATTTTGTCGCAAATCCATTGTATACAACTGAAGTTCCAATCAAACAGGTAATGGTGATGGACCAGATATAAACCTTCCAGTTCGTCGCGGTAAAAATCAAACCAGGGCGACTTATTGTAGCATGAAGTGATCGTTTTCCAATGTCTGTCCTTCCAACGTTCGCGATTGTCCACCCTAACATCCTTCATGATGGTTTTCTGCGTTCTTCCACCAAGAACAGGAATACTCAATTGAATAGGGCCATTGCCACCCATTACCATGCACCTGTTCCTGAAACTCGCTTTTTGAAAAGAATCATATAGTTCAAATTTACAATTTGAAAATTTACTTAATTCTAAAAAGAATATAACACTTGGAAAATATTGTAAATCAGAAACTAAAATCATTTATTAGATAATATTTTATACATTATTTGAAAGCAGGAAAAAACACCGAATAAATACAAATATACCGTCTTATATCATCAAGTTTAATTATTACTAACACTATTTAACATACATATTATCAACTGAATACTAAATAAAATAAAAACTAAAATAGTTGATAGGGATATTTTGATAAATTGAGCAGCAAATAAACCTGACTTTCTAAATATTTTAGTCAAACTTTTTTTAAATGTAAACCCTGTTTTTGGGTTCAAAAAATTAATCCCCTATTTTCGGTCAAAATAAATGGATGAGAATAGCTGTAACCGCTCTGGTCTTCATGATATACATTACCGGATGTACCAAACCCAAGGATCTTGAATATGTAGACTTTCAAAATATCAAAGTGGTGAAATGGGGGTTTCCAGAATCGCTAATTGGCGTGGACATCAGAATGTATAATCCCAATAAACAGCAGGTAAAGCTAAAAGATGCCCTAGCTAAGTTCTATGCCAATTCGACATATCTAGGAGAAGCATATACAGAAAATATCATCACCGTTCCACGAAAAGATACCTTTGCTATCCCACTTGTTTTGAAGGTAGAAACCGGTACGGCGTTATCTAGAATCCTTCAGACTTTTGCGGATAGTGTAGTAACTATTAAAGTAGATGGTGAAGTAAAAATGGGGAAAGCTGGAGTATTCTTAAGCTACCCTATCAAGTATGAGCAGATACAGCGGTTATCAGATCTGGATCTTAATTTTTAGGACCAATATGATCGGATTGCAGGATCAGTATTGGAAGAAAATTTCTGTGGCCCCGTAACCGTAAGCAGGGTGATAACGGTTAATAAAGGACTTTACATCTCTTCGATTGCGCAAAATTTCATGTATTTCATCCCTAAGCTTTCCGGTTCCTACACCATGAATAATGATCATCGACGCCAGGTGATGAGCTATAGCAAGTTCCAGGTATTTCTCAAATGTTTGCAGTTGGAGTGTTAGTTTTTCAAAACTGGAAAGTTTCTCGTGGTTCACGTTCAGCTTTTCAATATGCAGATCCAGTTCGTGTTTGGCTGGCTCCAGGTGTTTACGGGCAGAAGACGCCGCATATACTTTGAATCCCTTATTAGCAAGCGTTGATATCTCTATCCTATCTTCAGGCTCACGCTCAGGATATTTCTCCAATAAAAGATAGGAAAAAGTGGCTTCGCCCTTCTGTTGGAGCTCGGCGAGCTTACTAAAAACCTGCTTTCCTTTCAGCTTAAGCGAAGTTTCATACTGTTCCGCCATACCTTTCTGCGGAGGATCGAGCGAAAAAATAATGCTGAAAGAGGGACTGTCATTAATATTTTCAAAGGGCATATCATGAATGTAGAAATCCTGGAATGGCTCTATCTTGTTCTTTAGCTCAAAACCCGATCTTTTCAGGTAATCGAGGTAGTATTCAAAACGATAGGCTTTGCCGGTTCTGTTAACCAGGTGAATCTTTAGCTCTTCTACTACCTCATCGCCAAACTCATCTGTAAACATTACCGGTATAAAAGTCAGCCAGATACCAGTTTCGGTCTTATCAGCTACCAGTTTTTTCTCTTTGGGCACTTCATCAACATAAGTGCGAACAGGTTTTACAGGCTCCTGTTTTTTCTTAAAGAAGCGGTTAAAATAGGGAAAATCGAGCTGGTCAATATAGGCAGGAAATTTAACGCCACGAACATCCACCATTACCATCTTATCGTTGATAATATCCACTACTTCTGCTTCCTCTTCTGAATGCAGGACAAGTACTTTATCTCCTACCTGAAACTTCATCTTAAATATAAAATTTGTGTTTGTCCCTTTTTTATACCATATGGTTGTTCAAAGATAACATAAGCCGGCAATTACCCGGAAGGAGTTCTGTAAAATGCATCTGCAGCTTCGTTGAGATTTCGTCACTTTTGGAAGTTACGATTGGAGTATAAAAATTCAGTTGGACAACGCTGGAAGTATGCCGGTTAACACCCCTTCTATATTGAAAAACAGAAAGAATGCATTCGATCAAGCAGGATAATCATCCGTTAAAATCTGCGCCTGTTTGCAAAATCAAATACCGATGTTTATACAAGAATGTGTTATGCTATTAAATGATTTAAGCCTTGTCTGATGTTAACTGCTTCCGTAAAGATATTTCGACAGTTTGGATGGAATGATTTTTTACCTATCAGGCAATTTTCGGCCATTCAGGAGTATATAATATTTCAGTCAAAAAACGAGACAAAATGAATGAAATATAGGGCAAATTCATAAACGAAGAAAAATTTATTCCTTTCTAATAAGGTGGTGCAAAACTATATAGCACAACAGCGCTAAGAATTAATGATCGCGCTGTATGAGGAACTGCATAAGCTTTCTCAAGGATTCTTTTCTAACAGAAGGCACTGCCACTGCTTCGAGATGATATTCGGCCTGGTTAATATATTTATCTTTTAAACCACCTGCCCACTTATCCACGCCACATTCCCTGAACAGGTTGAGCACCTTCCCAACTTTGCTTTCATCCTTTTCCTGCATCAGTCTTCTGAACTCCTGCCGCTGACTTTCACTACAACTTTCCAGTACATGTATCACCAGGAATGTTTTTTTGTTCGCCATGATATCGCCGCCTACCTGTTTACCAAATTTGGTAGGGTCACCAAATGCATCGAGGTAATCGTCCTGCACCTGGAAAGCTATTCCCAGGTTTTTACCAAACTCATAGAGATGTTCCTGATTGCCTTTTCCCGCACCACCTAAAATGGCGCCAATCTTTAAACTCGCTGCCACCAATACCGATGTTTTCAGCGCAATCATATGGATATATTCATCAAAACCGACAACTTCTTTTTTTTCAAAATCCATATCCATTTGTTGCCCCTCGCATACTTCACGAGCAGCGGTATTAAAATGATGAAGGACGTCAGACAAGTATGAAGGAGCTATTTTACTCAGATATTCATACACTTTAATCAACATCACATCTCCCGCTAATAAAGCCGTCGTTGATCCATATTTTTCATGAACAGTAGATTTACCTCTTCGCAAAGGAGCATTATCCATAATATCATCATGTATCAACGTGAAATTATGAAACAACTCAATGGCTGTTGCAGCGTGATAGGCTTCGTCATGAATCTCACCAAAAAGCTCGTTAGCCATAAGACACAACACTGGCCTAATTCTTTTTCCACCTATACCCAAAAAATATTCGCAGGGTTCGTATAATGTCGCGGGTCGGTTGGGAAAATGTTTTTCAGAAAACTGTTTACCAAAATGTGCTGATAGTTCCTCAAATGATTGCATCGCTAAACAATATTTTATTAACTTGTCAATAGCGCTTTATCAACAAGCTTATTTTTTCTTCTTATTTTTTCGTCCGTTCTTTTTTGACTGAATATCTACTACTGGTACGGAATTTCCCTTTTCTTCGGATAACGATGTAGAGATGACCCATTCATAATCCAACTGTCTTTTGGTTAGATTAGCTGCCACTACTTTTATCATCACCTTATCTCCCATTCTGAACTTCCGCCCGCTTCTCCGTCCCACCAGGCAGTAATCACTCTCTATCAAAACGAAATCATCAAAATCAAGCAAACTTGTCATACTGACAAGTCCCTCACATTTATGAGCAGTAGTTTCTGCCCAAAAACCAAAACCTGATACACCTGTGATAACACCTTCAAATTCCTCTCCAAGAAAGCCCCGCATATATTCCACCTGCTTATATTTATTAGCAGCACGTTCTGCTTCCATTGCGGAACGTTCTCTGTCGCTGCAATGCTTACTTTTCTGTTCCAGTTTTTTATCCGGCACTATCTTACCCTCCAAAGCCTGTTGTACTATACGATGCACCAACACATCGGGATAACGGCGAATAGGAGATGTAAAATGACAATAATTAGCGAACCCTAATCCGTAATGCCCAATATTTTCTGTGGTATATACAGCTTTTGCCATCGTGCGGATACCCAACTGTTCAAGCACATGTTGTTCGGGTGTACCTTTTGCCGCTTCTATCATTTTATTAAACGAGGCAGCAATGCCTTCGGGTGTTGATGTATCGAATTCATGTCCGTATTTTTTAGCAAAAGCCATGAACGGCAACAACTTGATTTCATCAGGTGTATCATGCACGCGATAAGGAAAGGGGACTGCCTTTTTATCTACTTTTATTTTAGATATATATTCTGCTACTGTTTTATTGGCAAGCAGCATCAACTCCTCAATAAGCTGATGAGCTTCTTTACTTTCCTTAACAATAATACCAATAGGTTTGGCATTTTCATCCAGTTTGAACCTTACTTCCTGGGAAGAAAAATTAATGGCTCCTTTTTTGAACCGCTGTTTTCTGAATCTCTGGGAAATATCATTCAACAGTAGAATTTCATCTTTATATAAACCTAAACCGGTTTCAATAATCTCCTGCGCTTCTTCGTAAGTGAAGCGATGGTTGGATTTAATAATCGTTCTGCCTATCCAATGCGATTTAATCATTCCCTTGGCGGTAATTTCAAAAACCGCAGAGAAAGTCAGCTTTTCTTCATTGGGACGAAGAGAACAAAGTTCGTTGGATATTCTTTCCGGCAACATAGGCAATACTCTGTCAGGCAGGTACACCGATGTAGCACGATCATAGGCTTCAGCATCAAGCGCTGTTCCTGTTTCGAGATAATAACTGACATCTGCTATATGCACACCTATTTCATAATTACCATTAATAAGTTGCTTTAACGAAATAGCATCGTCAAAATCTTTGGCATCAATAGGGTCGATAGTAAAAGTGAGTGTATCCCGAAAGTCTTTTCTTCTATTATATTCTTCACTGGCAATGGCATCCGGAATTCTCTCTGATTCTTCCAATGCCTCTTCAGAAAAGTTTAATGGAAATCCGTTTTCCATTAGTATCTGCTTCATGGCAAAATCACTCTCATCACTTTCATCCATTACGCTCACCACTTCGCCTACTGGTTTTTTATTCTTCTGCCAATCCACTATCCTGACAATAACCAGGTCATTTTCTGTTGCTCCCTTTAATTTATCAACCGGCACAAAAATATCGGGCATGGGCTTGTCTACATCGGCTATAAAAAAAGCAAAATTCTCACTGATCTGTAACCGTCCGGGGAACTCTGTTTGTCTTCTTTTCAATACTTCAATTATCTCTCCCTGTAAACGTCCGTTTTTGGCAATGCCTTGTTTGACTAAAACTTTTACGCTATCTCCATGTAGGGCAGTATTGAAATCTGACGGCCTCACAATAATATCGCTGGGCAAATCCTGCACGATTACATAACCCATCCCGGATCTTGTAATATCTAATACGCCTGTAAACTCTCTGTGTTTTTCAGTACGGTTATTTTTTTTCTTTGAAGATTTTCTTGAAGGCATTAATTACTTTCTTTTGGGTGTTGAAATCCTGAAATGAATTTATCTACTATTTCAGTAAACGTTTTTTCTTCATCAAACAGAAAACGAATACTCATTGGCAACACGTATAAAGGGTAATCATTGAGTGACTGATTAAATTTTATCAGCCGTACTGCGTCTTTTTCTGTCGTCAGCATTATTTTATTATCGGATGCAATAGTTTTAAATCTTTTACTTATATTTTTCCAATCATCAATAGTGAATATATAATGGTCACTATATAGCATTTCATCGTAAGATTCTGCATTAAGAGACAAATATTTTTCTAGAGATTTCGGATTAGCTATTCCTGTCGCCAATAACACTTTAGTACGGTTGTTTAATGCTCTTTGTTCTTTTGTTATAATATGATAGGGAGTACCATAATTAATAGTAGTAAAAAATACCTGCTGGTGCGGCAAGGGTTTAACTTCACTGATGATCTCATCTTTTTCTTTGGCAGAAAGATCAGGCCGACATTTTGTAACAATAATAATATGAGCGCGTTTATAACTCGATTTGGCATCCCGCAAATCGCCTGTAGGCAGATACCAGTCGCGTGTAAACAGGTTATTATAATCGGTTAAAATAATATCCAATCCGGCTACAACATAACGGTGCTGAAATGCATCATCGAGAATAATTACTTCAGTCTTTGGGCGGTCATGTAACAATTGGGGAATAGCTACAATTCTTTCTTCACCCACAGCAATGGTAACAGAAGGAAATTTCCTATAAAACTGCATAGGCTCATCTCCTATCTCCAACGCCGTGGTTTCCTCATTTGCCAAAGCATAGCCCTGCGTTTTTCTTTTATATCCTCTGCTTAATACTGCCAACTGATATTTTGTTTGTAATTGTTGCAGCAAAAATTCTACCATAGGTGACTTACCCGTTCCGCCGACAGACAGGTTGCCTACTCCTATAATAGGAATATTGAAAGATGAAGAACCCAATATGCCCTTATCGAACATCCTGTTACGAATAATTACTATTAAAGCGTACAGCAATGAAAAGGGGAACAACAGAATTCTTATTGTTCTCAGCAGAGGTGTGTTAAAATTCATATATGCGAGCAGGAGTTATACAGAGATTTAAAGGTACATCAAATTGACCGATGTCATCAATAACAGGCAGCGCTTCAAAAAATGAGAATCCGATTTTTACGATATCCGGTGCGCAACGGACAAGATACCTGTCATAAAAACCTTTACCATACCCCACCCGATAACCCTTAACATCAAATGCCAGTAACGGAACAAACACGGCATCAATCAACTGAGGATCGATAATATTACCCCCCTGCGGCTCATCGATACCATATAGATTTTTTGCGAATATAGTTGTATCTGTCAGCTCTATGGCCTCCATATCCGGTCGTTCCTTATCCAGGCGCGGCCATGCAATCCTTGCAGATGGATGATTAAGGAGATGTAGCTGTTCACAGGGACGTACATCAAATTCATTTCTTTCGGGTATAGCCGCATAAGACAACAATACCTGTATGCCATCCAGCTTCAGGCTACGAAACAGCTCAATGATCCGGACAGATCTTTCTTTTACTTCCTCCTGGTGAAGAGTAGTCCGCATTAAACCATATTCTTTTCTTATCGCCTGTTTATTCATAATACATTACCAGGGCCATTGATAAAATCGCTGTTCCATTTTAGCTGCCTGTTCCCTAATAAAATTTTTATCGGGATGTTCCACAAAAGGAACCGAACCTAAGTAGTGATAGCCTGTCCAACTGACTATCTCACTTTCGTAATCCAGATACTGGTCATTAAATATCCAACCTAGCACTCTTAACTTATATTGTTTGCAAACCATTGCAGTGAGCAAAGAATGATTAATACTTCCCAGTTCGTTACGGCTTACTAATACCACTCTTGCCTCAAGCGCTTTTATTAAATCAATGACAAACTCATTATCATTTAGGGGGACCATCAATCCGCCTGCTCCTTCAATAATCAGGTTATCAGCGACAGGTAATGAGTTGACAATAGTATCGATATTGATATTTATTCCCTCATTTCTCGCAGCTATATGAGGAGAAGCAGGCATTTTCAGCCGGTATTTTTCCTGGTGAATACGCGACTGTTCATTAGAAATAACAGACCTTATCCACTCGGTATCAGTACCTCCCTGATCACCGGCCTGTATCGGCTTCCAATAGTCGGCTTTAAGCGCTTCAGTGAGTATGGCAGCGACTACTGTTTTACCAATTCCTGTTCCTATACCTGTTACAAATATATTCATCGGTTAACAAAAATACTGAAGATGGTCGTTCCATAATTACGCTCAGTTACATAATGGGGAAAGGTCTTATAACTGTTGCGCGGCGTGTGTTCCAGTATGAACCATCCCTTTGGCGTCAGCATTTTGTGTTCAAAGATTTTGACCGGTAACAGGTCTATTGTTTCCAGCGCATAGGGAGGCCCGGCAAAAATAAGATCATAGTTATCGGTTTGTTGGGCTACGAACTTAAATACATCCATTTTAACAGGATGAAAATTTTCAAGTTTCAGCATTTCTGCTGTTTTGCGGATAAAATCAAACATGGCATTGTCCTTTTCTACGATGGTACAACTCATAGCGCCGCGCGAAGCAAGCTCATAACTTATGCTTCCTGTACCTCCAAAAAGATCGCATGTTTTTAAAGATGTTATATCCAGATTGTTTTGGATGATATTAAATAAACCTTCTTTTGCCACATCGGTGGTAGGACGCGTATAGGGCATTTTAGCCGGGGGATTAATTCTTCTTCCGCCCAGTTCGCCCCCGATTATACGCATAACGAGATTTTCAATAATGGAGAAAAATAATGTTGGGGATATTCCTGCAGTAATTCATTTGCCTCAAATTGTTCAGGGAGTTTATCATAGTGTACTTCAACAAAATACTTCAGCAATTCGGTAAAGAGTGCAGATTGTGCATCAATTAACCCGGAAACTGTCAGGATAATTTCTTCTTTAGGAATATCCAGTTGTTTACATATTAACAACAGGTAATAAGCCACATCTTCCGGAGTCTGATAAAAAAATGTTTGAAGTAACAAGAGTTGCTGATCGCGAAAGCAGGCTGCTATAAACTTATCGTTATAGAACGTGAGTTGGCATGAACAAACATTAGCAGGTGTGTCATTGCGGGCATTCAACAGGATCATCGTATATAAATGCCAGTATTGACTCCCTTTGAATTTTTCCTTACACAACAAGTGTATTTCTCTTGATACCCTGTAAATATTATACATGTTCCAGCCACTGACCTGCTCATCAAACAGCAGATCGCCGGTTGCATCCCCATCCGTTACTTTCGCAATACTTTGTTTGAGATCGGGAGTGTAATAGTCAGCAGGAACCAGATCCGCAGCGGGAAAATTATAAATGATCTTGGCTCTATCTGCATGATGGGTAATGATACTGTCGCTGGCAATGATCTCTTCCAGCAAGTCGCTTACCGAGCGGTCGGCTGATGTGTACATCCTATACTGCCTTAGGAGATAAAGTTGCTTGTTCTCACGTGCGTATAACACATAGTTCAGCGATTGGTGGCTAATCTCCACCAACAGTTGACTGTCTGCCGGTAAATCTGTCGATACCGCTGTTCCTATCTCAAATGTGGGTTGTACCATTATTAATAGCCGCAATAATACTTATAAATCATCAAGCAATCCCTAGTCATTAAATTTTTTGGTCATTGTAACACCTACTCTCCCTTCAAAATTTATTAACGGTGGCTGAAGTTTGTAAAGCGACAAAGTCACTTCCTGAACAAAAGGATACTGGTGCCTGATACGCCTGATAATACTTTCACACACTTTTTCTAAAAGTCCGGTGGGTATCTGCATGCGTTGCTTCACAATTTCATAAAGATCAACATAATTGATAGTGTTCCTTATATCATCAAAGTCAGAATGCTTTTCGTCATATTTTACCGACAGGTTGATGATATAAGGATTACCGGTCTTATCCTCTCCTTCATATATTCCATGATAGGCATGCAGCCGAACGTCCTGCAACTCAATGGATATCATACGCCAAGTTCTTTCATGGAAAGATACCGTTCTGCATCAAGAGCAGCCATACATCCGCTTCCGGCGGCTGTTACTGCCTGCCGGTAAATATTATCCTGTACGTCTCCACAGGCAAAAATGCCCTCAATATTGGTTTTTGAAGTGCCTGGTACAGTTTGAATGTAACCGGCCTCATCCATATCCAGCCAGCCTTTAAATATTTGCGAGTTGGGTTCGTGGCCAATCGCTACGAAAAAGGCGCTGACAGGTAACTCGGTGGTCTCCCCTGTTTTATTATTTTTAATTCTCACTGCCTCTACTTTTGATTCGCCCAGCACCTCGTCTGTTTCTGTATTCCAGTAGACCTTGATATTGGGTGTTCTGTGAATTCTTTCCTGCATGATCTTCGAGGCTCGCATTGCGTCGCGGCGGATAAACATATGTACGGTAGAGCAGAGTTTGGAAAGATAAAGCGCCTCTTCGGCCGCAGTATCTCCGGCTCCTACAATCGCTACTTCTTTTCCCTTAAAAAAGAATCCGTCGCACACAGCACAGGCGCTTACGCCGTAACCATTCAAACGTTCTTCTCCTTTCACTCCTAGCCATTTTGCGGAGGCACCGGTAGCAATGATCACTGCATCGGCTTCTATAAGCTTTTCCTCATCGATCCAAACACAATAGGGATGTTTGGTAAAATCAACTTTTGTGGCCAGTCCGTAACGTATATCAGCACCCATACGTGCTGCCTGCTTTTCAAAATTGACCATCATATCAGGCCCCTGGATACCATCGGGGTAACCGGGATAGTTTTCAACTTCAGTGGTAATCGTCAACTGTCCGCCAGGTTGAATACCCTGGTACAGTACAGGTTTGAGGTTAGCGCGGGAAGCATAGATCGCCGCGGTGTATCCTGCGGGACCAGAGCCAATAATCAGGCAATGAACTTTTTCTGAATTATTCATATATGTAATCTATAGCTGAACTAAAAAATTTTTCAAATGTAGGCCTATTCCGGTAAGCTGATACCTATATACTGCACAGCATATCCACCAAAATACCCCAAAGCGCCGTTACTGATGTTGCCGGTCACTTTTGTAGGCGAAGAAAACGGGTTACCAATACTCTGATATCCAAACTCCATGGTTCGCCAGAAATCATAGACTCCCTTATCAATATTACAGTGTTTTACCGTCACGCTATCGCCCCTCCGGAAAAATGAATATTCTTCAAAATCAATATCTGTGTTGCGGTCAACTCCCTGGTCGATCTGCAGACTGTACGTTTTACCATCTACTACCTGGTCATCAAAGATTGAGTTCAGGCCGGGCAGGAACGGCCCTTCACCGACTTGTGTGAAGTATCGGGTATAATTACCCAGACCCGGCGGATCATAATACTCCCCATACAATGCTACTTTACCGGAATCTTCCCGGTCTATATATTCTTCGTACCACAATGCCGTAATGAGTTGAGTCAGTGGCGGAATCGTTGTAGAAGAAGTGTAAGTTTGACCTCCCACCTCTATAGTTAAATCGTATTTCGTGCCCAGTTCCCCTTTAAAAGCAGTATTCAGGTCGGCAGAATCAATAGCATAATAATACATATTAGCCCCATTGGCGACAGGAATCGTTTTCTCTTTTAATATATGCGTAAGTGATCCGTTAGAAATAGTAACTTTTGCATCATGAACAAAAAAGTTCGCAAGGTCGGCAGGCGTTATAGTGTTGAAGAAACCCAGGCTGTTGCTAAGGTACACAATGGGATATTGTTCATTTTCAATGATCCCCTCCACAACTAATTTTGATTCGGTGCTGCGAGGTTCAAAATGGATAGCTCTTTCACAGGAAATCAGCAGTAAGAAGATACTCAGATATGACCACTTTCGGATATTATGCATAGACGGTGTAAAGGTAAAACCATAAACGCTAGTAATCACATAACCGATAGAGAATTAACAGGTTTAAAGAAGATAGTCAAACAGTGGACAATTATAGAGTGAGAGTCTATCAGGCTATTGAAACGCGCAATACTACCGGATGAGAAAAAAGAAACCTTGCCAATACAGATCGGGATCTGCAGGGGCAAGGTTCTTAAAAAGTCAGTGATCTTTAAGACAATCCAAACCGGATTATCCTAAGTATGCTTTTAGTGCGTTACTGTAACGTGCTTTCTGTAAACGCTTGATGGCTCTTTCTTTAATCTGGCGGATACGTTCTTTGGTAAGATCGTACTTCTGACCAATCTGTTCGATAGTCACTCCATTTTCACCGTCCAGGCCAAAATAGGCGTTTACGATTTCTGCTTCACGGGGACTGAGGGACTTCAGCACTCTGCGGATTTCGTTCCGCAAAGAATCTTTCATCACATCATCGTCAGTATCATCGCCACCTTCCAGCAAGTCGCCCATAGCTACATCTTCAGCTTCGTGAACCGGAGCATCCAGTGATGTGTGACGCGTATTGCTTTGGAAGATATTGTTGATCTCAGTTTCGCTCATTTCAAGAAGCTCAGCCAGTTCTTCGGTGCTGGGCTCTCTTTCATGTTCCTGCTCAAAAGCCATATAGGCTTTATTTGCTTTGTTATAGGTGCCAATTTTGTTTTGAGGCAAGCGGACTAATCTTCCCTGCTCTGCCAACGCCTGAAGGATGGACTGGCGGATCCACCAAACAGCGTATGAAATGAATTTAAAACCCTTAGTTTCATCGAAACGCTGGGCTGCTTTTATCAAACCGAGGTTACCCTCGTTGATCAAATCGCTAAGTGAGAGGCCCTGGTGCTGGTACTGCTTAGCAACAGATACCACAAAACGTAAGTTAGCTTGCACCAGTTTGTCTAATGCCCGCTGATCAGCCATTTTAATTCGCTGGGCAAGCACAGTTTCCTCTTCAGGAGTGATCATTGATATCTTTGATATCTCCTGTAAGTACTTCTCTACCGCCTGTGAATCCCTGTTCGTAATCTGCGTAGCAATCTTGAGCTGTCTCATATCTTCTAAATATAAAAATGACTAATCTATCGATCAGGGTACGGGCTCAACAATAAATAGTCGTAAAATTTTCTAAAAAAGTTGCAAAAAGGGTGGTTGCAAATCAATTACGGCTGAACAGGAACAAATGTAATAAGCGATATTGAGACTTCATAGCTTTTTACAAAGAAAGTCTGAAAAACCAGGAAAAGAAAATGTTAATACCACTAACCCTGATAACTGATTGTCTCGCCGTTTACTGTTAATAGTAATTCTTTTTTTGCTGAAAGTTCGACCCTGCCCACTACACGGGCGGCAATACCAAAGTCTTCAGCAATATTGATCATGCTTTTGGCTGCCTGCGGAGTGGTAAAGATCTCCAGTCGGTGACCCATATTGAACACCTGGTACATTTCCCGGTTATCGGCGCCTGAAGCAGCGCGAAGAATATCAAAAATCGCAGGGGGATCGAAAAGATTATCCTTAATAATACAGAAACTGCCGGGCAGATATTTCAGGCATTTGGTCTGCCCGCCTCCGCTACAATGGATAATACCATTTATTTCTTCAAAGTGTGCCGACAAAATAGCCTGCAAAAGAGGGGCATACGTTCTTGTGGGCGATAATAATAAAGAACCGACCTGTTTGCGTTCACCTGTCTCGATCCTCACTTCGTCGGTTAGCCTGTGCCGACCGATATACACTACTTCGTCAGCCAAACCATTATCATAGGATTCTGGGTAAGTCTGACTGTAAAACTTGCTGAGGGCATCATGCCTGGCACTGGTAAGTCCGTTGCTGCCAATACCACTATTATATTGATTATCATAGGTACAAGTACCATATCCTGCAAAACCAACAATTACATTGCCTGGTTGAATCTTTTCGTTTGTCACCAGCCTGTCTTTAGGCCAGCGGGCGGTCATGGTTCCGTTGACCGCAATAGTCCGTACGACATCTCCCACATCAGCAGTTTCTCCTCCCAAGTATTTAATATTAACCCCATACCCGGCCATCAGATCAAAAAACTCCTGGGTAGCGTCTATAATAACAGATAATACATCGGCGGGAATGAGTCTTTTGTTACGGTCGATAGTAGAAGAGAACAGGATATTGTCGGTAATACCGGTGCAAAGCAGATCATCCAAATTCATGACGATGGCATCCTGCGCTATACCTTTCCAAACGGAAATATCACCGGTTTCTTTCCAGTACAAGTAAGCGAGGATACTTTTTGTTCCCGCCCCATCGGCATGCATAACATTTACCCAGTTATTGTCACCTGTAAGAAAATCGGGATATAATTTACAAAACGCATAAGGGTACAAACCTTTATCGAGATTAGCCGTCGCTCTGTGTACATCTTCTTTCTGTGCCGAAACTCCCCTTTGCGAATAAAGACTCATGAATCGTTTTTATTTTGATGCGCAAAGATAAGAATTATCTTTGCGGGAATCTATGATCGTTCATAAGGATATTGACCGCTTACCGGTATTTAGAAAAGCAGTTGTTACAATAGGTACTTTCGATGGAGTGCATTTGGGTCACCGGCAAATCATTTCCCAATTAAAAACAGAAGCTGCCCGAATTGGAGGCGAGACAGTCATTATCACTTTCCATCCCCATCCCAGGAAAATCGTTTACCACGACACTAAAAAAGTGGAACTGATCAATACGATCCAAGAAAGAATTGAATTGCTGGATGCGCTTGGGATTGATCATTTGGTTATTGTACCTTTTACCGAACAGTTTTCCAGTCTTACGCCAACTGAATACATAGAAAAGTTTTTATGTGCGAGTTTTTCTCCCGCTGTAGTGATTATCGGCTACGACCATAAGTTTGGCAAAGGGCGTGAGGGAGATTATAAACTACTGGAACAATACAGCGGCAACGGGTTTTTTGTGTTAAAAGAAATACCCCAGCATCTTTTAAAAGATATAACGGTAAGCTCAACGGGTATCAGAACGGCACTGAAAGAAGGCAATATTCAAAGGGCTAACGAATTACTGGGTTATGCTTTCTTCTTCGAAGGCACAGTCATTAAAGGCAATCAGTTGGGAAGAACCATCGGATTTCCCACTGCCAATATCAGTATAGACAATGATGAAAAGATCATTCCGGGTAACGGCGTGTATGCAGTAGAAGTTACTCCAACCGGAACGGACAAACGACAATTCAAGGGAATGATGAATATTGGTGTTCGTCCGACTATAGGAGGCGGCCAGCGGCATATTGAAGTGAATATTTTTGACTTCGATGAAGATATTTACGGCCAAAAATTAAAAGTTACCGTTAGAGCTTTTCTCCGCGCCGAGAAAAAGTTTGATGGAATTGAGCAGCTCAAAGAGCAGTTAAAAAAAGACCAACAGGCATCAATAAGTTATTTTAATAACCAGTTCCTTCATTAAATCACCGTCAGCCGTTCCACTATCTCCCACTCCTACACTTTTAAGATTATAATGATGCAATAACAACAGAGCATTCTGAACCCCTTCGAAGCCATAATTTTTTGCCGCTATTAAATAGTCTTTCACAAAATAGGGGTTTACCCCAATAGCCAAAGCAATGGATTTTTCGTCAACATTGTTTTGTCCAAAGACCATATATGTTTTACTGAACAGGTTATAGAGAGTGGGTAACACCAGTTGAATAGGCGCCGCTTTTGGGTTAGCCGCGAAATAATTAACGATCTTCATCGCCTTTACCAGATCTTTTTTAGCCAGTGCATTCTGCAGTTCGAAAGGATTATATTCTTTGCTGATACCTACATATTTTTCAATATCATCTTCTGTGATTGTTTTCCTTGACCCGATATTGACCAGGAGCTTATCAATCTCGTTATCTATCCGGCTCAGATCGTTCCCGATATGATCTACCAGTAAAACCACTGCTTTATGATCTATAGAAAAACCTTTCGACTGTACCAGACTGGTAGCCCAGTCAGGCAACTGGTTTTCATATAACTTTTTTGTTGACAGCAGTTCTCCTTTTTCCTTAAGCAGTTTTGCCAGTTTGCTTCTCCCATCAATCTTTTTTTCTTTATGGGCAACAATGAAAATAGTTGACGCCAAAGGCTTATCAATATAACCTTCCAGCTTGTTAATGTCTTTCATCTGCTGTGCCTCTTTTAGTATTACCACCTGCTTTTCAGCAAACATGGGATAACGCATACAGGCATTTACAACATCAGTCCAGGCAGCATCTTTACCATAAAAAACAGAAAGATTAAACGAAGCTTCCGACTCATTAAGAATAGAATGTTCAGCGTATTTGACCAGCTTATCAATAAAATAATCTTCTTCACCCTCCAACCAATAAACAGGTTTAAATAACTTTTGTTTCCAGTCTTTAAGAATCTTTTCTGTTACCATCTTACAAAGTTATTTTTTAATTGGTAATATCTACACAAACAATTATTTACATTAGTTTTGCACATTCCCTTAACATTTTTTTCATCCTATTGGCACGGTTTTGGACTAACTTACTGCCGAAGCTGCCCAAAACCAGTTTTTAAATTAAATACACATTTATGAGCACAAGCAATTATCCATCGGCCACACCCCAAAGCCAGCCTCCCCGTAGAGACTCGAAAAACCTGATTATTGGTTTACTCGCTGTGGGTATTCTTGGCACCTGGGGCTATTTTCTCTGGGATAAAAATAACAACGACCAGAAAATGACACAGCTGCAGGCACAATATGTAACTGTCGATTCTTCTAAAAATGAATTACAAAGAAGCTTTGATGCTTCATTAGCACGTCTCGATTCATTAACAGGTTATAACAATGAAATCGAAGGAAAACTTACCGAAAGCAATTCTGAAATCACCAAATTGAAGGGACAGATCAGCAGCATACTCAGGAAACAAAAATTAACTGCCGATGAAAAGAAAAAAGCTGAGAGTCTCATTTCTGAACTCAATGATAAAATAGGATTTCTTGAGCAGGAAGTAGCCAGACTGACATTGGAAAATCAAACGCTGACTACAGAAAATGCTGCTATATCAGTAGAGAGAGATAATTTCCGTTCACAAAAAGAAACATTGGAAGGCGTAAAGAGAGTACTGGAAGACCAGGTAACCATCGCCTCAACGCTTAATGCTTCAGGTATTGCCATCACGCCAGTTGATGAAAGAAAGAGCGGTAAAGAAAAGGTTACGGCCAAAGCGAAAAGAGTTGATAAGCTGGTTATTTCTTTTGATGTTGACAACAGGATCGCTCAATCAGGTTCCACTGAAATTTATGTATCTATTGTAGGCCCTGATGGTAACCCTGTTAGCGTTGAATCACTAGGATCAGGAACATTCACAACCCGTGAAGAAGGAGAAAAAAACTTTACAGCAAAAGTTCCTGTAGAAATAGAAGCAGGCAAAAAGAAACATGTAGAGTTTGCATGGAAACAAACTGGCGACTTTAAAAAAGGTAACTATAAGATCTCTATTTACCATAATGGATTTAAAATCGGTGAAGGAGTAAGAGACTTAAGATAAAAGAGATCTTTTTAGTTAATCAATACTAAAATTTTCTTTACAAAACCGGAAGTGAGCTATTCACTTCCGGTTTTGTAATTTATAAAAGAGCCCTGATGGAAGCACGACCGATATGCACCACTCTCGCAGAACCAGGCTTTCTTCCTTCATACTGGATATTCATCTCTAAGTTTTTGGACAACCTTTTACTAACATCAAAATTCCACAAATAGTTTTTACCCGGAAGCAAACCATCAAGCAGTATGTATCCGGCAGTGCTATTGGGATTAGGAACAGCTTGTTTGGAAGTAAAAGAAATATCGCTGTAAGTAAGCTTTCCCTGCAGGGAGGTATTTTGCAGAATATTATACTTTATCTCTGTGTTCACCGAATTAGCCGTTGACCTTTCCATTCCTCCTGATTCATTTTCTTTATCAGTGTACCTGTAACCCACAATTACCCTGAAGTTGGCTCCCCTGGTAACACTGATCCGGGGCTCAAGAGAATATTGCTGAATGTAATAATTGCGGTTATCAAATTTTGCATTAGAAGTAGTCAGTTCATTAACACCAGTTTTACCGGTAAGGTCAAGCAGAATACTTTTAGAAATATTGTACCTGGTTCTGATTGTCCAATCGTTTAGCTTCCTGCTTTCGTAACCGTATGTAAGCAGTGCTTTGGAACCGTTACGGGAATTCGTAATATCGACTCCCCATTTCGAACTAAACCTGTTAAAGGAAAAAGTATTGATAAAAGTTGAGTTGAGAGTGATCAGAGATGTGTCATTAAGTGGCGCTTTGAAAGGATTAGGTTGTATTAAACCCTGTGCCAGTTCTTTTTTATTGATCTGAAGTGACGACTGTACATTCAGTTTAGCCAGCAGCTTTGCTGTTTTTCCTGCTTTCGCCAAATCAATAACAGAACGCGGATTCAGGCTCAGACTATAATTCAGCGTATTATAATTAGCCTTCACAAATTCATTAGTGGGAGTAAATATCCTAATGTATTTAGCCTGGTCCTGAAAAATAGCCACCTCGAACTCATTCAGGGATTGTAAACCATCATTATTATAATCAATCCAGGTGTATTCTCCTCTGCCCGCCGGCACTTCCAAAAAGGCAAAATCCCTTTTTTGCTCCTGCCCTGCTCCTACTTCGTATAAAACATTACCGGTAAGCAATCCACGCCACTCATTCACCTGGTACTCTGCTCTCCCCAGTAAAGAATTATCCCCTTTAATAGTAGGCATAATAGCATTAAACACTTTCAGACTCCTGTATGTGCTATTGAAACGAAACTGATGCCTGTCACTTTTTAATAACTCAGTGCTAAAAGTAAAATTCTGGCTTCGGTCAGATCTCAAAAGACCTGTACCTACGGGATAAGCATCTTCACGTGTAAAATAAGTAAAGCCCCACCGGTTTAATTTTTCATCGCTCGACTTAATACCCGCCGTTAGAACATTAAATGAAAAACTCTGTGGCGTAATAGAATCGGTAATACGATTATTCACTTCATTATGTTCGACTTCATATTTCAGATGCAATTGGTATTTTTTGAGTTTTTCCAATACTTTGGTTACGCTAAGGGTTGGACGCAAAAAATATCCTTTGTCTTCTGTAGCGTTGATTGACGAATAATTAAAAATATTGTTGAACTGCCATCCGCTTATATTCTGAATATGGGTGATGGTATTTCGTACACCCTTAAAACCATCGCTCCTGTCGTAGGTCGTCAGTTGATAGCGCAATGTATTTTGTTTACTGTCGAGCCATTGTACGCCGCCGGTTATAATTCTTTCATCAGCAGGATCCATCCTAAGAGCCAGGCCCCAATCCCTGGTATATTCCACGTTCCTTAATCGTTCCAGTGGTCTGAAGAGCGCTTCTGTATATTCATATCCTCCCTCTGTAATCAGCTTTTTACCATTGTTCAGAGGCAATTCATTTTTAAGCGTCACCTTACCTGCAAAACCTTTATCATTTTTTTTATCCCTGCTTGAAAAAGTATTGACATCGTAATTGCTCATAGCGCCTTCGGCAGTGACAGTAGTGGTTTTAGAAATAATATAATCAACGCCCACATTCATTAACTGCTGTTTCTTGGGCGACACGAGAAATACTGCTGCCTCATAGTTGCCTTGTTTTTCTCCGTTTACCGGAGCAATCCATCGGTACACCTTTCCGTTAGCGCCGTTCAAATCAGGCACATAATCTCCGAAGCCCTGTCCAACTTCAATAAAAGAAAGGTTATAAATGGCACTATCGGGATCGTTTGAATAGACATAAATAGAATCACGTGACAGTCCGCCGTTAAAAACAGTATCAATGAGTTTGTATAATATTCCACCTGTCCGAAAAGTATCAATAGGCGCATAGGGATAGAATGCCTGGTTGATGTTATCGCCTATGCTATCCA
>CAZSFY010000004.1:46964-163654 GCA_964606315.1 uncultured Chitinophagaceae bacterium | reverse complement strand
GCGAGCAACCCTCAAAGACTGGCTTACATGGCATTTCAGCATGTAAGGTTTACCCATTGGTTATATTACTATAAGCAACCGTGAGCTCTTACCTCACATTTTCACCTTTTCTTCCTCCGCCGAATTCTAAACGCAGATTAATGGTCTTCATTCGGGTTTCGGCGGCTGAAGTAGTTATTTTCTGTGGCACTTTCTGTTCCCGTTTTAAGCGGGACCCGGCCGTTAGCCGGTACATTGCTCTATGCTGTCCGGACTTTCCTCAACCCCGTTTGAAACAACGGAACTGCGATAGTTCGGTCTGTAGTTAATTTATTTATTTACATGCCTCCACCGTCTTCCGGTTTCTTGCAGCACTTGGGAAGCCTGTCATAGGACTCCTCATTTGCTGTTACATCATCCGCATCATATCCCACGTTGGCAATGGCTGTTTTGATGTTTTCTATATTGGTGCGTTCTGCTACGTAAGTAACCTTGGTTTTCTTTGTTTTATAGTTGACATCTACTGCCTGTACACCTTCTTCCCGTTTCAGGTAGGATTCAATTTTTTTCTTGCACATGCCGCACTGAACCGTTGGCGTGCTAAGGGTCACTGTTTGTATTCCTTTCTTCTTGGGTGCAGACTGACTCCAGCCGATAGAAGTTAATCCTATTATGGCTACAAGCAGTGTTAACAGTTTTTTCATTAATAAGTATTTATATTATTATTGATCAGATTAAGCTCTTTTTATAAATGTATTTTTTTGCCTGAAGGTTGCATTGGACAATCATGGTGATCTCAGGCAATTCACCCTTCATTAAAACTAATCAAAATCCTGTCCACTCGGAAGGATTATCCTTCCATTTTAACAAAATCTGCTCCTGGTCTTTCGTAACAATCCCTTTTTCAATAGCCAGTTCAATCAGCGCCTGGTAGTTGGTGAGCGGGTAGTACTTCACCCCGGCCTTTTCAAAAGACTCTCTGGCCACATCAAAACCATAGGTAAAGATGGATACCATGCCCATTACTTCTAATCCGCCTGCTTTAAGTGCATCAACCACCTGCAAACTGCTTTTACCCGTAGACACCAGGTCTTCAATAATTACAGTACGCTGTCCTTTTTCATAATAACCTTCCACCCGATTACCCAATCCATGCTCTTTAGGCTTGGGACGCACATATATAAAAGGCAGTTTGAGCTGGTCGGCTGCCAATGCTCCCCAGGCAATGCCGGCAGTAGACACACCAGCCAGGATATCCGCATCGGGGAATTTTTCAAATATGAGGTTACACATTTCAGATTTAACAAGTTCCCTGATATGTGTAAAGGAAAGCACGCGGCGATTATCGCAATAAATTGGGCTTTTCCAACCAGAGGCCCAGGTAAACGGCTGACCCGGACGCAGGGATACGGCATTGATCTGTAATAGCTTTTCGGCTAAAGCCTTTTCATTTGTCATGGTGCGAAAATAATGGAATAGTATAACTTGCGGTAACAGATAAACATATGGCGCTAAAAATATATTTCGAGGATAAATTTCAGATGATAGAAGATAAAACCTCCCTATTGAAAACATATACTCCTGTTACCGCTGCCGGTGGTGTGGTGGTAAATGAACATGGTGAAATATTGCTGATTTACAGACGGGAAAAGTGGGATCTTCCTAAAGGAAAAATGGAAGAAGGTGAAACACCCGAGTATTGTGCCGGCAGAGAAGTTGCCGAAGAAACCGGCTTAACGGACCTGGAACTGCAGAAGTTTCTTATTACAACTTACCATACCTACACTGAAAAAGGAAGAAAGATATTGAAAGATACCCACTGGTATCTGTTTCAAGCCAGGGGAGCACAAACACTCGTGCCCCAGCAAGAAGAGGAAATTTCAGCTATCGAATGGGTTGACCCAGCCCGACTGAGTGAATATACCAGCAATACTTACGCACTTATAAAGGATGTGTTAAGGGCGGCGGATGTTTGAGGTGGCCGGCCCTGCTTTTGGCTCTTTCCGTCCAACGGCATAATTTCGCAAGCATAAATCTTCAATCAATCATTAAATTTTCATAGAATGGCATACGATGTTATAGTTCTTGGAAGCGGACCTGGTGGTTATGTAGCCGCTATCAGGGCATCACAGCTCGGTTTAAAAACTGCTATAATAGAAAAAGAAAATCTGGGTGGCATCTGTTTAAACTGGGGCTGTATTCCTACAAAAGCGTTACTGAAAAGTGCCCAGGTGAACGAGGATATCAAGCATGCAAAGGATTATGGTATTGAAGCCTCTGGAAAAGTTGATTTTGCCGCAGTGATCAAAAGGAGCAGGGGCGTAGCTGATAAGATGAGTAAAGGGGTTACCTTCCTTCTGAAAAAAAACAAGATTGATGTAGTGAATGGTTTTGGAAAAATAAAAGGTAAGGGACAGGTGGAAGTAACCGGACAGGATGGTAAAAAACAAGTTGTAGAAGGCAAGCACATCATCATTGCCACAGGTGCAAGAAGCCGTGAATTACCCGCATTAAAAATTGATGGTAAAAAGATCATTGGATATAGGGAGGCGCTTGCCCTTCAGCAGGCTCCCGAGAAATTGATTGTAGTGGGAAGCGGCGCCATAGGAGTGGAGTTTGCTTATTTCTATAACAGCATGGGAACAAAAGTGACTATTGTTGAGTTCATGCCACGCATCGTTCCTGTGGAAGATGAAGAAATATCTAAAGAATTAGAAAAGAACTTCAAGAAAAGCGGCATTGAAGTGCTGACCAGCAGTGAGGTGACTAAAGTGGATACTTCCGGAAAGGGCGTAAAAGCAACCGTAAAATCTCAAAATGGTGAGACTGTACTGGAAGCCGATATGTTATTAAGTGCAGTGGGAATTGCAGCGAATATTGAAGGAATAGGATTGGAAGAAATGGGTATTAAAACTGATAAAGGGAAAATTGTAGTGGATCAGTTCTACAAAACCAATGTAGATGGTATTTATGCTATCGGCGATTGCGCTCCCGGACAGGCACTTGCACACGTTGCTTCTAAAGAAGGAATTATCTGCGTTGAAGCCATCGGTCATAAAGAGAAAAAATATCATCACCAACCGCAGCCGCTTGATTACGGTAATGTGCCTGGTTGTACTTACTGCTATCCAGAGATTGCTTCCGTTGGACTTACCGAAAAACAGGCTAAAGACGCAGGTTATGAAATTAAGGTCGGTAAGTTCCCGCTTAGCGCTTCGGGAAAAGCCAGCGCAGCGGGTCATACTGAAGGATTTGTGAAAGTAATATTCGATGCTAAATATGGTGAGTGGTTAGGCACACATGCTATCGGTTATAATGTTACAGAAACCATTGCAGAAACTGTTACTGCCAGAAAACTGGAAACAACTTACCAGGAAGTATTGAACAGCATACATCCTCACCCCACCATCAGCGAAAGTGTAAAAGATGCTATTGAGGTAGCTTATGGTGAAGCTATTCACTTGTAAAATATGCAGCTCTCCGTCTGGGAAAAAGAATCTTTTTTTGCGCCATGTGATGTGGTAATAGCAGGAAGCGGATTTACCGGATTATGGTCGGCCTATTTTTTAAAACAACAACAACCCGATTTAAGGGTTACGATAATAGAAAGAGGATTTATTCCTCACGGAGCCAGCACCAGGAATGCTGGCTTCGCCTGTTATGGCAGTCCTACAGAATTATTGCATGATATCCGCCAGATGGGTGAGGATAAAATGCTTTCGCTCGTAGACATGCGCTATAAAGGAATTCGTACTATTCAGTCGGTTTTTGGCAATGAACAGATCGATTATGAGAACAACGGCGGATACGAATTACTAAATGAAATGGATAGCGGGTTCGGTAATCAATTGCAGCAGCTTAACCAACTGTTAAGACCAATCTTTAATAGCGATAGTACTTTCAGTTATGCTGATAATAAAATAGAAACATTCGGCTTTAAAGGTGTAAAGCATTTGTTGTACACGCCGGTAGAAGGACAATTACACTCCGGCAAGTTGTGTCTCCTCCTTATGCGTAAGGTACAGGCAATGGGAGTGACGATAATTCCTTCTGCAACTATTCAGCATTATGAGAAAAATGCAAACACTGTTGAAGTGGTTACTGAAAAGTTCACTATCAGCGCTTCCAGACTGTTGATCACTACCAATGCCTTTGCAAAGCATTTGGTTCCCGAGCTTCATATTGTTCCTGCAAGGGGGCAGGTTTTAGTGACAGATGAGATTCCTAGTTTGAAGATCAAGGGGACTTTCCACTATGATGAAGGGTTTTATTACTTCAGGAATCTGGGTAAAAGACTCTTGTTCGGCGGTGCAAGGAATACAGCTATTGAGGAGGAAACAACAGAATTAATGGATACGTCTGATTTTATTCAGCAGCAACTGGAATCATTTATGGCTTCCCGTCTTTTACCAGGTATCTCATTCAGCATAACAGACCGGTGGAGTGGTATAATGGGCATGGGAGTTGAAAAGATGCCTATTGTCAGGCAATTATCAGAACATGTGTACTGTGCGGTAAAAATGAGCGGGATGGGCGTAGCGCTGGCGCCTGTTGCAGGTGAGCGCATAAGCAAGATGTTATTAAATTTATAAAAGATAAAAAACGCTTATTCAGTGGACAAGGGACAATTGACAGTGGATAGTTGAAAATAGAGAGTGGAGTAGTTCTGTTGTCAATTCTCAACTCTCCACCGTCCACTCAGAGAGCTCACCATTTAAAAGACTAAAATAATATTCAGATGACCGTGAGCCTGGATTTTTGCTTTCTAAGTAAATGTTATCTAAGGCGAACAGCCATCTGACCATTGAAAAAACAAATAATATTCAGATGAAATTAGACGTACTCGCTATCAGCGTTCATCCAGATGATGTAGAGCTGGGATGCGCAGGAGCATTGGTCAACGAAATAAAAAGAGGGAAAAAAGCAGGTATTGTAGACCTAACGCAGGGTGAGTTGGGTAGTCGGGGTACAATCGACACCCGCTATCAGGAAGCAGCAAAAGCTGCCGAAATATTGGGTGTTCCGGTAAGGGACAACCTCAAAATGCGCGATGGATTTTTCAGAAATGATGAAGAGCATCAATTGCAACTGATCAGCGCTATCCGAAAATACCAGCCCGAAGTGGTTTTTGCCAATGCGCTGGATGATCGTCACCCCGACCATGGACGTGCGGGCCATTTGATTGCTGATGCCTGCTTTTTATCAGGACTTGTTAAAGTCAAAACCTACGATGAGCAGGGTAGGGAACAGGATAAATGGCGGCCAAAGTATATTTTACATTATATACAAGACTGGTATCATGAGCCTGATATTATCATTGATATCAGCGATTCGTTCGAACAAAAAATGAGATCCATAGAAGCTTATAGTACTCAGTTCCATGTTTCCGGCCAGCAACAGGAGGGTCCGCAAACCTATATTTCCACTCCGGATTTCCTGGAGAGTGTAATCGCCCGCGCGAGGGTGCTCGGTAAAAGAATTGGCGTAAAATATGCGGAAGGGTTTACCTGCGAAAAAAAAATCGGAATTCGTAATCTCGACGCTTTACTGATGGTTGAAACGTAGTAAAAATTAGTAACTTTGCGCCATGGCAACACCGAAATTTTCCAATGTCCCTAATTCGTTTCATGCGGATTTAAAAAAGAGGATCAGTGACTATTTTGAAGAAGTAGGAAGGTCAACTACAGGTAATTACAACTTGTTTATCAAGGCTGTAATATTGATGGTGGCTTTTGTTTTTCTGTATGTCCACCTTGTCTTTTTTACCCCCGGAACAATTTTGGCAATTCTTGAATGTATTCTGTTGGGCTGCATAGTGGCAGCAATAGGTTTTAATGTTATGCACGATGGCGCCCACGGTAGTTTCAGTAAATATAAATTTGTTAACCAGTTAGCAGCTTTTTCCCTGAATATTTTAGGTGGTAATAGTTTTATGTGGAACGTAAAACATAATGTAATCCACCATGCGTATACAAATATTGATGGCGTTGATGATGATATTAACATACAGCCATGGATGCGTATGAGCTCTACCCAGAAAAAGTATGCTATGCACAGGTATCAGCATCTGTATTTCTGGATATTGTATTCACTACTTTACCTGTTCTGGATATTTGTATTGGATTACCAGAAATATTTTTCCAAACAAATAGGAGAAATGCCATTGAAAAAAATGAAGCTTTCAGATCATTTAGTTTTTTGGGGCTTTAAGTTGTTTCATTTCTTCCTTTTCGTAGGTATTCCTATTTATCAAATCGGATTTGTTTCCTGGGTGATAGGTTTTATCATTTTCACTTTTGTCGCGGGCTTTGTTTTAAGTATTGTTTTCCAGTTAGCTCATACCGTTGAACACACTGCTTTCCCTGTAGCCAATGAATTAACCGGTAAGCTCGATGATGAATGGGCTGTTCATCAACTCAAGACTACTGCAAATTTTGCCACAAATAATAAACTCGTATCCTGGCTGGTAGGTGGATTGAATTTTCAGATCGAACATCACCTGTTCCCTAAAATTTCTCATGTGCACTATCCCGCTATCAGCAAGATTATCAAAAAAGCATGCGAGGAATATGGTCTGTCTTATATTGAATATCCCAAAGTTCGTTATGCCGTAGCATCACATGTTTCCTTCCTGAAACAGATGGGCAGGAGTTGATTAATCGATCAAAAGATTGAACTATGAGTAAAGTACGGGTTGGTTTGATACAAATGTCCTGTTCTGCTGATAAAAACGAGAATATTAGAAAAGCAGTAGAAAGAATTCGTGAGGCAGCAGCAAAAGGAGCACAGATCGTTTGTCTTCAGGAACTATTTACTTCATTATATTTCTGCGATGTAGAAGATTACGATAATTTTTTGCTTGCAGAAGCCATACCTGGCCCGACAACTGGAATATTACAGGATGAGGCTAAAACGTTGGGAGTGGTTATCATTGCTTCATTATTTGAAAAGAGAGCCCAGGGTATTTATCATAACACCACTGCAGTGATTGATGCTGATGGTGAATATATCGGTAAATACCGTAAGATGCATATCCCTGACGATCCTGCCTATTTTGAGAAGTTTTATTTCACTCCCGGTGATTTAGGATATAAAGTATTTAAAACAAAGTTTGCTACGATAGGTGTACTGATATGCTGGGATCAATGGTATCCCGAAGCTGCCAGGATTACTTCCCTGATGGGTGCAGAGATTTTGTTTTATCCCACTGCTATTGGTTGGGCCACCAGCCAGGACGAAGAAACAAATGTTGAACAATACAATGCCTGGCAAACAATCCAGCGAAGTCACGCTGTGGCCAATGGTGTACATGTGGTAAGCGTGAACAGAGTAGGATATGAGCAGGAAGGAAGAATGAAGTTCTGGGGTGGTTCTTTTATAGCCAATCCCTTCGGCAGCCTTATTGTTCAGGCTTCTCATGAAAATGAAGAAGTAGTTGTTAAAGAACTTGACCTTGATAAAACAGACAAATACAGAACGCACTGGCCGTTTATGCGCGACAGGCGTATAGATTCCTATGAACAGATCACCAAAAGATATATTGATTAAAAATCGATCCATTGCAGAACACTCCTTTAGCATTAGGATATTCTTTTCCACCTGAATTTGCTCCTCATTTTGCTACCTGGCTGAGCTGGCCACATAAAGAAGCCTCCTGGCCGGGTAAAATCGATGTTATCTATCCTTTCTATGCCGCATTTATCAAAGAATTGAGCAGGGTGGAGCGGGTACATATCAACGTGAGCGATGAAAAGATGAAGGACTTTGCCCTGCAACATATCAAAGCTGCTGGTGCGGACCTTTCAAAAGTTTTCTTTTTTTATCATCCTACCAACGATGCCTGGTGCAGAGATCATGGTCCAGCTTTTTTAATCAATCCAACTGCAAAAGATAAAAAAGTTATTGTCGACTGGAATTATAACGCCTGGGGTGATAAATATCCTCCTTATGATCTCGATGATGTTATTCCCACATTAATAGCCAAAGCATATGATATACCTGTATTTCATCCGGGTATAGTCATGGAAGGCGGTTCGGTTGAATTTAACGGGAAAGGCACTATACTGACTTCTGAATCCTGCTTATTAAACCCTAACAGGAATCCCCACTTGTCCCGCCAGCAGATTGAGGAATATCTCTATCAGTATTACGGTATGCAGCAGGTTCTTTGGGTTCCCGATGGTATAGTGGGTGACGATACTGACGGACATATTGACGATACTATCAGATTTGTGAATGAGGACACTGTTATTGCAGTAGTAGAAGAGAATAAGTCGGATGATAATTACGGGTTATTGCAAAAAAATCTTGATGTATTGAAAAAAATGAGATTGCTCAATGGAAAGCAACTCAATATTATCGAATTACCCATGCCTGATCCCGTGATATATGAAGACCAGCGTCTCCCTGCTTCTTACGCTAATTTTTATGTTGCCAATGGTATTGTGGTTGTTCCCACCTTCCGCTGCGATAAAGACGATAAGGCATTAGCTATTATTCAACAAAGTTTCCCGGATAGAAAGATAATAGGTATAGATTCTACCGATATCATTTGGGGATTAGGCAGTTTTCATTGTTTAAGCCAACAGGAACCTTATATATAAAGAAAGGGTGTATGATACACCCTTCTTCATTCATCTGTTTCAATTAATTTTTTATCCATGAATAGCCACGATGGGAATATGGCTATGGTAGGCTAGTTTTTTCGTGTAACTGGTTTTGTACAAACTTTTCAGGAAAGAATGTTTCCTGGGAACAGTTACAATCAGATCTATTTTATGATCGATAGAGAAGTTGCTGATAGCTTCTACAAAATCAAACATCCTGATAAAGTAAAATTCAGGTTTGTATGCTGCAAACATTTTCTCCAGTTTGTTTCTTTCTAATTTATATCCATCTGTCAGCTCTACAAAATGTTCAGCATCCACATTTACTATATGAAGTTTTGGATTAAATATGTCCAGTATTTTTTTGATAGGAGCCACAGGGGTTGTTGTAGTCACATCCTTGAAATCACTGGCAAACAAAACGTTCTCTATTTTTTTGAATTTTGCTTTGGGAGGAACGATGATAACTGGGCATACAGCCTGGCGGGCCATATTTAATGCATTGCTGCCAATCAGTATCTGTTCAAGTCTCGTTGCCCCGGTTATACCCATTACTACCAGGTCAATGTCGTGGTAACGCACATACCTGTCAATGTTATCTACCAGCGAACTGCCTTCTTCAGCAACATATTCGATTTTTACTGAAGAAAATTCATGCAATTCTATTTCCAGGTTAGCCAACGCCTGGTTGAGCACTTTTTTCCTATCCTCATCAGTTTCAGTTAATACGGAACCATCTGAACCAACAGCTATACTATCGTAAATATTGTATAATACAATAGTAACGGTAGGGTCGTTAGCAGCCATTTCAACAGCATAACGGGCCGCATTCTTGGACGTCTCAGAGAAGTCGGTGGGAACCAGGAACTTTTTCATACCTAAATGGATTTTTATGATGGTTAATGTATTAAATTTAAATATACTACTTAAAACAGTTCCTGCTGATTATTCGTTTTTGATTTTTTTATATCCCATTCCATATTAACGCTTTTATTGTAGTCGAATAATTTGGCGCCAACTGCTTTCCATCCCATCACCTCTACAAATCCGGCTAATTTGATCTTCTGCGTTTTAGCTTGTGCCCCCCGACCAGAATGAATGATAATGACCGGGTTTGCATCTGTTGTTACTGCTTCTACATAATTGCCTTCCCCTTCCCGGATAAAGCTGAACTTGGTATTGACAGTGGTGGTTTCGATGTTAAACCGTTTAACGTTGAACTGCATTTTTTCATTGTCGAGATAGATGGCAGTTATCGTTTTTTCGAAATCAAAACGCTGTATCTCTATAATTTTATCCGCATCAAAACGCTGGGTAAGCTCGGTTCCCCTGATCTCATAAGTCCCATCGCTGTAAATAGCCAGTATTTTGTCTTCCGACTCAAAACTGCCGAGGTATTGCCCTTTTCCATCTTCATTCAAACGGCCAAAGCTATCGTCGAACCATAGCTTTATGCCGCTTAATGTGGCTCTGCCGGCTTCTTTCAATTTAACCGTTTTGATTGGGTATTTTGTTACCTGGTTACCCTGACTTCCCCTGTTCTTTATTTCCTGTTCTTCAAAATAGAAATCCAGCTCTTTGTTTCGGGCAGTAGAATTGGGATTCAATATAATCTTTACTACTTCGGCCTCACCATTAGGATTAACCGAAAAATAATGCACTTTGCTTTTTTCCGCTCCTTTGGTAAGATCATATTCTTTTTCGCGGGTAACGCCTGTTACATTAAATCTTTTTGCATAACTCACTCCCGATTTGCCATCAAGATAAATCATATTATAAGTGGTGCGCTCATCGTTTTTCTTAAAGACCGCTACATGAATAATATCTTTTCCAATAAAAACCTTATCGGCCACCTTCACTACTTTCATTTTTCCACTCTTGGTGAAAGCAATGATATCGTCAAGGTCAGAGCAGTCAGTTATATATTCATCTTTTTTCAAACCTGTACCAATAAACCCATCGCTTCTGTTCACATATAATTTTACATTAGCAATGGCCACCTGCTTGGCTTGTATGGCCTCAAAAGGTTTCAGTTGCGTTTTTCTTTCCCTTCCTTTACCATATTTTTTCAGCAGATTTTCATAATACTCTACTGCATAGTCGACAAGATTGGCGAGGTTATGTTTTACCTGTTTAATATCTACTTCCAGGCCTTTGATCTGTTTGATCAGTTCGTCAATATCGAGACGATAAATTCTCCTGACAGGTTTTTCAGTCAGCTTTAAAATATCTTCACGGCTAACTTCTCTTTTTAACTGTTTGGTAAAGGGAACAAATGCCTTGCCAATGGCTGCCAGCACTTTCTCCCATGTTTCATATTTCTTCTCCAGTTCCTTATATATCTTCTCTTCAAAAAATATTTTTTCGAGAGAAGTATAATGCAGCTTATCCTGTAGCTCCTTTAATTTAATGTCCAGTTCCTTTTTGAGAAGTTCTTTTGTATTGTCTACCGATATTTTCAGTAGCTCCTGTACACCAACAAACCTGGGTTTATTCTCTACAATGACGCAGGCGTTAGGAGAGATGCTTACTTCGCAATCGGTAAATGCGTATAACGCATCAATTGTAATATCAGGAGATATACCCGGGGCAAGGTCGATGATGATTTCTACTTCAGCCGCTGTATTATCAACAACTTTTTTGATCTTGATCTTCCCGAGGTCATTGGCTTTAACGATAGAATCCATCAACTGCGTAGTGGTAACACCATAGGGAACATCGCGTATCGCGAGTGTTTTCTTATCAACCTCTTCAATAACGGATCTTACGCGTATTTTACCTCCACGTTTTCCGTCATTGTAATTACCGGTATCGGCCATTCCGCCAGTCTGGAAATCGGGATATAATTCAAACTTTTTACCTCGTAGATATTTGATGGAAGCTTCTATTAATTCGCAGAAATTATGAGGAAGGATTTTTGTAGCCAGACCCACGGCTATTCCCTCTGCACCCTGTGCTAATAGCAGGGGAAATTTCATCGGCAATGTGATGGGCTCATTTTTTCTTCCATCATAACTCAACTGCCATTCGGTGGTCTTATCATTAAACGCTACTTCAAGAGCAAATTTTGATAGGCGGGCTTCAATATAACGTGCTGCTGCTGCTTCGTCACCGGTACGAATATCTCCCCAGTTACCTTGCATCTCGATCAGCAAATCTTTTTGTCCGAGGTTGACCAGTGCATCGCCAATACTCGCATCACCATGTGGATGGTATTGCATACTCTGTCCGATGATATTAGCCACTTTATTAAACCTGCCATCGTCCATTTCCTTCATCGCATGCAGGATGCGGCGCTGTACGGGTTTGAGACCATCTTCGATAGCGGGAACAGCCCTTTCGAGTATTACATAGGAAGCATAATCAAGAAACCAGGTTTTATATTGCCCTGAAATGCCTGAGTCACTATTTAATTGCGATAGATCGGATTTTTGAGACATAGTTTTATTCTGTTGTAGCGGCTACTTTCTTTTTTATTTCAAAATCTTTTAAACCTTTGATATTTCCCTGCACTTCATATTCATCAGATTGCAGTAATTGTTTTAACCGCCATAACAAAAACATATCTCCGGTAGTGTGTTTAGCTTTAGTAAGGAACTGGTGAATAATTTTTCCGGCCTTCTGGAAGTCAGACGAAATATATTTTTTCAGCTCATCATCATAAAAGTTTTCGTCGTGCTGAACTAACTTCTTTCCTCCTTCAAGTAAACGAACGTTCTTCTCCTGGTCGGCCAGTTTTTTCCATTCATCGGGATCCACTTCAAATTCACTAGGTGTAATAGGCCGTGCCAGTTTTTTGGCTTTGAGAAATTCTTTGGCAGGAATGGCAGATAGTTTATCGGGATAAAAAATACTCCCCTTTTCATTGAAGAAAGGAAGGTTATTAAGATACAAGATCGATATTCTGCCCTGGTAATCTTTCAACTGGCTCATCAGCCAGTAATACCCACTCACATCATGTTTGTTTTGTGCTGCCCATATCCAACCGATTTCAGCACCATTATTATCAAGTCGGTTTTTTAATTCTGCAACAGTTTTGAGATCATCAACACTTCCATCATCCACTTTACCCTCGAGTTCACTTCCTGCTAACACTTCCCGCCACCATTGCTTTCGGGCTTCGATACCTTCTTCAGTATAAATATCTTTAATGGGCCCAACGGCAAAATCGTCGCGGATCAATAATACATCACCCTGAAGTGATTCATCCATCGCTATCGCTTGTTGTAGTACGGCAATATCCGGTTCCTGAAAAACTATATGAATCATTAATTGTATATTCTTTTTCCAACAATAATTAAATCTCTTTCTATACCATCGAGTTCTGCCACACGGGGAAATTTACCCCATTCAGTAAATCCTTTCTTATAGAATAATCCTAAGCTTGGCTTGTTATGACCAAAAATAAATCCTAATAATGTTTTAATTCCTAACTCCGAGCATTTTTCGAGAGCAAACGCTAATATTTGTTCTCCGTATTTTTTTCCTCTGTATAATTCATCCACGTATATGCTAATCTCTGCAGTAGCCTGGTATGCCGGCCGTCCATAAAAGGACTGAAAACTTACCCAGCCAATGATATCATCATTTTCACTTACCATCCATAGGGGTCTTTTTAGAGACTCGTGTTTATGAAACCACTCCAAACGGCTCTCAACACTTACCGGCTCTGTATCGGCCGTCACTATTCTTCCTGCAACAGTGGAATTATAAATAGCTACTATTAGCGGCAGGTCTTCCAATAAAGCATCCCGATAGCGAAGCATATTAAACCGCTACTTTTTGCATTTCCTCTACCAGGTCAAGTTCAACTTTCAGATTATCGATAATGAATTCCTGGCGTTGCATAGTGTTTTTACCCATATAATATTCCAGCAACTGTTGGATATGTTCACCCTGTTCGATAATTACCGGTTGTTTACGCATTTCCGGGCCGATGAAACGGGCAAACTCATCAGGTGAAATTTCACCTAATCCCTTAAACCTTGTTATTTCCGGTTTATTGCCCAGCTTCTTAATAGCAGCCTGCTTTTCACTTTCATCATAACAGTAAATGGTTTCCTGCTTATTCCTTACCCTGAACAGCGGCGTTTCAAGAACATATACGTGTTTATTCTTTACCAGATCGGGGAAGAATTGCAGAAAGAAAGTCATCAGCAACAGCCTGATATGCATACCGTCAACATCGGCATCGGTAGCAATAATAATGTTATTATATCTCAAGCCTTCATACGACTCTTCTATATTCAGCGCATGTTGGAGCAGGTTAAACTCTTCATTTTCATATACCACTTTTTTGGTCATACCAAAACAGTTAAGCGGCTTACCGCGTAAACTGAATACAGCCTGGGTTTCTACATTCCTGGCTTTGGTAATGGATCCACTGGCAGAATCTCCTTCGGTGATAAAAATGGTAGTCTCTTTCTGCTTCTCCATTATTTTTTCCTTATCCTTTCCTGATGGTTCATCATTTAAATGATAACGGCAATCGCGGAGTTTACGGTTATGCAGATTGGCTTTTTTTGCCCGTTCATTGGCCAGCTTTTTAATTCCTGCTAACTCTTTTCTTTCTCTTTCGTTCTGCTCAATACGCTTTTTCAGTGCATCTGCCGTAGTGGGATTGCGATGAAGGAAGTTATCCAGTTCTTTAGATAGGAAATCGCCGATAAAATTTTTCATCGAAGGACCACCTTCGTACACATTTTGTGAGCCGAGTTTTGTTTTTGTCTGACTCTCAAAAACAGGTTCCTGTACGCGAACGGAAATAGCTGAGCAGATACTGCCTCTTATATCGGCAGCATCATAATCTTTTTTGAAGAATTCTCTGATCGTTTTCACAAACCCTTCTCTGAATGCCGCCAGGTGCGTACCTCCCTGTGTAGTGTACTGACCGTTTACAAAAGAATAATATTCCTCGCCATACTGATTTTCGTGGGTTATGGCTACTTCTATATCTTCTCCTTTCAGGTGAATGATAGGATAGCGAAGCTCGTCCTCGTTGGTTTTGCGTTGTAACAGATCAAGCAGACCGTTTTTACTAACGTATTTTTTTCCATTCAGACTAATGATGAGCCCAGCATTGAGATAACAGTAGTTCCACAACTGACCGTCGAGGTATTCATGAATAAAATGGAAGTTTTTGAATACCGTTTCATCAGGAATAAAACTCACCAGCGTACCATTTTGTTCGCCGGTTTTTGCTTCTTTATGCTCCTTAATAAGCACTCCACGCTTGAACTCTGCTGTTTTCTCTTTTCCTTCGCGATAGGCGATTACTTTAAAGTAGTTGCTCAATGCGTTCACCGCTTTGGTTCCCACACCGTTCAGTCCCACGCTTTTTTGAAAGGCCTTACTGTCATATTTGGCGCCGGTATTGATCTTGCTCACCACATCCACCACTTTTCCGAGGGGAATGCCTCGGCCATAATCCCTGATCGTTACCGTTTTATCTTCAATAGTAATGTCTATCTGCTTGCCATAACCCATCGTATGCTCGTCTATACAGTTGTCAATCACCTCTTTAATAAGTACATATATCCCGTCATCCGGGCTGGAACCATCGCCGAGCTTGCCAATATACATACCCGGTCGCAGCCGGATATGCTCTTTCCAGTCGAGTGATTTGATACTTTCTTCGGTATAGTCGAACAGTTGCTGTTTTTCTGCCATAGGTATAAAAGATTGATTTATACAGGGGTATAAGAACCCCCGCAAATATAAGCAAAGATTTTCCCGGAATTCCTTACTTTTGATCCGTTGCAGCTTACAGCAACCTTTAAATTCTGCTAACTAACCCTTTACAATCACCTTCCCGTTACCTGTACGGGTTTTCGCGGAAGGATCCAAAACAACACTAACCCATAAGTTTAGAATCTTCTTTTTAACATTTAAAGTGGTTTTGTATGTATTCGTATGCTTTGCTCGAAACAGGTTGCTATTATCTTATTCAGGAAAAAGAAGACTCACCCATTCAATTGATCCAGATCACGCTGGAATCAGATTATTGTGTGTTTGTTACTGAGTACGGGGAAGAAGAGCTCCTGCGTTGGAGAAAAAAAACAGATCCAATATTCGACATTATAGAATTACTAAGCGATGATGCTGTTAAAGAGTGGCAAACACTCTATAATAAGGACGCTTATAACTATGAGGAAGAGGATGATGAATAGCCAGATGCCATAGTGCGTTGTTAAAGCCTGTAAGATTATCCAGGAATTAACAGTTATTAATCAAAAATCTGGTACAATTTTACGTCATTCAGCATAACACAATGCTTAAGACGCACAATAAATACCGTAGCCTTAAAAAAGCAATCATCATCTTGTTTGGGGTTTTAACAGTGTTGCCACTGGCGCCTGTTATTAACAGGTATATACCTCCGATAATGTTGGGTTCATGGAATTTTGACCTGCTGGTATCTACGTTACTGGCAGGTCTTTTTGCGTTTGTGGTGTTCAGATTGTTTCATTCACTGGTTATTCCGGTACTGATCATGTTTGTGGCGATCATCCTGTACAATTCGGTTACCAATGGAAAAGGATTTACTACTGTTGTTAACGATTACCAGGTGATGGTAAAAAGTAATTGGGGTAAAAAGGAGCAGAAAGAAACTGATCTGATCGTGATGCCTTCCTTTTTTGATGGTCCGTTGAGTAGAACAGTAAAAAGTTTACAGTCAAAAGTTGATCACCGCGATTCTGTTGTGCGCAATTTTGCCGTCACTGCTTCGCTCCGGCATTTCGATGAATACTATCCGAAGTATGGAACAATAGTAAGGGCGTTATCACTTTTTAAAACGATCAATTCTTCATTCAAATATGTTCCCGACTCGCAGCGCGACGAATATTTCGCTACGCCCAGGGAAACCATTCTTAACGGGTTGGGGGGAGACTGTGATGATCATAGCATACTCATGGTTTCTGCAATGAAAGCGATCGGCGTGCATTCAAGGATGGTGCTTACGCAGGGTCATCTGTATCCTGAAATTTTTTGTGGAGACCAGGCAAACTTTGAAAAATTCAATACGGCTATCATTCATTTGTTCAGTAAAGAAATCAGGGGAAATATTTTCTATCATGAAGAAAACGGGCAATATTGGATCAACCTCGATTATACAGCTCGTCACCCTGGCGGACCATACGTAAGCGAAAAAGCTTTTGCCATTATAAATCCCTGATAGAAATAAAATTCAGTGTGGGCTTGCGGGTTTTGAGAATAATATAGCCATAGCAGGCGATAGACAGGGCGACAATAGAAGATATATAGAATATCAAAAAGTTGTCGCGCGGATTTTCAGACTCTATGAAATAGTCGAATATATATATTACGATAAAAGTAGCGTATTCAAAAAGCAGGGCCGCGTAAATAAATACCTTCGCTTTTTGTTTATTAGTATGATTCACCTTTTGGAGATACCTGATAATTTCCCAAACCACAGCAATCAATACCAGTAGGATGCCTAAACCCAGACTGTATTTAAGAGCATCGTAATTAAAGCCTTTGTTCAGTACTATTTCAATAATCTGTACAGCAAAAGCTAAAGCAATGGCTGTAGATAAATAACGCCGGATAAGAATTGATTTGGTGGTATAGTACATGATAATCAAGATGAGAGGAATATCTGTCATGTTATAGCCAATGCCAATATAGATATAAATATTTTCAGGAATCCCTGGTATTATATCGGTGACGTTAACTAATCCTCCATAAGCCCAATAAATAGCAAATAGCAAAAAGAAACGATCATCCCACAGATTTCGAATCGCGACCAATAACAGAGGAATAAAATAAGATATTACAGCAACAACCGCTATTACACCATATGTGTCAGACATCTCTTACTTTTATTATTATTAATCCATATATAAACCCTCAAAAAAGGTGTTTATTGCCGGATCAGATTTATTTAAGTAATTATACTTTTTAAATTTTTTGCACAAATTACGACCATGCAAATAGGAAAAATACAATTTGTCATTTCTTTTTTTATATTAAACTTTTTGCTATTTATAGCAGCCATTGGTCAGGAGATTGAAGTGTTAGTTGAGAAGCCAGGTATTTCATTGAGAGGACTTAGTGTTGTATCGAAAAAAGTAATATGGGCAAGCGGCAACAAAGGAACTGTCGCCATAAGTACAGATGGTGGCAATAGCTGGTCATGGAAAACAATCGGCGGATATGAATCGCGTGACTTCCGAGATATAGAGGCTTTTGATCATAGGACGGCTATCATAATGGCCGTTGGTGAACCCGCCCTGATACTCAGAACAACGGATGGCGGTGAAAGCTGGAAAAAGGTGTATGAAAACAAGACCGAGGGAATGTTCCTTGACGCTATGTTTTTTTATAATGCATATCATGGTATGGTTATCGGTGATCCCATTAAAGGAAAATTTTTCATTGCCCGTACCAATAATGGCGGTAATAGCTGGGAGGAAATAAAAAATCCTCCTGCTGCGGCAGAAGGTGAAGCCTGTTTTGCTGCCAGTGGAGCCAATATTATCATGACCGGCCCTAAGCAATATTATTTTGTAACAGGAGGCAAACGTTCCAGGTTGTTTTCAAATGACCAGGTAATCGATTTACCTCTGTTGCAAGGCAGCGAATCGCAGGGGGCCAATGCTGTGACGGCAGCGCTTGTTGACAAAAAAACATTGCACATTATCGTTGTAGGAGGCGACTTTGCCAATGATACATTAAGAGAAGGCAACTGCGTGTTTTCCAGGGATGGAGGCAAAACATGGATAAATCCTTCAAACAAACCTTATGGCTACAGGAGTAGCGTAACGTTCATCAACGATAAAAAAGCAATTACCTGCGGTTTAAATGGAGTGGATATTTCCTATGATGGTGGTATCAACTGGAATGGTATATCGGCTATAGGTTTCCATGTTTGTCAGAAAGAGAAAAAGGGAGAAACTGTATTTCTTGCAGGTAACGATGGTAGAATAGCGAGATTAATACAATAGCTATTTCTTAAACATGAAGTAAACAGCGCCCAGCAGAAACGCAAAACTTACTAGATATTTCCAGTGAAATGGTTCTTTAAGATAAAATATAGCAAAACTTGCAAAGACGATCAGCGTAATCACTTCCTGAGTAATTTTCAGTTGATATCCATTCATACCATTTAAGTAACCCAGCCGGTTGGCAGGTACCATCAGGCAATATTCAAAAAAAGCAATTCCCCAACTGATCAATATGACTTTCCAAAGAGATGTATTTGTGTTTTTTAAATGTCCATACCACGCAAAGGTCATGAACAGGTTAGAGGCAATAAGTAATAATACTGTACGCATAGCAGTAGTATAAAAAATATCGGCTGATGTAAAAACACCAGCCGGGTTTTCCTATATGTCAAGGTTAGTCTGCAAATTAATTAAGGCTCCTGAAATCGACCGGCACAAGTTTACTCACTCCAGGTTCCTGCATGGTTACACCATAAATCACATCTACAGCATTCATCGTCATCTTATTGTGGGTAACAATAATGAATTGACTTTCTTCACTGAACTTTCTGATCATGTGCGTGAACTTGCCCACATTAGCATCATCGAGCGGAGCATCTACCTCATCGAGTATACAGAATGGAGCGGGTTTGATCAGGTAGATAGAGAACAATAGGGCAGTAGCCGTTAGTGTTTTTTCTCCTCCACTAAGCTGAGTAATGGAAGATGGTCTTTTCCCTTTAGGTTTCGCGATAATATCAATGCCGGTTTCTGCCAGGTTTTCGGGATTCTCCAGGATCATATCCGCTGTATCATCTTCTGTAAACAGCGCTTTAAATACTTTCCTGAAGTTTTCTCTTACCTTATTGAAAGTATCGAGGAACTGCTGGTTAGCAGTAGCTTCAACTTCTTCAATAGTCTGCAAGAGATTTTGCTTGGCCTCTACCAAATCATTTTTTTGTTCAACGATAAATTCATACCGTTTTTTCATTTCCTGGAACGCTTCGATAGCAGTTGGATTTACTTCACCTAAATTTTCCAGGCGTTTCTTCATTCTGTCCGATTTCTCCTGTAGCTCTTCTACCGGCGTTTCTGTTGTTCTCGGCTGATCAATGATATCGTCCAGTTCTATTTTAAATTCGACACTCAACCTTTCCTTCATTCCGGCAAGCTGAAGTTTCAATTCATTCAGCCTGTCTTTTATTTCAGAAAGTAAATGCTCTATCTGTTCTTTATTTTTTACTTTAATGCGCAACTCGCTTTCTTTTTCATTTAACGCATTACGTAGATTATAATAGGCCTGGTCGGCTTCGTTCAATACTTTTTCTTCCTGCTCTTTATTTCTGAGCATATCTGCCAACTCATTTTCAGCAGAGGTCAGCATTTCGCTGCTTTCGCTGATACTTTCGGTAGTCTGCTTCAGTTGTGAGGCATTGGTATCAACCTGTTGTTTCAGGTTGATCAATTGATTTCTCTTGAATTCTTCTTCCTGAACGAGTGCATTGATTCGGCTTTGCTGTCGGGTGACCTGTAAGTTAAACTCATTGAATGCAGCAAAAGCATCATTGTAATCTTTTTCCGCCAGCCGGTAATCTTCTTCCTCTACTCTTAATTTCTCTTTTAATTCCCCTAACAAAACGACAAGACTATTCCATTCATTCCTGGTGCTTTCTATTGACGACCTGGTGTTCTCGAGTTGCTGTTGCATCTCTTCAAGGCGATTCAAAGAACTATGTTGGAGGCCATGAATATTTTCTATCTTATTATGCAATGAAAATACCTGGTTGGTCAGCGTATTAATATCTTCCTGTGCCTGTTTAATGGCATGTTCCTTTAATTGCTCATTAAAACTGATGACTTCATTATGTTTAGTCTGAATAAGACTTTTAAGGTTCTGCACTATTACATCCTGAGCGGCAATATCATTACGGAGTTTTTCAAGGTTTTTAGCGCGACCGATTTTTTTACCTTCAAAAATACCAACGCTTCCACCGGTAAGAGAATATTTTCCTTTTACATACTTTCCATTTTTTTCAAGTACCACAGATCCGTTACTATTAGTCAGGGCATCTTCGTTCTCGGCGATATATACATTACCTAACAAATGTCCGGCCAGTTTCGCATATTGGGGATCCACTTCAATCACATCCATCACAGGAATAGTTCCCGGTGGCTGATGTAATTCATGAACGGGTGAGTTATTGAGCTTGTCGAGCAAAAAGAAGTTGGCTTTTCCCTTTTTATTTTCATCAAGCAGGTGAATGGCCTGCAATCCTTCCTGCAGGTTATTGACTACATAATAATTGAGATAGGGCTCAAGTACATTTTCAACTGCTGCACGGTAACCTTCTTTTACGTAGATGATATCGGAAAGGATAGGAGCGGTATGATTCCATGCGGGATTTTTATGCAGGAATTTTACGCTTTCGGGATAACCTTCCATTGAGTCGATCAAACTCTTAAGGAGATCATGTTCGTTCTTTTTAGCATCGAGTTTGCGGCTTTCTTCGGCAAGCTGCTGGCGAAGTTCTTCTACGGCCAGTTGCGTTTGTAAGATCTGCTCTTTAGTTTGTTCGTGCTGCTCCTGTAATTGCTGCAAATCGGTTTTCCTGCTTTCCAGTTCTTCTTCTTTCACCGCGCGTTCTTCTTCCAACTGCTTAAGCTGACTGGCTCTTACCTCTCTTTCTTCTTCTATACGATCAATAGCGCTTTGCAGATTCTGGATAGAAGTATCGGCCACGGCTACTTTTTTCTCCGCCTCGAACTGGTTGCGCTGAACAGCAATGTTTTCACTCCTTAACACATCAATGCCCGAACGCTTATTATCAAATACCTGTCTTTTCTCTTCTACAGCGTCTTTGAATTGCTCCAATTGCTCTTCGAGACCTTCCAGTTTATTTTTTTCCTCAGCAATCTGCGATTGGGTAAAAGAAATACTTTCATCCAATCCTTTTAACTGCACTTCACTTCTTGATAAGAACTCCTGTAAACTGGTTTCTTTTTCCTGTAAAAAATTGAGTCGTTGTGCAGCTAAGTTCTTATCATTTTCCTTAGAACGGAGTTTTTGCAACAGTTCGTTGAACTCATGCTGCATCGACTGTAAGGCTCTTTCCTTTTCAATGAAAGAAACCTTTTCCTGTTCTATATGTGCTTCTTCCGTAGCAATAGCAGCTTCTAACTGAACTTTTCTATCAGTTTCAGCTTCCGATTGCTGCGTTAATTCCTTGTAAGTAAGATTAAATCCCTCCAGGGACGCTTTTGCCAGTTCAACTGCCAGTTCTCTATAGTCTTTTTTTATCTCGTAATATTTCTCGGCTTTTTTTGCCTGGTTCTCCAGGCTCTTGAGTTGGTTGTTGATTTCGAAGAGTAAATCTTCGATACGGGCAAGATCCTGTTCGGTAGCGTCTAATTTATTACGGGCTTCCTTTTTACGTGTTTTGTAGATAGTGATCCCTGCTGCCTGTTCCAGCATCCTGCGACGACTGTTATCCTTGTCCTTAATGATATCATCTACCATCCCTAACTCGATAATGGCATAGGAATCGGTGCTTACGCCCGTATCCATAAACAGGTTCTGGATATCGCGTAAACGGCAGGTTACATCATTGAGACGATATTCGGATTCACCTGTTTTATAAAATTTTCGGGTAATAGTTACAGTGTTGAATTCGGTAGGAAGCAGGTTCCGGGTGTTTTCGAAGGTGAGGCTCACTTCTGCCAGGCCGCTGGCAGACCTTGTCTTTGACCCGTTAAAAACAAGGCTCTCCAGGTTTTCCGACCTCAGGTGACTGATTTTCTGCTCTCCGATTACCCAGCGGATGCTATCTATAATATTACTTTTTCCGCATCCGTTAGGACCTACAATACCAGTGATATTGTCATCGAAATTCACTACTGTTTTATCAGCAAAACTTTTAAACCCTTTTATTTCTAAACTCTTTAATCTCACAACATGCTTATTTAGGTAGGCAAGCAAATATATAAGAATCAATTGCAGGTTGAGTTGCAGAAAATCTTAGTTGTGCACGAATTATTCACAGAAATACACAACACGGTATGGGGGATTAGTAATTCTTCTTTGCTTTCCGTAATCTTACGCTGGCGTTTTGTTTCAGGCTGGCAGAAAGATAAACTTCATAACGAAGATCTCCGTCGCTAATCACCATTAATGCAGTGTTAGGGGGATATTTGCCGAGGTTATCTGCAAACATGCTTAGCTCGTTCACTTCTACAGTAGAGTCGAGGCCAATATAAATATTCAGCGCCCTGCTGGTTAAACCTTTGCGAACGAGAATAGGGCGTTTGTTAAGAAAAACGCTGATGGTATCATCATCAATATCACCGTTATCATAAAAGCTTACCAATATTGAATCGCTGCTTACCATAATAACATTTTTCTCGTAGATATTACTCCTTTGGGAAAACTCGGTAAGCAGTTGTTCGGTTTCCCGGTTATCGGGCAGAGCAGGAGAGTTTAGGGAAGTAGTTGCTGCCACATAAGTTACGCCGGAAGCAGGTAAAGTATCGTAAGTTCTCAAACCATAGCCGCTGACTATATAGTCTTCTTCACGGGGTTTCCAGAACTGCCGGGCTACAACACCAGTTTTTAATACACTGTCCGTATTTTCACCTTCATCACGTACCAGGCTTACTCTTAACTCAGGGCAGGTATATTTGTATTGGGGATCTGTATAAAAATTGCCTTTGATAGAACTATTGACTTTGGAAACCATTAGTGTACCCCGGAAATGCATCGGGCATTCCACATCTGAATGACTGGAAGCTCCATAAAATAACAACGGAAGATTCCTGATATTCACTTCCCTGGTTTTGAGATTATAATCGCCTCTTACAAAAAAGCTCTGGTAGCTATCCTTAAAATAATATCCGAAGATACCTTCTACTTCATCTCCCTTTTGTTTGAGTAAAAATTCCGTCAGATAGTTGCTGTTAGTACCTTGTACCAATACATCAGCCTTTCCGTACCAGGAGCCTGTTAAGGATTGGGCGGCTATGAGGTGATTGGTAGCCATTGCCATAAAAAATATAAATATCCTCACTGTTCTCATGCAATCAATAAAATTTTTTCATCTCCCTCTGGCTGTCGCGCTGCTTAATTGTTTCTCTCTTATCATACAGCTTTTTACCTTTACCCAGACCGATCTGCATTTTAGCCAGTCCTTTTTCAGAGAAAAATATTCTCAATGGAACAACAGTTATGCCCTTTTCTTTGATACGTGAGGCTATCTTTCTTAATTCTTTCTTATTTAACAGTAATTTTCGTTCTCTAAGGGGATCGTGATTGCTGGATGTACCGTGACTATAAGCGGCAATATGCAGGTTTCTGACGAACATTTCACCATTGTGGATAATACAAAAACTATCATTAAAGCTCGCTCTGCCTTCTCTTAAAGATTTCACTTCGGTTCCCGTCAGCACCATGCCTGCATCATATTTTTCCTCTATGAAATACTCAAAGCCAGCCTGCCTGTTCCTGATATCAGCCATAATAAAAGTTGTTCATATCAATTATTGAACAAGCGAAGAACAGTAGATAGTTTCTCTTTAAGCTCTTTTCTATCCACTATAAAATCTAAAAATCCATGTTCAAGTAAAAACTCACTGCGCTGAAAACCTTCGGGCAGATCTTTTTTGATCGTTTCCCTGATCACACGCGGACCGGCAAAACCAATCAGCGCTCCGGGTTCAGCAATATTAAGATCACCCAGCATTCCGAATGAGGCGGATATTCCACCAAATGAAGGGTCTGTCAGCAAAGATATATAAGGAATTTTTGCATCGGTCAGTTGAGACAGCTTGCCCGACACTTTAGCCAGTTGCATAAGAGAAAAAGCACTTTCCATCATACGTGCCCCACCAGATTTGCAGATGATCAGTAGCGGCGTTTTATGCTCCAGACAATAGTCTACAGCCCTTGATATTCTTTCACCCATTACACTTCCCAACGACCCGCCGATAAATTCAAAGTCCATACACCCAATAACAAGCGGTTGCCGGTCAACATTTCCTGCGGCTACTCTGATAGAATCGGTAATATCGGTCTTTGACCATGTTTCCTCCAATCTCTTTTGGTATGATTTGAGATCGGTGAACTGAAGAAAATCACGTGATCTGATATTTTCGAACATAACCTCATATTGGTTATTGTCGAATATGATCTCGAAATATTCTGCACTTCCAATACGGTGATGATAGTTGCATTTGGGACATATAAACAGACTTTCACGAAGATCCAGAACTGTGCAGATATAGCCACAACCGGGACACTTGCTCCAAAGTCCCTCCGGTATTTCTTTTTTATCAGCAGTGCTTGTAAGGATTCCTTTCTTGATGCGTTTGAACCAACTGCTTCTCGTTTCTTCCGATTTTCCTTCTTCTCCTGCCAGATTGGCTTCAAAATCCTCCTCTTGTTTCATTCGTGCAATTTTATTTTTTCAATGGCCTCATGGAACGCCCGGATCTACATTTTCCTATATACCAAAAATGTTAGGTGGACGTTTCATTCGTGTAATTTTGTTTTTTCAATGGTCTCGTGGAACGCCCGGATTTACATTCCTATATATCAAAAATGTTACAGGGGCGTTTCTAAGATGATTTTTATCGGGCTAAGATAGGGAATTTGCAGTATCGCGTTGCTGCGTTATTTTTGCAGCACAATTTTAGTTTAATAATAATCCTGGCCAGGACAAAGTTCCAACTGACCAAAAAAATTTTTATAACCAGATGAAATGGTCTGACTTCTTCACATCATCAGTAGGCAAGAAATTCGTAATGTCTCTTACAGGTCTTTTTCTTATCTCTTTCCTCATTATCCACGTAGGTATTAACGCTTGTATTTTTAACGATTTACCCATTTTCGACCCTAATGACAACGGCGATATGTTTAACAGAGCGGCTCATTTTATGGCCACTTCTTATGTAATACGTACTCTTGAAATAGGATTATTTGCCGGTATTCTGCTCCATGCCATCCAGGGAATTGTACTGGAAGTGAAAAACAGGTCTAAGCGCGGACAGGGATACAAGGTTAACCTGGGTAACCGGGGAAGCAAGTGGTATAGTCGTTCTATGGGACTGCTAGGAACACTGCTGCTGTTATTCCTGATCATGCACATTAACCATTTCTGGGTTCCTTCGAGAATTACCGGCCTGGAAGAAGTGTCAGGCACAAATTATCATAATCTTTTCCAGGAGATGGTGGACGTATTCTCCAATCCATATATCGTTATTTTGTATATAATCGGCTGCATATCGCTGGCTTACCACCTTTTACATGGATTTCAGAGTGCTTTCCGAACGTTGGGCGTTCATAATAAACGCTATTTATCAATTATTAAATCGGTGGGAGTAGGATTTTCCATCATCGTTCCATTTGTGTTCGCCCTGATGCCTATTGCCATATATATGAAGTGGATAGGTTAGGCATTATCAAACAAAAAATTTTATTATTCAATGTTGAATTCAAAAATACCCGCTGGTCCGTTAGAAAATAAATGGAATGATTATAAAGGACATGTTAACCTTGTCAATCCTACTAATAAACGTAAACTGGAAATTGTTATCATAGGAACTGGTCTTGCCGGAGCTTCCGCTGCAGCATCGCTGGGAGAGTTAGGATATAAAGTAAAAGCCTTTTGTTTCCAGGACAGTCCACGCCGTGCGCACAGTATTGCCGCACAGGGTGGTATTAATGCAGCTAAAAATTATCAAAATGACGGAGATAGTGTTTTCCGTCTTTTTTATGATACTATTAAAGGTGGCGACTATCGTGCAAGAGAAGCTAACGTTTACCGTTTGGCCGAAGTAAGTGTCAATATTATCGATCAGTGTGTGGCGCAGGGTGTGCCTTTTGCCCGGGAATATGGTGGTTTATTGAGTAATCGCTCTTTCGGTGGTACCCAGGTACAACGTACTTTTTATGCTGCGGGACAAACAGGTCAGCAGTTATTGATTGGCGCCTACCAGGCTTTGGAAAGACAGGTAGCACTGGGGAATGTCAAGATGTATTCCCGCCATGAAATGCTTGATATCGTAGTGATTGATGGCAAGGCCCGTGGTATTATCTGCAGAAATTTAATTACCGGTGAGTTGGAGCGTCATTTTGGCCACGCTGTATTAATGTGCAGCGGCGGTTATGGTAATGTATTTTATCTTTCTACCAATGCTATGGGAAGTAATGTGACGGCCGCCTGGAAAGCACATAAAAAAGGAGCTTTCTTCGGAAATCCATGCTTTACACAAATACATCCTACCTGTATTCCTGTTAGCGGCGACCATCAGAGTAAATTAACGCTCATGTCGGAGTCGCTAAGAAATGACGGGCGCATATGGGTTCCCAAACAGAAGGGAGATAACCGTAAACCCAGTGACATTCCGGAAGGGGAAAGAGATTATTACCTGGAAAGAAGATATCCTGCTTTCGGTAATCTTGTGCCGCGCGATGTGGCTTCAAGAGCGGCGAAAGAAAGATGTGATGCCGGTTATGGAGTGGGTAATTCTAAAATGGCCGTTTACCTCGACTATGCGGCAGCGATAGAACGTTATGGAAAAGGAGAAGCCGGAAAGCTCGGTCTGGAAAATGTTAGCGCAGAAAAAATAAGAGAGCTCGGCAAAGAGGTAGTAAAAGAAAAATACGGTAATCTCTTTGACATGTATGCAAAGATTACCGGCGAAGATCCGTATAACACACCAATGAGAATTTATCCCGCTGTACACTATACGATGGGCGGACTCTGGGTAGATTATGAATTAATGACTACAGTACCCGGCTTGTACGCATTGGGAGAGGCTAACTTTTCTGATCACGGGGCCAACAGGCTTGGAGCTTCTGCGTTAATGCAGGGACTGGCAGATGGTTATTTCGTTATTCCTTATACGATTGGTAATTATCTCGCTAATGAGATCAGAACACCAAGCATTCCCCTTAATCACCCTGCTTTTGAAGAAGCGGAAAAAGCTGTTAAGGAACGCATCGATACATTAATGAATATCAAAGGCAGCAAGAGTGTAGAAAGTTTCCATAAACGATTAGGAAAGATCATGTGGGATAAATGCGGAATGGCACGTAATGAGCAGGGACTTAAAGAAGCCATCGAAGAGATCAGGCAGTTAAAAAAAGAATTCTGGAGTGATGTTCGTATACCTGGTGTTGTTAATGAAGTAAATCCTGAATTGGATAAAGCGAACAGGGTAGCTGATTTCATAGAATTAGGTGAGTTGATGTGTATAGATGCACTGCAACGTCGTGAGAGCTGTGGGGGACATTTCCGTGAAGAAATGCAGACAGAGGAGGGAGAAGCACTTCGCGATGATGAGAACTTTAAATACGCTGCTGCCTGGGAGATCTTAAACGACGGAACCTGGGAATTACATAAAGAAGAATTGATGTTTGATATCGCAAAACCAAGTCAAAGAAGCTACAAATAAATTACACTATGGATCATTCAACTATAAATTTAAAACTGGAGGTTTGGAGACAGGAATCTGCTGATAAGAAAGGCAAGTTTGTTACTTATGATGTAGATAATGTTTCCACAGAAATGTCTTTCCTTGAAATGTTCGATGTATTGAACGAAAAACTCATCAACGAAGGAAAGGATCCTATTGCTTTTGATCACGATTGCAGAGAGGGAATTTGCGGTTCCTGCTCTATGCATATTAATGGCCGTCCGCATGGTCCGTGGCATGCTACTACCGTGTGTCAATTGCATATGCGTGCTTTCAAGGACGGTGAAACTATCGTTGTTGAACCCTGGAGGTCGCAGGCTTTTCCTGTTATCAAAGATCTTATCGTTGATCGTTCTGCTTTTGACAGAATTATTCAGGCAGGTGGTTATATTTCTGTAAATACAGGTAATCCGGTTGATGCCAATGCTATCCCTATTGAGAAAGACAAAGCGGATACTGCTTTTGCTGCGGCTGCCTGTATTGGTTGTGGCGCCTGTGTAGCCGCTTGTAAAAACAGTTCGGCCATGTTGTTTATGTCGGCTAAAGTGGCTCATTTGGCCTTACTTCCACAAGGCGCTCCTGAAAGAAAGAGCAGGGTGTTGAATATGGTAGCCCAAATGGATAAAGAAGAATTTGGTTCCTGCACTTTTACCGGTGCTTGTGAGGCTGTTTGTCCAAAAGAAATCTCTATCACTAATATTTCAAGACTGAATGCCGAATATATCGGTAGCGGATTAACAGTAGATAAATAATCTAAATAGCTATTTAACAGGAAAGCCGGTAGGATAATCACTACCGGCCGCACTCGCACAACCTCTTTTTAAAAAATCGTTACTTTATTAATTTTATTCTACTTTGGATATCTTCAAAAGATTAGTAGGAAGATGTAAATGTACTGGTGTGCTACCGGTATTCACTACAAGGTCACCCGATTTGAGAAATCCTCTTTCCTTTAATATTTGAACCTGGTCACTTAGAATATCATCCAGGCTTTCTTCTTCTGAATAGTGGAAAGCCCTGACGCCCCAACTGAGGCTAAGTTGATTAATCAGGCTTAGTTCTTTAGAAAAGATAAATAAGGGAGAGGCAGGACGATAACTTGATAACATAAATGCAGTATAACCGCTTTGTGTCATCCCGATCAAAGCATCGGAACGTGTATCGCGCGCAAGTTTACAGGCATTGTAACAAATCGCATCACTTAAGAAAGAAGGGGAGTGTGGTTGAGGAACCAGCTCGTCTTCACGATTGTATTTATAATCGGTTCTTTCTACCTGCATAATAATTTTTCTCATAGTCTCAACTACCAATACAGGGTGTTTGCCTGTGGCTGTTTCTCCGCTTAACATCACTGCATCCGTTCCTTCCAATACAGCATTAGCAACGTCCGTGATCTCGCTTCTGTTAGGCTTGCTCCTGTCGATCATGCTTTCCATCATCTGTGTAGCAACGATAACAGGCTTCGCGCGGTGTATACACTTGCGAATGATCTGCTTTTGAATTAACGGAATTTCTTCAACGGGCAACTCCACACCAAGATCACCACGAGCGATCATAATACCATCAGATTCGATGATGATATCTCTTATATTCTGTAACGCTTCAGGTTTTTCAATCTTGGCGATTATTTTCGTTTTGCTTTTCTTTTCGTTCAACTTGCTGCGCAGGGTAACAAGATCTTTAACATTTCTAACAAAAGAGAGCGCTACCCAATCAAGTTTTTGTTCGATGATAAACTCCAGATCAGCTAAATCTTTTTCTGTAAGGGCAGGAAGTGATATTTTGGTATCAGGAAGATTAATTCCTTTTTTAGAAGAAATAATTCCTCCCATTGTCACTTTAACCTTTACATCATTATTTTTTTCTACACTGATAACCTGTACCTCCATTTTGCCATCATCGATCATAATCTTATTACCAATTTTAACATCGGAATGGAGATTGGGATAGGAGACATATATGCGTTCCTTATTACCCACTACTTTTTCATTGGTAAAAGTGAGTATGTCGCCGGGAAAAACTTCCAGGGCATTATTTTCTATTTCTCCAACGCGGAGCTTTGGTCCCTGCAGGTCACCAAGAATGGAAATGTTATACGGTTCGGTATCGTTGATTTTCCGGATATGATTAATGATGCTGGCTTTGTCTTCATGGCCGCCATGGGAAAAATTTAACCTGAAAACATTTACGCCTGCTTTAACCAGGGCTAGTAATTGTTCAAATGAGTCGCAAGCCGGACCTACAGTAGCGACAATTTTTGTTCTATGGGAACTGTGCGCTATTCCGGCGGCCTTATCCATTGTTTCGTGCAAGTATTTACCAATATTCTTTGTCATAAATTTTTTTCTTGTTCTCCATTAACTAGCAAGGATCTTAACGATCTTTAGCCATTCGTCATTTATCTTTTGTTTTGCTTTAACAGCTTTTACCAGGGGAGTGTAATGCATTTTGTTATTTACAATCCCTACCATTACGTTATATTTTCCTTCCATCAGGCATTCTACTGCAGCATATCCCATTCTGCTCGCAATAAGTCGATCGAAACAGGATGGAGTACCTCCCCGTTGGATATGACCTAAAATACATACCCGTACATCGGCATTAGGTAAACGGTTTTTGATGATTTTTGCCACTTCATTACCGCCGCCTACTTCTTCTCCTTCTGCAACAACCACAAGATTAACGAGTTTTTTTCTTTTTTCTTTTTCCTGAAGACCGAGAACAAGTTCTTCCACTTCAGTTTTTCTTTCAGGAATCAGAATGTTTTCTGCGCCGGTGGCGATTCCGCTATGCAGGGCAATATAACCTGCATCTCTGCCCATCACTTCTATAATGAATAATCTATCGTGCGCATCAGCCGTATCGCGAATTTTATCGATGGCTTCTACAGCGGTATTAACGGCAGTATCGAAACCAATGGTGAAATCTGTGCCGGCAATGTCTTTGTCAATTGTGCCCGGTACACCTATGCAGGGAATATCAAATTCCTGGCTGAAAATATCGGCTCCTTTGAATGAACCGTCACCTCCGATAATTACCAGTCCGTTAATTCCCAACTTTTTTAAGTTATCATAGGCTTTTTTGCGCCCCTCCGGCTGGAAAAATTCTTTACACCTCGCTGTTTTGAGAATAGTGCCGCCACGTTGAATGATATTAGCTACACTGCGGGAGTGCATAGGAACAATATCATTGTCGATCATACCTGCGTACCCGCGCATAATCCCAAATGCTTCAATACCATTATAAATAGATGTTCTAACTACGGCCCTAACTGCCGCGTTCATTCCGGGTGAATCACCTCCTGAAGTCAGGACCCCGATTTTAGTAACCTTTTTCGTCATGAAACAAAATCAGTTGGATTTATTTAAATACTTTTCAATAATAAGCAGTATTCGTTAAAAACTTTTTATCAAAAGATCGAACGATTTGTAAAAGTAAGGTTTTGTTTGATAGAAACAGTATTGATTCCGTAGATTACTTTCGCGAAAGTACTGATATAAACTTTTATTGATGATTAAATATATTTTAACCTTCATCGCTATTATGCCCTCACTTTTAATGAATGCTCAATTGTCCTACCCGGAAACAAAAAAAGTAAACCAGTCAGATAATTATCACGGCACTATAGTGGAAGATCCCTACAGATGGCTGGAAAATGATACCAGCCGGGAAACGGGAGAATGGGTAAAGGCTCAAAATAAAGTGACGTTTAGCTATTTGTCGGCTATTCCCTTCAGAGACAGTCTGAGAAATAGAATAGCAACACTTTATAATTATTCACGTACGGGATTGCCGTATAAAAGAAAAGAGCACCTGTATTATTTTCATAATTCGGGTTTACAGAACCAGTCAGTTTTGTACCGGCAGAAGGGTTTGGATGGACAGCCGGAGTTGGTGTTGGATCCGAATGAATTGTCGGCCGATGGTACCACCCAATTAGTAGATTTTGTATTGTCGAAGGATGGCAGGTACGCCACCTGGGGCATATCAAAGGGCGGGTCCGACTGGCACACTTTGTTCGTAAGAGATATGAATACATTAAAGGATCTTAGGGATACTTTGCAGTGGGTAAAAGTTTCGGTCATTGCCTGGCAGGGAAATGGATTTTATTACAGCCGTTATCCGGATCCCGGAAATAGTAGTGAGCTTTCTTCAAAAAATGAAAACCATCAGGTATGGTTTCACCGGGTAGGGACCTCGCAGGCAGAAGATATGCTTGTTTTTGAGGATGCAGCAAACCCCCAGCGTTTTCATCAATGTTTTACAGATGAAGATGAACGTTATGCTTTTTTAACCGTCAGCGACAGAGGTAAAGGATTTGATGGGGAAGCCTTGTTTTATATGGATATTCAGGCAGGTGATAAAAAATTCAAACCAATAATAGCAGAAGTTGGAAAGTACAGCTACGATGTTGTTGATGTAATAGACGGACATTTTTTAGTTGAGACCAACGATAATGCGCCCAATAAAAAACTCATACTCATCAACCCTGCTGTTCCGCAGCCTGAAAGCTGGAAAACAGTTATTGCCGAAAAAGAAGAACCACTGGAAAAAGTCACGACAGCAGGTAATAAAATTTTTGCCAGGTATTTGGCTAACGTGACTTCCAAAGTGCTGGTTTTTGATTTGAAAGGAAAACAAACCGGTGAGGTTAAGCTTCCTGGTTTAGGAACCGCTACGGGATTCCAGGGACGCAAAACGGATAAATATATTTTCTATGCATTTACTTCTTTTATTTATCCTGCTGTAATATTCAAATATGATATTGCTACCGGAAAAAGTACGGTATTCAAAAAAACAGAAGCTTCATTTAATCCGGATGACTATGTTACCACACAGCATTTTTATCCTAGTAAGGACGGTACAAAAATTCCTATGTTTATTACACATAAAAAGAATATTAACAGAAACGGCGATAATCCTACTTTACTTTATGCGTATGGCGGTTTTAATGTAAAACTGATGCCAGGCTTTAATCCTTCATTGATTGCTTTCCTGGAACAGGGTGGAATATATGCAATGGCAAACCTTAGAGGTGGAAGTGAATATGGCGAAAAGTGGCATGAAGCCGGAATGCTGGATAAAAAACAAAACGTTTTTGATGATTTTATTGCTGGAGCAGAATACCTGATAAAGGAAAAATACACTTCAAAAGACAGACTGGCAATTCGCGGAGGTTCAAATGGAGGAACACTTGTTGGCGCTGTCATCAACCAACGTCCCGAGCTGTTTCGTGTGGCTATACCTGAAGTAGGCGTAATGGACATGCTAAGGTTTCAGAAATTTACTATCGGGTGGAACTGGATCGCTGAATATGGGACCAGTGATAAACCTGAAGATTTTAAATTTCTTTATGCCTATTCACCGTTGCATAATATTAAACCTGGATTGAATTATCCGGCTACCTTAATTACTACGGCAGATCATGATGATAGGGTAGTGCCCGCGCATTCATTCAAATATGCTGCTACGCTGCAGGAAAAATACAAAGGTAAAAATCCGGTACTTATCAGGATCGATACCAATTCAGGTCATGGTGCGAGCAACGTGAAAAAAAATATTGAGGTGGCCACTGATATTTACAGCTTCATACTGTACAATATCAATAATAAATAATTAGTATTGCCTGGATTTTAAATAAAGAGAGATGAAAATACTGGTAACAGGAGCGAATGGATTATTAGGACAGACGCTTATCAGACAGTTACTTGAAAAAAAGCATGAAGTATTGGCTACAGGTAAAGGTCCGAGTAGATTGATTATAGCAGCATTGCCAAACTATTCCTATAAAGAACTGGATCTTACTGATGGACCAATAGTGCAGCAATTCATTCTTGATGCAAAACCAGAGATAATCGTTCATGCTGCTGCAATGACACAGGTTGATCAGTGTGAGTTGGATAAGCCTGGTTGTTATAATATTAATGTCACCGCTACGCGGTTTATTATTGACGCAGCAAAACTGATTAATGCCAGGATAGTGTATGTTTCTACCGATTTTGTTTTTGATGGACAAAACGGTCCTTATTCTGAAACAGACGAGCCTATGCCGGTTAATTATTATGGAAGCACCAAACTCGTAGCAGAAAAAGCTGTTATGGAATCCGGGCTGTCATGGGCTATTGCACGGACTATTCTCGTATATGGCAATAGTGATCCTGCTGGCCGTCTGAATATTGTGGGATGGATAAAACAAAATCTTGAAACGGCTACGCCTATCAACATGGTGACCGATCAGCTTAGAACGCCCACTTTTGTATATGATCTGGCAAAAGGGATTGTACTCATCATCGAAAAGAACGCTACAGGAATATTTCATCTTTCCGGTGAACAATCGATGACTCCCTATGAAGTAGCTGTTGAAATAGCACGATTCTTTGGATACGATACCTCATTGATAAAGCCATCCACCTCTGTTGATATCAATCAACCTGCGATTCGTCCACCGAGAACAGGTTTCAATATCAGCAAAGCAAAAAAAGAATTAGGTTTTCAACCTTCGTCTTTCCTGGATGGATTAAAGCAGGTATTTATTTAGCCGGCAGAAATATTTCAGCAATCATACAACGCGCACTTCCTCCTCCATTAGCTTCGATAATGTTAAGAGAAGAATGTACGATTTCGTTAAAATTTTCCAACTGCTCACGTTGTTCTTTTGTCAATGAGTCAAATGCCTGTGTCGACATGACCAGCAATGGCTGTCCCTGTTGATTACTTAATTGTAACATATTGCCGGCGAAATGATTCATTTGATCCAGCGTGATAGGCACTAATGTTTTACCTGAATTATGAATAGTGTTAATAACCTTATCTTTTTCTACTGCGTTAGTAATGGCATCCAGGCATATTATCACATATTTATCCGCGACGCACATCATTACATTAGTATGATATATTTGTCTGCCTTCTTTATCGGCAGCTGTAAATAATACCGGGTGATAATGCATTTCTTCGCAGAACTGTTTAAAAAGCTCTGCATTGGTTCTGGGGGAAATACAGGCATAGGCAATCATCTTATCATGGTCAAGCACCATACTGCCTGTGCCTTCAAGAAATTTATCCTGTTCTTCGAAGTTGCTCAAATCGACAGTATGTTTTACAACAAACTGTTTTTTTATTATATCAATGACTTCAGGTTTACGCTCAAGCCGGCGGTTAAGGGCGAACATAGGATATAGTACTATTGTACCACCCTGATGAAAGGATATCCAGTTGTTAGGAAAAATAGAATCAGGAGTATGTGGTTCCGGCGTATCATCGATAACCAGTACATTAATGCCTTTATTCTTTAGAGTAAGAACAAAATCATTAAATTCCTTAAGCGCTTTTTCCTGTATGTTATTGTTTTCTGTTTTTACCTGGAAAGCGTTATTGATCGCTGTTTCTGCATTATAATCAAACCCTGCAGGTCTTATCATCAATATATTGGAAGTTGTCGCCATACTTATTCAATTTCATCTCTTAACAGTGGTAAGCTCATACAATGAAATCCGCCTCTTGCACGGGAAAGTTCTGCCGAAGGTATAAGGATTAAAGTATCTTTCAGATCATCAGGAGAGACCCTGTTATCTTCCATATCATCAATCAACTTTTCAGCTTCAACAATATTAAAACCATTATTGCGAAAAGCTTCTACAGTTTTATCGTTCCTGTCGTAGCCTAACACCACACCTTCTTTAATAGCTAGCAAATTGCAGGAGTCTGTCCACTGTTCACGCGCATCATAAGGAAACTCATTATTACCTGAATAGATAAATTTTACTTTTTCATCGCAACCCAAATCGTTTACGCTGATATCTATCAACAGATCTTCCAGGTTATCAAAATATTTAGGATTGCTAATATCTTTTCTTTTCAACTGTATGATTTTGAGTTTCTCGTCTTTTTTAACATTGCCTTCGAGTATACGTTGAACGGCATCGGCATTTTCTTTTTTAATTGATTTTTTTGAGAAGATGCCCAGCATCACCCACACATTTTTCTTTACCTGGGTGAATACAGTATCGATATGCATATAGTCCCTTTTCCTGGGAATACGAATGATGGTAATTTTCTTTACAACACCCTTCTCAAATAGAATATTAACCGCCTGATGGGCAGCTTCCATAGTGGTGCGTTCGCTTACGCCTATTAAAACATGATCCTTACTCACTACCATTACATCACCTCCTTCAAGCGTTATTTTTTTTTCATCTCCTTCTTTGGGCAGTAAAAAATGATTAGCAGCATCAGGTAATTCAATAATGTTTTGCTGATAATCCCTGAATAGCGGGTGATTAAAGAAAATATATTTAGCCAGCAGTGCCTCCCTGATCCTGGCTTTACGCGCGGGTTTATTCAGAAGTAAATACTTATTAATGACGATACCGATATCCCTGGTAAAGATAAAGTTGGGAATAGGCGGAAAAAGCATATTCTCATCGTCCAGCGATCCTGTAATAAATACTTTGGCTAATAATTTAGCATCCAGCGTGTAAAGCTTTTGCTGGGTTTGATAGGAACAGTTTTCTATAGCGCAGATAGAAGCTACAAGTTTAAGCTTCAACTCATAGTCTTCTAGAATATCAGCCAGTAGCCATTCCAGTTCCACTACTTTTTCTGACGCATAGAATTGATCATGGCCAGGTTTGTAGAAGTTTCGGTTTTGCTGTGGAGCATCAATAGCGGATAATTTGCCTTTTATTTTATCCGGGTCAAGAAAATAGAGAAGGATCTTAGTGTAATAATCGTACTCTTTCTTTCTAATAGTATCCAGGTGTACAATGTCTTCAAACAGCCAGTCCTGGGCTTTTGAAGGAACAACCTTCCCCAGGCCGCTATCAGGACTATGGACAAGCAATCTTCTGAGGCGGCCGATTTCTGAGGATACATTCATTTTTGTGGTATCGTTGGTAGCCATAAGGACGAAGATAATGAATGTCAGTTAAGTGATATATTTGCAAACTATGTCTTCATTAATCAGTCAGCTTAACGATACTGTAGCTTTTATTCGTTCTAAATATGAGAGTCCTTCAGCAGTCGGTATTGTATTGGGCAGCGGTTTAGGAAATTTTTTAAATGAAATTAACATTGAAGTCAGCATCAGTTACAAGGATATTCCTCATTTTCCCGTTTCAACCGTTGAGGGACATGATGGAAAACTGGTTTTTGGAGAATTAAAGGGGAAAAAAGTAGTAGCAATGGCCGGTCGGTTTCATTACTATGAAGGGTACACACCGGCGGAAGTGGTATATCCCATCAGGGTCATGAAGTTTTTAGGTATTAAAACTCTTTTATTATCAAATGCAGCAGGAGGTGTCAATACTTCTTTTAAGGTAGGCGACCTGATGATTATCAATGACCATATCAGTATGTCGATCGTTAATCCGTTGATCGGAAAAAATGAAGAAGCTTTGGGAACGAGATTTCCGGATATGAGTGAACCATACGACAGGCATTTGATCCAAAAGGCAAAAGCCATTGCTTATAAGGAAAATATATTCATGCAGGAAGGTGTTTATTTTGGAGTTACCGGTCCCACTTTTGAAACACACGCAGAATACCGCATGATTAAAATAATGGGAGCTGACGCTGTAGGCATGAGTACTGTACAGGAAGCGATCGTAGCTGCGCATATGTCCATACCCGTTTTTGCCGTTAGTGTGATTACTGATATGGGCATTAGAGAAGATGATTCTATTATCACACATGAAGAAGTATTGGAGGCCGCGAAAAATGCCGAACCTAAACTCGCAACGATATTCACCAAACTTGTAGAGAAACTTTAAGCAGTGAAAATTAACAAAGGACCGATACTACTGCCTCTGCTGCTGATTTTTCTTGCAGGCTTCCTGGCCGAAAGTCATGCACAAAGTAATATCATGCAAAGGCTGCCGCGTCCAGGTGGTGCTGGAGGAGGTAAGGGTGATAGTATTGCGCATCGTACAGGATTGGAAGATTCGATCACTATTCATTTCCGGTACCTTGATTCCAGCCGACTGAAAAAATTTGATTCCTCTATTATAGATTTTACTACCCGATTCCCAGTACCCTGGTATCATTATCATCTCGGTAATGTTGGTAATGCTACGCATAGCATGATTTTCCAACCTGTCAAAAAAGCCGGATGGGATCATGGACTCCATGCTTACGATGTATATAACCTGAACGATTACGAAACAAAGCTTTACAATACCACCCGGCCGTTCACAGAAATTCAATACCAAATCGGTAGCCGGAATGAACAATTGCTGGGCATTGAGCACACACAAAATATATTACCTAACTGGAATGCTTCCATTCAGTACAGGATGGTCAACGCAACGGGGTTCTTTCAGAACCAGAATACCAACCATAATAATTACCGGTTCAGTTCCTGGTTCCAGTCTAAAAACAAACGCTATCAGAATTTTGTGGTACTGATAGGTAACAAGCTGGTGTCGGGAGAGAACGGAGGCATAAGAGATGATCTGCCTTACCTCGATAGCATTGCGTTCAAGGAGCGTTCTACCATACCTACCCGTTTAGGAGGAAATACCGCTTCCAACAGAAATTTATTTTCCAGTGACGTGAGTACCGGCACAAGATATACCAATGCCAGTTACCTGTTACGGCAGCAGTATGATCTTATCGGACAAAAAGATTCTATTGTTACCGATTCCTCTGTTATTCAACTTTTTTATCCCCGTTTAAGAGGAGAGCATACACTGAACTATCGAACTTATAAGTACAGGTTTATCGATGCCAACCCTGATAGTTTATTTTATTTGAACCATTATGGCATTTTGATAGATACTAGCGTAAAAAGATATTTTTTACAGGATCACTGGAGTGAATTGATCAATGATTTTTCTATCTACCAGTTTCCTGATGCCAAAAATTCCCAACAGTTTTTTAAAGCGGGGGCATCCTTTCAATTACTTACAGGGCGGTTTGATACCACCGGCGTCAAGAACAATTATCATAACTTTTTTGTGCATGGTGAATACCGTAACAAAACACGTAACCAGAAATGGGATGTTGAAGCCTATGGCAGTTTATACCTGAACGGCCTCAATGCCGGTGATTATGAGGCGCATGTTAGCCTGAAAAGACTTATTAGCAAGAAGATCGGCTCCCTTCAATTGGGATTTAGCAATGTGAACAGGACACCCTCTTTTATATTCGACAGCCTGAGTAGTTTTTACCTCGGTAATTACATGAGTTTTAATAAGGAAAATACAACCGAGTTATACGGGACCATTGAATTGCCCGGTCCTAAATTAAAATTAAGCGGACGGTATATATTGCTGAGCAACTTTACGTATTACCGCGACTTCAAACAACCGGAACAATATAATACGCTGTTTAATGTGTTGCAGATTACTGCAGAAAAACAATTCAGGCTTGGCAGGAACTGGAACTGGCGAACATGGGTAGTTCTTCAGCAGGTAACTGGCAATGCACCTATCAATGTTCCCGGTATTCTCACGCGTAACCAGATAGGGTACGATGGTAATCTTGGTTTTAAAAATCTGCTGACCAGCTTTGGACTGGAGTTCCGCTATTATACGCCCTATAAGGCCGATGGTTATTCACCTCTGTTGGGTCAGTTTTATAACCAGAATACCGAAACAATCAGTATGAAATTCCCTGAAACCGCTGCCTATCTCCATTTCAGGATCCGCACTTTTACCGCTTATGTGAGACTGGAAAACCTCAACTCCTTTGATTTTGCCACCGGCGGCTTTACCAGGAACAATATTGTTTCTCCCAATTATCCATATCCAGGTATGCAATTCAGAGTAGGTATATACTGGAGCTTTATCAATTAATATATTAATATAAAAGTTAAAATATGGGTCCGATATTTGGGTTCCACATAATCTGTTTGTAATTTAGTGCTCGTGAAAAAGGCCTTTATTCTTATACTATCAATATTGTATATCAGCTTGACCAGTGGGGTTATGCTGAATATTCACTATTGCATGGGTGAATTTGCAGGAATAAATTATGGCCATGAAGATAAGCACGGATGCGACAAGTGCGGAACGGAAAAAGATGAGGATTGCTGCAATTCAGAACTCAAGCTATATAAAACAGACGATGACCATCTACCTGCTGTTTTTGTTTCTCATATTGAAAAATGGTCTGAATATTATTATCCTGCCCCCATTGCGGCAATAACTCTTCCTGGTAGTTTTGCAGATACACAAACATCTGCTTTTCATTATGATTCTCCCCCTGACCATCGGTTAAACAATATTCATGTTTATAATCAGGTATTTCGTATTTGAGATATAATACCTCTTTTACCGGGCATTATTTTTTCGATTATTAAATACTTATTATAAACCTCCATGTAAAAATTTTTATTCCCCTGTGTAATGAAAATTTTATATGGTAAGTCCATCAGAATGGACAATTAAAAATTATACTGATGAAAAATATTATTGTTTTATTATTAATACTATCTGGTTCTTTAATGACTAAAGCCCAGTTCACCGGTGCACAAATAAGCGCAGCAGGATTAACATGTGCTATGTGTACAAAAGCTATTTATAACGGATTAGGGAAAATTCAGGGAGTGGAGAATGTAGATGTTGATATTAAGACATCTTCTTTCAAATTGACCTTTGCCGAAGGAGCTTTTGTAGATCCTGATCAATTGAAGAAAGCTATTGAAGATGCAGGTTTTTCAGTAGCTAAACTGAAATTGACCGGCAACTTTGATAACCTTGCCATTGGTAATGATGCGCATGTTACTATTGGCGGAAATACTTACCACTTTTTAAGGGTTAATGCTACCAACCTTAACAAGGAACAAACCCTTACACTTGTTGATAAAAATTTTTTAACAGCTAAAGAGTTTAAAAAATATAAATCATCAACAAATCATCCCTGTGTAGAAACCGGTAAGGCTGAAGCGTGCTGTACGAATACAGGTTCGGGTGGCAACACTAGAATTTATCATGTAACGATTTAATCCGGGCATGATGAATATAAGATGCTTTATCAAAGTATCCCTCCTCATAGGGGGGATACTTTTACATCGTACAGTACCCGCACAGGAACTCTATGTTTTTTCCGAACCGGCTTCTAATATTCCCGCAAAATCTATAAGTGTCAAAGGAACCGGTAAGTTTGTGAACAGCAACATGAACAATAACTTCATGCAGCGTTATATGCCCGAAGTAATGATCGGTCTGCATAAAAATCTTATGGTGAGTTCGGCTGTTACCTTCTCCGATATGTACACTAACCAATTCAGGTGGGAATCTGTGAAACTGTATACTAAATACAGGTTTTTGTCGAGCGATGATATTCATAAACATTTTAGGATGGCTGCCTTTGCAGCGGGATCTTATTCCCGGAACAAACCTATGTATGAGGAACTATCCCTGGATGGTGATCAATCAGGTTTGCAATTGGGACTGGTTGCTACACAGTTGGTCAACAAATTGGCTGTTTCGGCAACGGGTGGTTATTTGTTGTATGCGGGTTCACGTCAACAAGATCCCAAACTAATGCCTTACCAGGCGCTAAAGTATAATCTCTCTGCCGGCTACCTGGTACTTCCGTTTGATTATGCCAATTTTGAGCAGACAAATCTGAATCTATATGCCGAACTACTCGGACAGCAATCCTTAGACCGTAAAGGTTATTATGTTGACTTTGCCCCGGCAGTACAGTTAATCTTTAACAGCAATACCAAATTCAACCTGGGTTACCGCTTCCAACTTGGCGGAAATATCCATCGTATGGGTGAACGTGGCTGGCTGATTAGCCTGGAACGGACTTTTTTAGGCGTGTTATAGGTTTACGTGTTGTGCCGTTGAAAAATCCAGTCCGGAGGGGGCCGCTAACATATGACCATCTGAAAAGTGTATGATATTCTGGTCAGAAAAGGTTAATCTGAAATACTCTACACTATCCGAAGGGTAGAAAATTACCAGATAGGCAGCTCAATGATGACGGGAGTTTTGATCTATTGCACTCTCCCTGTTTTCAAAATCTTTAATAGGAACACAACACGTTATAGGTGTTTAATTTTCGATTTTAATTTCCCATTAGTAAGGATTATGATGCTCGCTAATGGGTATTACAATGTGACGAGTATTTGAAAGGTTGCTACTGAATTGAAATCAAATATAACTTAACGTTCAAAAAAAGCTACAGTGCCGCCTACCCATGTTTTGTCTTTATTATAACGGGTGCCAATCATTTTCCCCTTACTTATACGCGCCAGGTTGATAGCCGGAACCGGGCGTTTTTCACCTTTTTTCCATAAATACATGATTCGTATTTCTGTTTTGGCATTTCCTTCAGGTGTTTCTATAACATCTGCATAATTTACTTTTCGTTGCATAATCCAGTTTTCGGGATCAGAAATATTGTTAATATCATCTTCTGTAATATCGATAATCACTCCCTGACCCGCAAACGAAAACAATGGTTTTAATACATAGTCGTGTAAACTTCCTGACAACTGTTTGAGCTCATTCAAAAAGAAAGTTTCAGGAACATAAGGGTGTTGAATATATGGGAGCGTGTATTTGCTGATCCTGTAAAACCAGTCGGGGTGGGGGATCCATTCTACTTCATATTCTTCTCTTATATCAACAGTGGGATGGATATTCTTACACTGGTGCAGCTCATCGAATATAATTCTGTTATAAATACGTTTTATAGGAATTGTTTTTCCATTCTTTTTGTAGAACAATTTTTTTCCTTCTTTGATCAGTTCTGTAACACAAACCGGTTCTATTCCTGTAATATCTTTTGTACAATAAAAATCTACTCTTGTTTTTTGTTGGTGGGGAGTGATTTCGAGCAATACTACATGTTCCGGATCATGTTCACCAACAATAACATCTTTCAACAATTTAATATATGCTGTATGATCCATCCCATTCAAATATTGGGAGTAGTTTTCAGGTACATACAAATGCCTTCTCATGATATCAGGAAACAGATCCTGGAAAGCATATAAGCTGGGGAATCCCTGCATTTCCACCAGTTGAGGTTCGTAGCTCTGATCTTTTCCTGCACATACACCGAAATCAAACACAATCATTTCAGGAAAACCATAATGTCCTGCTACTTTATCGGCAGGAGGAATACTCTTGTCAGTTATGTTGATAAACTCCGGAGATAAGATAAGATCAATAATATTTTCACAGGTGTCAATCATTTTTGCTGTGAATGATTTATCGATGAACACTGGCGTTTCAGCGAGACGAAAATCCACTGCCCCCGGATATAAATTATCTATATCTTTTAAAAATTGCTGATATTTTTTTTCAGTGAAAGTTTCGTTGTACCGTTTGCGTATGGTATGTACCATGAATAATAATTATTATTGGAAATATTACTTAATCATTTTTATATTTGCGACCTGCATCGGTTACATGTTTTATATGTAGTATTTAACCGATGTGGTTTCTCCGCCTTTTCCTTTCGTATAAATCCGATAGTAAACTTAGTGATTTTCCAACACCCTTTAAAGCGTATTTCAAATCCGTGCATTAATGATAGATTTTTTTATTGGTCTGCAGCACCAACTGTTACAAGAAATTAATGTTTGTGAAAAAAACAACGCCGATTTTAAGATTCGCACTGAGTGTTGCTTTCATGTTTGCGAAAAATATAATCTGATCGTTGAAGAAAAAAGTCAAACGGCAGTATTTGACCATGAAGAAGAGGAGATCACCTTCTTCAAGTCAATAAAGCCGTTTTTTAAAAGTATGGTCGAGCTGTATAGTTTGCTATACCGTTCTCATCTCTTCGGCCCGGAAAGCGTTGAAGAAAAATCGGCGTATTGGCAATCTGAACGGGAGAGAGCTGAACGCTTCTTATCCGAGAACAGGTTATTGCATCAGTATATAAGATCAGGTGAAACAAAAAATGACAGACAAATGTTTTTACGTGACTCACCAGGTGCAGAAGAGCGTCAGCGCTTACTTTCTCAGATCAAATCAAGGGAAATGTATATAGATTTTATTGTTAAAAAGATTGCTTAGCGTTTGTACTGCCGGTAAGCAACAATTGTATTCGTCACTTATCAGAATAAAAGAGGCCGTATCAAAGTGATACAGCCTCTTTGCTTATCATCAGGAAATGTTCATCAGGCAAATAAGTAATAATAATTATGCTGATAAACGTACTTACTGTATATGCAAAAGCGTAGTGTCGGGGCGTGGTGGTTCGGGATCAGGGACGGTGTCTGTCGGAATGGTATCTCTATTCAGTTGGTTTACCGGTGCTGTTGAATGGTTAAATCCAGCTAAAGTAAACGAGACGACACTCATAACCAGCAATACTGCAAAAAGGACCTTTTTCATAATATTAAGTTTTAATGGTGTAAAATGCTATCCTGTCGGACAGTTAACATAGAAGTCCATTAATTATACTCATAAAATTATGCCAGTTAAAAAAGTATCAACTCCTGATCCGGCTGGTCTGGTTTGAATACGTACTTTCAAATATTTTATCCGCATTAGCGGCTTCAAATCCTTCGCGACGGTGCTCGCGTTTGATTTCTGTTGGAGAAAGATGTGCATACTGTGGAAGAACACGCCGCTCTGCAAACTCTACATAAGAACCAGGGATAAGATGTTTATCGCCATTAGCAAATTCAGCTTCTATCAGTTGGGCGACTGTAGAGCTTTGCAATAGTCCGCCATCGGGACTTTTCTTCGTTTTACCCGAAGAGTCGTTTAATACAAAGCCATTCTTTTCCAGGAAGTCGTTGAATTCAGTTACCGTATCATATCCTCTTGTAAGATTATGAACACTAATGGTAAAATGATTAAGATAATATCGGTTATAAATTGCCCAGGCAGCATATTCACTTTCGGCTGATAATGTTTTGTAATCATCCCAGGAGGGAAGTCGCCATAATCCGCTATGTAAAAAATGATCCACAGCTACTGCATCATCCAGGTCAATTGATAATACCGGATCAGTTTTTACTTCGTTGGTATAGCTGCAAATAATATTTTGTACTGTGTCTGAAAGATCCTGCACCCTCAACTGACTAATAAAAATGCGGGGATCACGGGGATTAGCAGGAGCGTACCAAAAAGCATCCAGCTTTTTTTCGGGGAAATAATAATAATCCATTTTTGTATAGCCGTAATGAAGAAAGATCTTCTCCAGCGACTGGATACCCAAATGATCAACGCCCAGTGTACGAAAAGCTATATGATCATTTTCTATTTCCTGTTCATCTTTTATCAATCCTTCCCGGATCATCGCTTTAATGATATTGGCAACATCGGGGACTCTTTCTTTGTACCGGCTCATTAATCCGTTGAGCACGGCTTGTAGTGTGGTGGTTTGAGGCATGGCAGCAAAAAATTATATGAACGGCAAAGTTATTCATTCCAAAATCCAAACAGTTGGTCCCTATTGTATTATTTTTGGGACTATTATATTATTTTTTTCACCAAAGTATTAATAGCTATGGTATTCCTGGTTCGCCTCACCACTATCAGTTGGATGCTTATCCTATTTGGAATTTCAGCCCATACCCAGCAATGGGGAAATTATGTTCCCGAAGAAGCCTTTGCGGCAGATTTTTATCCTAATCACGGCGACGAGTATCGCACTGCTGATGGTCGTCCGGGTCCGAAGTACTGGCAAAATCGCGCCGATTATACGATTAATGTCTCACTGGACGATATGAAAAACAGTATAACAGGATCCGTGGAAATCACCTATACTAATAATAGTCCATCAGAGCTTGGCTTCTTATGGCTGCAACTCGATCAGAATATCTATAACCTGCAATCCAGGGGAGTGGCCACTACAACACTTGATGGAGGTAGATGGGCTAACCGCGCTGAATTCAACGGCGGATACGAACTGAAATCCGTTACTTTCAAAAATGGTAAAGTTGCCAATTATCTTGTGAACGATACACGGATGAAGATTAATCTCGAGCAGCCTTTACAAGCTAATGGCGGAAAGATCACGTTTACTATCGATTATTCTTTTCTTATACCTGAATATGGTACAGACAGGATGGGACGCCAGCAAACAAAAAACGGATGGATCTACGAAATAGCCCAGTGGTATCCCAGGTTATGCGTGTATGATAATATATCAGGCTGGAACGTACTTCCCTATCTCGGACAGGGAGAGTTTTACCTGGAATACGGTGATGTTTTCTATAATATTGATGCGCCCGCCAGTCATATTGTTGTAGGTTCAGGTGAACTGTTAAACCGTGAGGAAGTGCTTACACCCAAACAGTTGGATAGATGGAAAGAAGCTACTCAAAGCGATAAAACCGTAATGCTTAGAACAGCAAAAGAAGTAAAAGATCCGGCCAGCCGTCCTGCCAAAAGCAAAAGACTGACCTGGAAGTTCAAGTGCGAAAATACCCGCGATGTAGCCTGGGCTTCTTCAGCAGCATTTGTATGGGACGCTGCAAGAATAAATTTACCTGGAGGTAAAGCCGCTCTCGCCATGTCAGTATATCCTCCTGAAGTGGCATCTGACAATGCCTGGGGCAGATCAACGGAATACACTAAAGGATGCGTAGAGTTTTACTCTGGCTACCTGTCTCCCTATCCTTATCCCATGGCAATTAACGTGGCAGGAATAGTAAGAGGAATGGAATATCCCGGTATTGTGTTTTGCGGTATTAATGCAACAGGTGCAGGTTTGTGGGGCGTTACTTCTCATGAGTTTGGACATATCTGGTTTCCTATGATCGTGGGTACTAATGAGCGCAAATATGCGTGGATGGACGAAGGGTTTAATACATTTATCAACACACTGGCAGAAAAATCATTTAATAACGGTGAATACGAGAATAACAGGGAACTAAGTGCAAGCCGGCTCACACCAGCTTTCTTTAATAAGAATGCGCAGGGTATTTATAATCCAGCTGATGTTGTACAACCTAACAACCTGGGGATTGTAGCTTACTATAAACCTGGATTTGGGATCGGCCTTTTGCGCGAAAACATATTAGGGCGTGAACGATTCGACAACGCTTTCAGATATTACGCTGAACAATGGGCGTATAAGCATCCCACGCCATGGGATTTTTTCCGTTGCATAGAAAACCATGCAGGTGAATCACTCGACTGGTTCTGGCGCGGATGGTTCCTTAACAATTGGAAAGTAGATGTTGCAGTAAACGAGGTGGGATATGTCAAAAACAATCCTGCTAACGGATCGGCCATCACTATTGCAAATCTTGAGAAGCTCCCTATGCCCGTTGTAGTGGCCATAAAAGAGAAAGGTGGAAAAACCGGAAGAGTGAGTTTGCCGGTAGAGATATGGCAACGCGGTGGTATTTGGAAATTCAGCTATAAATCTACCAGCGAAATTGTTGAGGTAATCATCGATCCGGATGAAACTTTACCTGATGTCAATCGTGAAAATAATAAATGGACTTCTAAATAATCAGAATTAGTTACTTTTAAGCATAATCAATTTGACATATGTTTAAGAGATTTCTATTATTTATTTTATTAGGTAGTTCGCTAGCCTGTAGCTCGCAGAATAAATTATGGGTTGAATATAATGGTAAGCAGGGAGCAGGGAACGGAAAACATATTGTATTAGTAAGCGGTGATGAAGAATACCGTTCGGAGGAAGCCCTTCCTATGCTCGCACAAATATTATCACAAAAGCACGGTTTTAAGTGTACCGTGCTTTTTGCAATAGATCCCAAGACCGGCGCTATTGACGCCCTGAACCGGTCGAATATTCCGGGTTTAGAACATCTTGAAAAGGCAGACCTGATGCTCATCTCAACGAGGTTTCGTGAACTGCCCGATGAGCAGATGAAATATATCGACCGTTATGTTCAGTCGGGAAAGCCCATCATAGCCCTGCGCACCGCTACTCATGCGTTTAGCTATGATAAGAATTCTTCAAGTATTTACGCGAAATATAGTTTCGACAGTAAAGTAAAAGGATGGGAACAGGGTTTTGGTAAAAAGATACTCGGAGAAACCTGGGTAGATCATCATGGTAAACACGGCGACGAAGGCACCAGAGCTATTGCCAATGGTATCGTTCAAAATCAGAAAAATCCTCTGCTGAATGGTGTAAAAGATATTTGGGGGCCTACGGATGTGTACACTATCAGGGAATTACCTGGTAATACTGAAGTATTATTATACGGATTATCTACCAGCGGTATGACTGCTACTGCTCCGGTGAATTTGGATAAAGCAGTTATGCCTATTGCATGGATAAGAGAATATACTGCTGATTCAGGTAAAAAAGGAAAAGCATTTGCCACAACAATGGGAGCTGCGGTTGATCTGTTAAGTGAAGATCTACGCAGACTGCTTATAAATGCCTGTTACTGGGCAACGGGGCTTAGCGAAAAAACGCCTGAGAAAGCAGATGTTAATTTCGTTATGCCTTACCATCCCACTATGTTTAGCTTTGAAAGTTTCAAACAAGGTACTTATCCCTCCAAATACGAATTGAAGTAATATTATGTCGAAAATTAAACTCGCGTGTGAAACGTACACCTGGCAAATGCCGGGAGAGCAGTATAAAGGAAGACTTGAACATATCATGGAAGTGTCTTCAAGAGCCGGCTTTAAGGGAATAGAACCTGATTCAACTTTTCTACATCATTTGTCTGATCCAGCGTTGATGAAAGCTGCCCTTGATAAATATTCGCTCGAATTAGCAGTGTTCTGTTATGCGGATAACTGGAGACATTCTTCAGAAACACCAGAAGAAAAACAGAAAGCTGATGCATGGATAAAGTTCATGGAGCATTTTCCGGATTCACTGTTTTTACTTGTGCAACTGCCTGGCAAAGACAGAGAACATCTTGAAGAAAGACAGCAAAATATGTTAAGCTGTGTGAACGGAATTGCGCGTAGGGCGGCTGACAAAGGTATTCGCTGTTCCTATCATCCCAATTCACCTATGGGTTCTGTGTTCAGAACAGAAGAAGATTATAAAATATTACTCAATGGTCTGGATAGCTCAGTAATAAAATACACTCCTGACCTGGGACATATAGCCAAAGGCGGAATGGATCCTCTGTCTATCGTAAAACAATATCACGAACTGGTAAACTGTGTACATTTTAAAGATATGTATAGCGATGGAAGATGGGCGCCAATGGGAGAGGGAATCATTGATTTTGTAGGAACAATCAATTACCTGAAATCAATCGATTTTGAAGGTTGGATCGTTGTAGAGGATGAATGTGATGAAGCTATTACTGATCCTGATTCCGTTGCGATGGCTGATGGAGTTTACAACAAGAACGTAATTGAGCCACTATTATAGCATGCTTCTCATATTAAGTTTAACCAGGAACTTTAGCTGACTTTTTTACCATCTTTCAGTTCTAATAGCAACTGTATATTCTTAGGGATATGTTCCTTATAGTGACTTACATATACTATAGTAGTGTCTGTTAGTTCACCAATTAATTCTATCAGGCGCGTAAAAAATTGTTGTTGATAGATGTCCAGTCCCTGTGTGGGTTCATCCAATACCAGTAGAGGAGGATTTTTAACCAGTGCTCTTGCCAGTAGACACAAACGTTGCACACCTGGCGGTACACGATTAAAGAAAATACCAGCGTATTGCTGGATATGCAACAACTGCATCCACTGTTTACATATTTCTTCTTTTGCCAGGTCGCTCGCTCTGAATAATCCAATAGTATCATAGAAACCAGATTCAATGACATGCAAACAGGAAGAATCCGTAGGAAAGTATTGATAGAGTTCAGGAGAAACAAATCCTGTTTGTTTTTTGATATCCCATATACTTTCTCCTGTTCCCCGTTTTCTATCGAATAATATAATGTCGTTAGCATAGGCCTGCGGATTATCTCCTGTAATGAGACTTAGCAGGGTAGACTTTCCCGCGCCATTTGGTCCGGCCAATACCCATTTCTCTCCTTGCTTTACTGTCCAGCTAATATTGTCTAGTATTTTTTTACCATCATAGATGATAGTAACATTTTTCATTCCCACCACAATCGAGAATGATGCCGAATGATAACGTGTAAGCAATTGATGTAACAACTGCTCATCAATTTTTATTTCTTCATTAAATCCGAAATCCTCAGCGCGAAAACTATTCTTAGTCGTATGATAAATAAGATGGCCCTTGTTTAAAACAGCTACATGCGTAACTGCTTCAGGAATATCGTAGGGAGTAGTGGCCATGATAATACTTATTCCAGAGCCCGCAATCTCCTTTAAAAGTGTGCTGAAATCTTTTCTTGTAGCAGTGTCCAGTCCTGTTAAGGGATGATCGAGCAGCAGTAGTGCCGGATTTTTTATTAATGCCGAAGCGATCAGCACTCTTTTAGTTTCACCATTAGAGAGTTTAATCACCTGTTCGTCCAGCAAGGAGTGAAGCCGAAGTTTTTCAATGATATTACTAAGGTTCCAATAGCCCGGATTATCCGACAAACTATCAAGGTGTTGCTGAACAGTGAGGGCATCATCAGCGTCGATAGAGTTATAACGTTGCTGGTAATAAAAATCCGTAGTGTTAGAGAGATTCTTAAAGTTATGCCTGAACGATACCAGTTCTGCCTGTTTAGTATCCAGGTGACGTAGTAGTTCACTATGTCCCGATCCATAAGCGCCTGTAACCGCCCATATTTCTCCTTCTTTAAACAAATCCTTCAATTGCTTAGCTGCATCCATATATCAATAAAATAATTACCTGTTGTTAAATATTCCCGTTTGCGGACGTGAAGTTATTAAAGAAATAGAGTAATAAGCTTAGTTTATCACATAGATTTGAACTTTTGATTCAGCAGATTTAATTGTTTGATCAGGACATCAAAATCCGGAGAGTCTCATAGATCATATTCTGTGGTATGTTTCGGTAATCGTGACGAAAGAGTTCGATTACATCGCCGGACGGAACGAAAAAATAGTTGATCGCGGCAAATGCCCGTTAGCAGGAGGGAGGTGCGTAAAAAATGAATCTATGATAATTATAGTTCGTTGAAGAAATATTGTTCAGCGAAAAAATATAAAACAAGAACTTTGTTTTCATGATTGATGATCTTGATATAGATGAACTTCGAAAATCGCGGCGTATTGGATATTATTTTCGCTATCCTTTGTACCGTAGTAATTTTCATGACCTTAAGACCAGAGATCATATCTATGGACATTATACTGCAAAACCGCTATATGGCAAGCTCACACCCGAAGGACGCGTTGACAAATCGACTGGCTTCAATGGGGATGTAGCTGTACTTTTTGTGCCTTTAACAGCCAGGGGTCCTGATGATGTAGAATTGTTCGTTACTCATACAGCGCCGGAAAACCTCGTGTTGCCTTCGGGAAAAAGAAACTGGAAAAAGATCAATGAAATAGCAGCAGCAGCCATCATAAAACGATTGGAGGAATAATAAATGAGGCATTCCTGTAGTCCTATATCTTTGTAAAAAATATAACAATTCAGTTAAGAACATTTTCAATTTAGAAGAACGATGTTGAATACAGACCCCACTCCCCAAAAGGTACTGGATTATCATGGTAACAATACCATATTCATGGTTTGGAATTTTAAAGATAACGTAGATGTTAAAGATACGTTCAAAAGGATTTGTGCATTGGTTATTAATTTAAATCATTCTGCAGATATTCGTTTTCAGGATGACAGTGAGAGCTGTGTAATGGGTATTGGACATGATGCATGGCTTCGGCTTCAGCTTCCAACGCCGCTTCCAAAGGAGCTGGAAAATTTTGCACCGATTGCTGGCGAAAAACATACTGCTGTTGCTACCAAAGGGGATCTGCATTTTCATCTACGTTCGTTCAATAACAGAGGTATCTGCTATGATATGGCGGCGGCAATATCCGATGTTTTAGATCCCGTAGCCGTGTGTGTGGAAGAAGTGCACGGTTTCAGGTATTGGGACGGAAGGTCTATTTTAGGATTTGTAGACGGGACCGAAAATCCTCATGGAGAAAAGCAACGGGCTTATTTTGGCCTGGTTGGAGAGAACGATCCAGGCTATAAAGGTGGAAGCTATCTGTTTGTACAGAAATACATACACGACCTGAAAGCATTCAATGCATTATCGCTTCCGGAGCAGGAAGCGGTATTTGGGAGGCATAAAGCAAGTGATATAGAAATGGCAGACAATGTAAAACCCAAGAATTCTCACAGCGCCGTTGCGAATATCGGTGATAACTTTAAAGTCATTCGGGATAATATGCCTTTTGGAAATATATCTACCAATGAAATGGGGACCTATTTTATTGCTTATGCCAGCACCTTCAGCACTATAAAAAAAATGTTAGATAAAATGTTCATTGGTGAGCCGGAAGGAAATTATGACAGGTTATTGGATTTTAGTACAGCAAAAACGGGCACCCTGTTTTTTGTACCGACATTGGATATGCTGGATGATTTTTCATCGGATTAGAAATTCCCTATCAAATCATTTCTGCATTGGACAGTGCCAGATATCTGTCAATATATATGCACGGCAGGTTAATAATACCATTTGCAACAAGAATGTTTAAAAATGAAGAGGGTTGTCTTTTTATTTTCTATTTTCCCAATTCTTTTTCCAGCCTCTTTATTTCTTGCTGCAGGTGTTGCATCCGATTTAGTAAATGCGTTATGGCTTCAATACCTTCCAGGTTAATCTCCATATCGTAATGCAGACGTATAAATTTTTCAAGGTCGGGTAATTGTTCATAAGTAATAAAAGCCTTCTTGCCTGACCTGCTCAGTTTAAGCAATCCGTGCTCATCTAATTGCTGCACAAACGTTGTTTCAATCTGATAGTAGATGGAGCACTGTTCTACAGATATTTTCTTACTTCTTTCCATACCTGTTTTTATTTAGCGTTCTTTAGAAAGTTGTTCAAATAGTTCCTTTTCCTTTGCAGAAAGATGTGTGGGTACTTGCACCTGCCATGTAATATACAGGTTACCAAAATCGCCTTCTTTTTTATATACCGGAAATCCTTTGCCTTTCAGCCGCACCTTAGTGCCGTTCTGCGTTTCGGGAGGAACCTTCATTTTTAGTTTTCCGCTCAACGTATCTATGGTTACCTCTCCGCCAAGCACTGCTGTATAAAGGTTAAGCGGAACATCAATATACAGATCGTTTCCTCTACGTGTAAAAGCGGTATCGTTCTCTATTTCAAAAGTAATATACAGGTCGCCATCAGGGCCGCCGTTTACACCGGGTGAACCATAGCCGGTAAGTTTTATTTCCTGACCATTCTCAATACCCGCAGGAACGGAAATACGAATATTTTTACCGTTTACCGTAAATACCTGCTTGTGTGCGCGATATACCTCGGAGAGTTTTAGCTGCAGGGTTGCCCTTATATCCTGTCCCTTGAATTTGCTTTGCCTGCCGCCACCGCTCCGGTTACCAAACATGGAGGCGAAGAAATCGGAATAATCGCCATCTTCACCGCCGCTATAGGAATACTGCCCGCCTCCAAAAGGATTTCCTGCCCCACCAAAGGGGTTGCCGTCGGCATAGCTACTGGATGCTTGCTGCTGTTTCCTTGCCTGTTCAAATTGTTCGGCATGTTTCCAGTCTTTCCCGTATTGATCATATTTTTTCCTGTTTTCCGGATCGCTCAATACTTCGTTCGCTTCATTGATTTGCTGAAACAGTTTTCCCGCTTCGGGGTTGTTGGGGTTTAGGTCAGGATGATGCTGCCGTGCCAGCTTGCGGTATGCTTTTTTTATTTCCTCTGCGGTAGCGTTCTTTGAGACTCCTAAAATTTTATAATAATCAATATAATCCATCCCTTTTAATTAATCAGCTATTAGTTATAATTAATAAGTCATCGCCGTACGAAACACTGCTTTTTATTAAGATTCTTCTTTTGCCATAACACATGTCTATAATAAAAGTGTTGAATGCTTTGATTTATTTTCAGCAAAAATCCGATATCTTTTACTGAAGCTACAACATTGTTATCGGCAGTCCTTTTTCTTCGGTTTATTTGGGTGCTTGCCCAATATCTAAACGGTTGAATTTTCCGTCAGCATTTTGGTGGAATTTGAAATATACTCTAAAAGTTCCCCATTGTCCAGCATAGAAATTTCCATAAATGTCTTTCCCTTCGTTTTCTACTTTGTCAATATCAAGGAATTTTTCTTTCTTGTCAAAAGCATTGTCAAAGAATGACTTGAAATTCAGTGTTCGTCCGTCATCGGTAAAAATGGCATCACTAGTGAAGTAAGAATACCAAGTGTTTTTGTCATTTGCCTGCAATGCTTCAATGGTTTTTCTTATTTTTTCGTTGGTAATTTTTGATAAGTCCATTTTTTATTCTTTTTTTCTAATTGTTTTTTACAGAACATGTATTTGTTTATCCGCAAGTCGTAAAAGCCAATGCAAAAAATAATGTTAAAGATAAATTTTTCATCTCAATCTACTTTCAAAGGGTGATGCAAATAGATGATGACCAAATTGAGTAATAAAAAAGGTATTTCTATGGCAACACCTTTCAGGTCTTTGTTCAATAATTGTAAACAAATAATCAACAATATTCCTGCTGCCATAAGGAAATTTCCCCAAACGAATGTTTTGGGAAACAATATTAAAACAGAAGCCAGTAATGTAACTATTCCATTTATCATAACTGCATTTTTACTGAAATTCCATTTGCCGAACATTTCCAACATTTCGGGCTTTGCAGTGAGCATACCCCAACCGTGTTTTATCCCCATAAACACCGCAAAAAGTATCAAAATTGAATTAAGTATTTTTATTATCATCGTTTCAGGTTTTAATAGAAAAGGCAAATAACCAAGCCATTTGCCTTTCAAAAATATAAGATATTTTTTCCATTATCTTGTTGTGTAACCACCATTTGCTTTATATACTTTTCTCTTTCTACATACTGTCATAAACTTGTCCTGGTATTTCCTTTAATAAGGCCGCGATAAATCGCCAACGCTTCGCAACATAAACAACTCTCTTCCTCTGTCTGATGGCTGAAAAAATTGTCGGCTTACTTTGTTAACTGTAGCGACCCAAAATTTTTCTGCGCCTTTTGTCTTAACTCTTCTAAATTCTCAATGACAAGATGTTCATAACAAATAAACTGATTTGGAGTAAATAGAAGGAAAAACAATGAACAAGCAAATTAAAATAACATATACACTCGTGCTAAAGATAATCTCATATACTGCTAAGTTTAGGCAAGGATGGTAAGATTATACTAACAATCGCTCAACTTAATTGTATCAAAGTTCCTTAAACTTTCCGGAAATTTTTGTTTGCAAATTTTGAAAACCGAGTGGTTTGGACAGAAGATGGTAAGTAGAAAAATACTGTAAGATCAGTCCCAAAAAAGTTGTTGAAAATAAAAAGGGGACTGATCCGCCTATCGAACCAATTCCTTTATAAGTTTTTGAAAATCAGTAGCTCTGAAAAGATTCAAGCCTTGAACGCTCCCAACCTATTAGGTCGGAATGTTCTATTCAGTTGAACTAAGGCAAAAAAGCCTCACTTTTCAGTGAAGCTTTCAGTGACCCCGTCAGGATTCAAACCTGAAACCTTTTGATCCGTAGTCAAATGCTCTATTCAGTTGAGCTACGGGGCCGATAGTCTTCTAACTTTATCAGAAGGGGAAGCAAAATTAACAGAAAGTATTCTATTTGCCAAAGATAAATTTGAGGTTTTTCGGCTATAAATCATTTTAATCCAACGTCTTAATAGACCTTGCAGACTCAATGTTTATATCCGCTTTCAGGTATCCCGAATCTTGAATGTTTGGAAAGCTTCCGGGAAAGGAAGAGCATATGCACTATACCAGGACATTATTTATTGATAGAATAGGATGTTCAGTCAATAAGGAGTATTTATTATAGCAAAGCCATCCTGCCCAAACAGGATGACTTTTATTTTCGGCTATCGCAGCCGCACGTGACCAATTAAACTACTTGGGATACAGATCAGAGCTTTTTAGTATCTCCGTTACATTTATTATTTCTGTTATAGTGAGGTTTGTTGTACCACCTTCCGCAAAAGGATAAGGCTGCATAATCATGTACGATTTGCCGTTATAGTCGAAGAAAATCAACACATTATCAGTCTCTTCATGCGTTATCTCGATTCGCTCCGACACCGCACCCTGATCAAGATTACCGACGTTTTTCACCAGGTCTGTTTTTGTAGCGGAAACTAATACTCCTACTGTAACATTCCCCAGCGGAACCCCATAGTTGTTTGTGACAGTAACAAATGACTTTGATTCATCTGAATCATCGTCTATATCTCTTATCGTATCCATTCAGCATTTGTCATCATTATTGGGAAAAGTTGTTGAGGTATACGCTCATCTGTCATTTTTCCTAGTGGACTTTACACATTTGTATGAAGAAGATTGTACAATTTTGGGGCGGCGACTTTTCTCTCACGGGAGTGATTTTGGAGCGACCAATTGCTTATCTCCTGCGGGAGTGTCTCGTGGTAATCACGAGACGAGGATAGACGATAAGAATTGACAGTGGACAATGGAAAGTGAAAAGGTTATGTCAACTGTCAGTTGTCAATTGCCTTGCCTATCCGATAATTTTTTACTCTTCAGATAGTGAATGATATTTCAATCAAAATGACCCTTTAATCTTTTTTGACCAGAATATCATACACTTTTCAGATGGTAGTATTGTAAGTGATTGTTTCTGTGTAATCACTATTGTTGCAGAGCCGTTCTCCCCAGCAGGAGATAGCAACCGGCCTCTGCAAGTGAGAGTACTGGTTGTAAAGTCCACTATGGAAAATAACATCATCAATTGAACAACTGAAGATATAGTTGAGCTCCCAATATCAACAAAAAACTCTTTTTTGTTTACTGGCGTTTATCTTTTACCTATCTCACAATTACAGTAAACACATCATCAAGATCTTTGGAGTAACCTTCGTTGCTGAAAGTGAGTGATATTTTGTACTGGCCCGGCGGAACATTATGAGAGAGCGGCACGGTAAGGATGCCGTTCGAGCGGATGGTTAACACACTAAGCAGCTTAGCGGGATCACCATTTGTCGAAGTGATGTTTTTTACAGAAGCAATGATTGGAGGAGTGCCAAGTATCCCTTCAATAGACGTGCTGGTCCAGGGCTGACCAAGTTTGTGCCTCTTATAATCTTCACCGCCTCCTTCTTCTATCGTTGGGTATATACCTATCTCTAAAAGCAAGTCGGGGGGAAAGCCAAAACCGAGATACATTTCATATAAGGGATTAGGAATTACCACGGGTGGAGTAATATCCAGCACAGATTTCACTGCCATAGAATCAATTTCATAGCCAGCGCTTTCAGTAATAAGATATCCCACTGTAACCTTACGGCAGGAAAAAAAACTAAACAGGATACAAAAAATAAAACATGCTTTAAATATCCTGGTTCGAATGATATATTTATACATAATGATCTTTTCTTAAAAATGAAGGATTTGTTTAAATAGCGCCAAACTCATATCCATAGTATAACGCATGTACAACGCCGTTATATGGTTGTATATCTGGAGTTGCCATCGGCACTTCGCGTTGAAGATCCAGTGAAAACAACTTCATGATCACCGGACCGGCATCGGGTACGCCGGCATAGGCCGACTTTTCGAGGTACGCTCTTACCATATTTCCTCCAAGACAAGTGAAGTCAGTCCCGCCATCCTGTTCGGGCGCAGCGATATAATATTCTTTATTCCGGAATGCGATTTCGTCTTTAATATATTTTCCCTTCACCACATGCTTTAGAATAAAATCGCGACACATCTCAACAGGAATATCTGAAACACTTAAAAAAACACCATTGGACGGATCCTTATGTTGGGAATCCAGCATGAACCGGAGTATGGAATGACTCTTTGGTCCCCAGAATGTGATCATAGGAAGAGAATCGACCTTTCCTTCAAAAAGATCAGTGAGTCCTGCATGCTCAATCATTTGTACAGTCAGTTCCCAGTTGTATTTATCTGAACGGAGATATTCCATCATATTGCCTGGGAAGTTTGGGTTAGCCTTACCTGTATCAATCACTACCTGGTCTGTATCGCAGGAAGTGAAAACAGATATAATCAATAAGAAGATCAAAAAATTCTTCATCAGTAACATATTTATAAAATAAAAGCTGTTAATAAAATTTCAACCAGTACCTGTTCTGTCTCATCAGTGGATTCCTTTCAAATTCCATCTGATGAACAGCCACGAAGAAAGCACCATCGATAAAATCCTGGTCGGAGGCTGTTTGAAATCCTCCTTCAAGTTCCTGTCGCGCATAACCATTACGGATAATATCATAATACCGGTGTCCCTCCATCAGCAATTCTCTTTCACGCTCTTTAAATACAGCGTATCTCACATCGCCCTCATATTCTGAAGGATCATATAATGCTGCATTTGCCCTGCTGCGAATTGCATTGATATCTGCAATGGCGTCGGCATTTTCTCCCAGGCGGGCACGGCATTCTGCACGTAAGAGATAGATATCAGCCAGTCTCCACCACACCCGGTTCATGTTAAAATTCATAAACTCTCCTGCACTCCAACCTTCAGTAGCGACTACAACATCACGCCATTTATAGGGATAGGCGAATCCACCGGTTATATCATCCTGTGATGGATCAGACATGGATTCAAATTCATAGAACCAGGCGTTTTTGCGCGTGTCGCTACCAGGAAACATCTCACTTACAGTCGTGTGATATATCCGGTACTCTGCGTTTTGAATATCACTTGGTCCCATATTTGGCATTACCGGCCATTTTTCATAGCTGGAGCCCATTGTAAAAGGAGAAATCCAATCAAAAGAATTGAGTTCATGCCACAAATCTTTGAAAACGGTTTCATAAACACTTTCAGCGCTATTGCCAACAAGCACTTCAGTACACACCTGTTCGGGAGTAGCAGCCAGTGCGTATGCCGGTGAGGCAATCACAGCAGAGCAGGCGGCTTCTGCTTTCCGCCAGAGTTCCTGCTCATCGTACTGTTGGTTTACTGCAAAATATTTTCCTCCGGCTTTCCAGGCACAGAGATGTGCCAGCAGCGCATTAGCCGCTCCTTTGCAGGGATTGGAACGGTATTTTGGAGGCTGCCCCTGGTAATCGCGCACATCATTCCAGTCGGGCAATAGCGACACTGCTTTTTCAGCAAGTTCAATGGCATGTCCGGCTACTTCGTGCCAGGGCGATTTTCCCATTGGTTCTGCATTCACTTCTTCATCTACCAGTACAACGTCTCCGAATTTCCTGATCAGCTCGAAATAAGCCAACGCTTTGTAGAAATAAGCCTGACCTGCATAGTAATCTTTTCTTTGTTGTAGTATATCAATATTGCCGATAGAATGCAACACGATATTCGACTGCGCAATGATTTTATAGATATGATCCCAGTTGTCGAAAGGAATGTATTCTGGTGAAAGAATTCTATCCGGCATGTAATACTGCGTTTCATCTGCATACTCACCTTTGACAGGCTGCATGGCAAAGTTCCAACTGGACATCCGCAGTATATACTGTCCTGCAGCTCCGAGCGCCGACTCTAGGTCTTTTTCCGACTGAAGTGCATTTTTGAAGGTCAGCGAATTTTCGGGCAGGATATCCAGCGCTTTCCTGCATCCGGTAACAGATACCAACAGCAGAAAAATGATATATATTCTTAAGGTCATGATTTTAAAATTTTACAGTTACTCCGAATGTGAATCTTCTTGCAAGAGGGTAGTTAACACCATAGTCGAAGCCAGTGACGATATCAACTGTTTCCGGATCTAACCCCGAATAATTAGTGAACGTGAGCAGGTTTTCCCCGGTAAGAAAGATTCTGAATTGCTCAAGCCATTTATTCTTTGTCAATACACGGGCAAGATTATAACCAACGGAGAGTGTTTTTAATTTGCACCAGTTCACTTTTTCAACATACCTGTCGACAGACGCATCATACAAGTATGCAAGATTATCCGTTTGCAGGGTAGGGAAATCGGGGTTCTCTTTATTCTGCTCTCCCCAGAAGCTGATATTATCAAGATCCATAAGTATAGGGTGCCATGCACCGTTTTCAGAACCTGGATTTGTAAGCAGTGAATTAACTGCTGTAGTATTAACCATGTGTCTTCCCAACTGAAAGCTGAAAAGAAGATTGGCATCAAAGTCTTTCCATTTAAACTGGTTAACAAACCCTCCGGTAATAAAAGGAAGGGCGCTGCCTGTATATATTTTATCTGCCTCGGTCAGTATACCATCGCCATCAATATCAACAAACTTGAGATCTCCGGGTTTATAGAAATGTTGTTTTGATGTAGGCGAAAAATAATTGCTGATACCGCCGGCATTGAAATACAGAGGAAGTTCATCCTGACTGTTGACAAAGCCATCGGTCCTTAATGCATAAATACCATTTAGCGGTTTGCCGATGATCATTCTTGGCCGGTTAGGATCAACGCTGGCATCCTGGCCGTCATACGATTTTTCGAACCGGTTCCAGTTTCTTGCTACGTTGAACGAAGCTTTCCAGAACATTTCCGGCTTTCTTACAATTTCATAATTCAGCAGCAACTCAATTCCTTCATTGGAGACAGCAGCTGCATTTCGCCACTGTTCAAAATAACCGGTATATGTACTCGGCAACCGTACAGGCATGAGCATTTTATCGGTGTACCTGAAATAATAATCGAACGTAACACCGAAACGCTGATCAAAAAGGTCGAGGTCAACACCAAAATCCCACTGACTGGTTTCTTCCCACGAAAGAGATTCGTTAAATAAGCCGCGTCCGTAATCCGGTACCAGCACTCCGCTTCCCTGAAAGGGATAAGGAGATAATTGTATAATACCGAGAGCAAGATAATTCTGACTGAAATGCATACCCGATTTTCCCCAACTCGCCCTGAACTTACCATGATTAAACCACGAGGAAGCGCCTTCCAGGAATTGCTCTTCTGTAAATACCCATCCTGCTGCGAAAGAAGGAAATACTCCCCACTTGTTGTTTTCACCGAACACAGAACTACCATCTCTTCGCAGGCTGGCAGTAGCCAGGTATTTTCCCTTATACCCATAATCCAGCTTGCCGAAATAAGAAATCAATGCTTTCTCCTGCATATCCGATACGTAGTTCTGAAAGGCAATAGTTTCTACAAAACCGCCATAATCCCTTTGCCCTATAGTAGGAAAGCCGGGCATGGCATAGTATATCCTGTCGCTGGGTGAGTTTTCAGCCCTGCCACCATTGTATTCTACCTGATCGTATTGATAGGAAAAACCAGCTACAGCATTGATCTTGTGTTTTCCGTCAATGATCTTGTTATACGAAACCAGGTTTTCATTTAATGCCATCAGGTTGATTCCTGTCTGCCCGATACTGCTTGAATAATTGCTTTGACTTAGATAAGATGGCTGAAAATAATTTCGTCTGTGCACTGAATAGTCAGAGGCTATCGATGAAGACAGCGTCAGTCCATCAAGTAGTTCATAGTTTATTTTGAAACTAGCCCGTAGACGAACCGAGCGGTTTTTTTCTTTTGTTCCGCCTAATTTTTCCAGTACGCTATTCCACACAGCAGTTCCTTCTCCCGGAAATAATGTTGACAAAGCGAAGGGGTCGCCTGGTACAGTTTCTATTATAGGACTGGAACCAAATCCAAAATTATCTACCTTCTCACCACGACGGCGGTTGGTCAGTGAAGTATTAAAACGCAGATCAATATTCAATTTTTTAGAAAGCGCTACATTGATATTGGAATTAAGATCGATTCGTTGAAAGCCGCTTCCTTTTAATATACCTTTCTCTTCGTAAAATCCCAGGCCAATGCCATAGCTGATTTTATCAGAGCCTCCATAGGTTTGTATATTTCCGTTTATAATTTCCCCACGCGTATAATACATAGGGAAAAAATTAGTGGCGTTATTATAGAAAGGATTCAGGCTGTCTATGAATGGCATCAGGAGACCATTGGCGCTTCCCGGCTGAGGAGTGAAAAAATAATCAATCGATCCAAAACTGTTTAGATAATTATCCTCGTAGGAAACAGGATAAACATAACGAAGCGTTTCCATATCGAGATATGCTTTCGGATCATTCATCAGTGCGCGTAACCGAAAATCTCTTTCTGCTTTTCCGATGGTTACCGTTGGAAGACTGGGAAGAATATTTTCTGTTCTGGAAACGTTTACAGAAAATTTAGCTTCCTGGTTTCTCTTACCTTTTTTTGTAGTGACGATGATCACTCCATTTGCTGCCCGCGAACCGTATATAGCTGCCGATGAAGCATCTTTTAATATCTGTATCGACTCGATCATATCAGGATTGATCTCTGCAAGCAGGTTAGTTCCCGTTACCGGCGAAGTGAACGTATTGATCGGTACACCATCAACTACCCAAAGAGGATTTGAAAAGCGTCTTCCCTGCTCTACATCAAGAGAATTATATCCTCTTATGGTGATGGCAAGACCGCCAGCTCCCGGTGATCCTGAAATATTGGTAATATCCATTCCAGCCACACGACCCTGTAACAGGTTAGCTATATTTGAACTAGGTATTCCCTCAATTTCCTTTGCCTTAACAACAGAAATCGAACCTGTTGTTTCTCTCCTGGTCGTTGATCCGTAGGCTACAATATTCACTTCATCGAGGCTCGAAGGATTTACTTTTAATTCGATTGCAAGATTTTTATCAGCATCCTGTACCTGAACTTCCTTCGGAGCATATCCGACAATACTTATCAGAAGAACATCTCCAACAGCAGCGTCAATCACAAATATGCCATACTGATCAGCCTTCACCATGCCGGGTTTACCTTTTATGCCTATGGTGGCGTTTGGCAAAGGCTTACCTTGTTCATCTGTCACCACACCTCTGATAGGGGGCAGGAGCCTGTCATAAATACCAGGTAAATCATCATGGACAATATTCTCAACACCCGGAGGTTTTCTGCTGATAAACACTGTATTACCTGTAAGTTGGAACCTGAATGGCTGGCCTGATAATAGTTTTTCCAGTGCCGTTTCAAGCGGAACTTTAATTAAGCGAACCGTCACCGGCTGGCTTTCCTTGAGATCGTTCTCATCATAGAAGAACACATACCCTGTTTGCTCTTTTATGGCAGAGAAAACCTTCTCCAATGCAACGGAATCACCCGAATAAGTAACGGTTTGCGCCACAGTCCCCGCACTCACCTGTATCACTGCAGCAAGCAAAAAGAGACCCGTAAAATTCATTGCTAACACAGTTTTGGTTAATTGCATACTTTTGCAGTTGCCTGCCTGGTAAAGGCAGGACTTGTTTAGGTTAATGAATAAGCAGTTGTTACTGACTAATTATTGTTGACCGAAAGAAGACCGGGGAAGGGCTCAATCTTAACCCGGTTTTTCTTTTTATCAGTATATCTTTTGTTTTTCAATGGTCGGATACTTATCCCGCAACAGGCGGAGGAACTTATCATGTAAAAATTTTCATTTCCCTGTGTGTTTAATGAAAAGTTTTTCATGAATATTTCGTTATTTAATTCTCATCCGGAATTATTTTTATCCTGTTATTATTTTCGATGATGTATTTTATTCTCGACTGACTTAATCCATCCAGTACCTGCCGGAAAGTAAGACCACGTCCTATTTCACCGGTAAACACACGGTCAGGAATATTTCCAGCATAAGTTACTTCCACTCCATACCAGCGGGCCAGTTCGCGCATCACCGTTTTCAGATCTGCTTTCTTAAATGAAAACAGTCCATTCTTCCAGGCCGTCACCTGTTCAATGCTGACATCATTATTCAATTTGATTACTTCGGTTATATGAGCCTGTTGAAGTGGCTTTAAGGTGACTGAAGGAACGCTGATACCCGTCTTTGAGATTTTCACACTTCCTTCTAGCAGCGTTGCCGTGATGCGCTCTTCATTCTCGTACGCTTTCACATTGAAATGTGTACCTAACACCTCCACTTTCGCCTGATCATTGACATTCACCCGGAACGGCATATTTGGATTTTTTGCTACCTCAAAGTATGCTTCCCCGGTAATTGTCACTTCCCGCGTCTTTTCTGTAAACGCTGTAGGATAGGTGATTGAGGAAGCTGCATTCAGCCACACTCTTGTGCCGTCGGCTAAAGTCAGTTGATACTGTCCGCCATTAGGTGTGGTCATGGTGTTCATAGCCACTACACCCGTGTTTTGGTATATCAGTTGACCTTTATGATTTTCGATAAATAAGCTCCCGTCTTTGATCGTTCCGGTTGCGGCACTGTCGAGCTCAACTTGTTGTCCATTCGAGAGAGTAAGTACAGCACGGTTAAAGCCAGGGGGAACATCCGCTTTCACGATTTGGTTATACTCACTATGATCACCATTCGATGTTATAGCCGTACGAGAAAAATGATAGTATAATGCAATACCGGTAATTAATACAATTATCGCAGCAGCATACTTAAACCACGTGGTATTTAAAATATGCGTACGGCGAAGGGATGGGGAAGCATCCGCAGACTGAAGCTCTCCGGTTAAGGGCTGAAGTGCCGGATGAATAATATCTTCCTTCGCTAGCTCGTTAAGTTTCAACTCCAGCGATTGGGAAAACTCTTGAGAAGCTAATGACAGATTTTTGTATTCCGCAGGTATATCACAAAGTTCTAAAATGCGCTGAAATTCTTCCGGCGAAGTATCATAAAACCATTCACGCAGAATTTCCAGGTCAGCAGAACTTATGCTTCCGTGCGTGTACTTCTCAATAAGCGATATTAACAGTGTCGTTTTCATGCTATATAGATAAAGACGGCCGATATTTAAAAAATATACCAGTGGAAGAAAAATTATTCTAACAAACTATAAAAAGAAAGAGAAGGGGTAGCAAATCAGCGTGCTTTTGCAGGTAATCGCGGATAAAATGCGATGCCTCATATAGATGTTTTTGAACAGCGGCAAGTGACATGCCCATCCGTTCGGCGATTTCGCGGGCTGTAAGCTCATCCTGAGCATTTAATAGGAAAATAGTGCGTCTCCTTTCGGGTAAAAATTCAATAGCCTGTTGTGCTATCTTATTGTATTCCTTTAGCAGTAATGACTTAAAAACAGAATCATCATCCAAATCAGTAGGAGGGAGTAGTAGCGGAAGAGTTGTCTGCAGATCATGGCGCCGGGCATAATCAATCAACCGGTTCCTGGCCATACGAAAAAAATAGTTGTTGATAGATTGTATAGCAGGCAGTGTTGCCCTTTTAACCCATGCTTTCAGGAAAACATCTTGAAGAATTTCTTCCGCATCCTCTTTTGATCTAGTGGCAAAGAAAAGGTACTGGTACAATTTAGGATAATAGACATTATAGAGTATCGTATAAGCAGTGCGATCATTCGCAGCTACTCTGATGAGGAGCTCCTTTTCGTCGTATAGATTTTCTTCCGGCAAATTTGTAGTCTCGGTTTATTTCCGGATCGCAAACTATTATAAAAAAATGAAACCAGTGAGGATTTCAAATTTACCGAAGCGTTCAATAGCATCTAAATTCCTGATTATTAATTTATGGAGATACAAAAAACATTTTGCTATCTGTAAAGATATTTCATCAGTTTGAATGAAGAGATTGTTTTCCTATCAGATAATTTTTTACTTTTCATATAGCGTACGATATTTCAGTCAGATTAAGCTTTTTTGACCAGAATATCATACACTTTTCAAATGATCTTATGTTAGCAGGTCCGCTCTAAAATTACCAGGCTCTACGTCGGCTGGTTTCGCTGCTGGAAAGGCCGGTTATTTTCAATAACACCATGTGTTAGAAACATATGCAAGCTTGGCGAACTGTGCAAGGATCCAACTGGTGCAAAAATTATATAAATTCAAAAAGAAGGCAGCAGAATTATCAAACGAGAAATAGAACTTTATAGCCTGGAAATAATTATTTCGGTCGAATTACGAGCCATTCATGAGTGAGAGAAAAGAAACAATTAACTAAGCATTAATACAAACACAAGAACCACTCCAACTAAAATTAACCAGGTTTCGATTGTAAGCATACGGCAAAATTAGCTACCCATGCATTAGTTAAACAACCGTAACAATACGGTTTAATCCCGTAGTAATACGGGAATATATAATTCAAAACAAAATTTACATTAGCAGGGGAACGGAATAAGTATTTTTATACTTATCCACTTAGGGTTTTGCCTGGGAATTAAATTACCCAGGGGTTTTCATGTTAAGTAGCAATCCTGCTTTCAGGGCATATGTAAATCCATCGCACCTCTTACTTCAGTAGACACTTCCCCGACGGGCGTATCGAATTCGCGCTGAGCAGTATATACTTTGATAAAATCGATGGCTTCAAGCTTAATAGACTGACCGCGCTCATCAACTGCCCAATCGATATCAAATGAATTGTAATTTTTTTCTGCATATTGGTCTCCATCTGACCAACTATCGGCATAACCAAAACTGAATGAAGTATTGATATTCAATTCAGTACCTTCCAAAATCCCTAAGGTGCTCCTTAAAAGCGTTCCGGTAAATGTTACGGAATCCTTTGCTGCAATAAACCCGGGATAGTAATTATGCTGATGAAAATCGTTGACAGGCATCTCGCCGTTATTCCCCTCACTATCCCTCCAGGGAACATTTGCATACTGATGGGGATTGTAATAAGTGATACTATACTTTTTTTTCGTTCCAGCTTTATGATATTCACTGCCTGCCAGTTCATACCATTGATCATCTGGCAAAGCGTTTCCGTTGACATCCTGTGAAACCATTACAATGCCCGGCTCCGACCATTCGGTAGGAGGGGCAATGGGATTACCATATATAGCCAAATCATATCCTTCTTTATTAAGGATGGAATGATCGAAACCTGCTATTACATAACCACCATAACCACCCAAATTCAATATGGCATTAATGCCGCCTACGATTTTTTGCGGAGCTTCCTCATTAGCTATTCCTTCATTGACAAACTGTCCCGGTGCAGGAACAAATTCATAAACTTTATCAATGTATTTAATGCTGTTGGCGGTAATGGGACGAATATGCGGCTTGCCAGTACCTGATGTTTCGTCTTTTCGACAGGAAACTAAAACCAATATTATTATTAATAAAAAAGAAAAGTTTCTTAACATGTGCTATTAATTATTGTGCCAGAGAAAAGTAAAATGTCCGGGAATATCCCCTGTTCTTACACTCCATTTTTTATATCCATTCTTATCAAAACAATACAATGTTCCGGGTGTAAGATAATCTCCTGCATCTGTTACATAAATATCATGGCTATAAGGATTAATGGCCAGTCCGTACGGTAATCGAATCGATTCGACAGTAGCATCGTTGATAAATTTATTACTAAGCACTTCTTCATTTTTAACATCAATCAATGCGTAGCTGATCTGGTTCTTGTTATCAATATAACTCCAACCAGCACTATATACATAAGCAGAATCGCCCTGTATAACAATGTTTCCGGCAGCAATATCAAAAGAATCCTTCACTCTATCATTATATGTGTCGATAATAAATAATTTTGAACGGGTCGTATAATAATTACCACGGGAGGTTACATACAGATCTCCATAATTATCCTTTTGTATACGGTGAAGGTTTATGGCTACATCTATCTTTTTTATCTCAGTGAATGTTTCCAGGTCAATTACTGATACGGTTCTGTCATAGTTAGAAGGACTATAGCCACCCGAATTGGCAACATATAATTTGTTACCAACAACAGTCATATCTTCCGGCTGACGACCGACACTTGTCTCACGCAGTATCTTGAACGAAGAAGTATCCACTTCTGCTACAATTCCATTAGGAGAGGAAGGATTATTCACTATTCCAGTATAAGCGCTTACATATATTTTGCCATTATAAAATGTAATATTGCGGCAATTGCTGATATTAATTTGTCCTATTCGTTTTGCAGTAAAAGCATCCAATACTTCCACTTTATCTGACATATTCAATACTACATACATCTTGCTTCCATATATTTTTATATCGTTGCCTACATCACCCAGTTCTCTTGTGGCATCGGGGTTGATCTGGCTGTAAATATTCCTGTTATACACGCCGTTGTGCAGATCACAGAAATCAATGCTCGCCCTGTTCATACCCATATTCCCTTCATTCAATAAATAGAAACCCTTTATACTTCCTTTTTCCGGTGTAATATTTTCCTGCTCTCCCTTAACTACATCAGTATCCTTTCTGCAACTGCTGCAGAAAAGAAAAGCTAATATCATGTATATAAAAATCCTATTCATCGCTGCTATATCTTAACACTTAAACTCGCCCGGTAATATCGCCCGGGCATTGGGAAATTGATAACAACATCAAAATACTGATTAAACAAATTGTTGACCTCAAGCAGTAGTTTCAATGTTTTCTGCTTGTAAAACCATTGCTTACCTAATGAGATATCATGTGTGTACCAGGGCTGGATATAATTAAGAAGCGTATTCATTTTCTGGTTATACCGGTAGCCATTATAAATAAAACTATAATTGAAGATAAAATCCTCCCATGATGCATTACAAACCACAGAGCCGCTATTGAGTGGTATATAGGGAACCTGGTGATTAAAATTTTCTGCTCCTTCCGTTTTATCTCTTGCACGCTGATAAGAATATTTTATACTGGTATTAAGTAATAAAGAAGGCAATGTTAGAGAGTGATCTACATGCACATCAATTCCCCGTATATCCACTTTATCGAGATTGATCATCATCCACCGGTAAAGATTAGTAGTGGGAACAGCTACAATTTTATCGGTAACACTGTTATAATAAAAATCAGCGTCTACCGACAAGTACCTGAATATACCGTTTAACGGTTTTGTCCAGCTAAACCCAATATCATACTGATGAACATATTCAGGCCGCAGATTAACATTTCCTATAAAAGTATAGTAGAGATCGTTGAAAGTAGGCAGGCGAAAAATGTTTTTGTAAAAGCCTCTTAATTTAAAATTGTTATTTAAAAATGGTTGCCAGGAGCCGGCGACGTAGGGAGTGAATTCGTTTTTATTGCCAGCATCTTCATATAGTTTTACCTTGTCACGTACCCAGGTTTGCAAAGCGCCGCCCTGTAAAATAAATCGCTGTACATTGATCTGTGTTGACAATACGCCAGATAACTGGTAACGTGTAGGATAGGAAAAGCGATAAATATTAGCATCAAGTGAATTGTATTGGGCATCAATCGCAGCAGCCACTTCCCACCGGTTATTAATACTGTATTGGTTAGCAAATGAAAGATAAATTTCCTGCTGTGTGTATCGATTATCTAATGCTCCATCGGTAGTGATCATTTCCGAATCTACATATCGCATGTAATCATTGGCAAACTTAGCATTTACCAGGTAACGGTATTTTTTTAATGGATCACTTTTATAGGAAGTCTGAAGAAAAAAATTATCGTCGTACTGCCGCTGACCTCTTGCAAATTTATTAGCTACTACCGCGCCGGGCAATCCTCTTTCTGAATGATAATAATAGAGTTTTACTCTCCATTCAGCGCTGTCTTTTAAAGATCCATATATGCCGGCTTCTACGCGATAGGCGTTAATATCCGCATTTTCACGATAAGCAGTCGTATCATATACACCGTTAGTGTACCTGAACTTATATTTACCGTTAGCATTGATCCACTCACTACTTACTGATGCCGCCAACCGGTTGTTTATTTTTTGCTCCCATAACAAAGAAGGATTAAACAGACCGAACGATCCTCCTTTTACCTTAGCTAATACATTATATTTTTTATCTTCTGTAAACGCAGGTGTTTTCGATTGAAGATAAACTGAGGTTGCCGAAGCATAGGAGCGGGCAGGTTGCAGTAAATTGGAGCGGTGAGCATTGAATAGGGAAACCTCTTCAATATTCTCTAATGAAAACTTTCCCATGTCGACCTGGCCATTTTGGGCATTGCCCAATTGAATACCGTCATAGAATACTGCTGTATGATGACTACCCATACCCCTGGTATCAATAGTTTTTAGTCCGCCGATACCTCCATAATCTTTAAGTTGTACACCTGAAAAATATCGTACAGCATCTGCCACTGTCAGACTATTCAGATTTTCCAGTGTTCTGCCTTTCAATGATTGAGAAGGAGTGAGAGAGCGTTGTCTATCCTGGATATATCGTACAGTAACTTCGTTAAGTAATTCAACTTTTACAGAGTCGGCAGTTTGTGAAAAAACTGTTTTCTGCATAACGGGCAATACACCCGTTATACAGAAAAAATATATTATACAGCGGTTGCGCCAATACATGATTAATTAAATACCATCATCGCGGGGAAGTAATAGTATTCGTAATTAATGGTATTCTTTAACGTGGCAGATGAAGGATCATAGAAGTACAGACTGTTAAAGGAATAGTTATCGCCATATCCTGATTGTACAGCCGTAATGACCAACTCATTTTTTAGTCCGTTAAACTGAACACCCGCTCCATAAAACTCTTTTCCAGAAGGCAGAGTAATAAACGGTGTACTCAAAGAGTTTTCATCACCCGATACATATTTATATACTTCTGTACCTTCTGATCCCCATGAATTTGTTTTACCGATATATACAGCATTTTCAGTTGTTGAGGCAGTTACTGTCCCTATATTCCAGGCAAACCAGGGATTAGCTAAAGCAAATGGCAGCACTATTTCAGTAGTGTCAAGCGAAGTAGGATCTATTTCAAATAAAGAAGAGCCACCGGCTATCCATAAATGTCCGTTAGCTGTTTTTACCAGACCATGTGTCATTCCCGGAATTTCTAACTCTACTGAATAATTATTAGTCGCATCAAGTGCCACTAGTCCCTGTGATTCGGTTATAGCGAATACATAATTACCTTCTTTCCTGATACTTCCTACCTGTCCGCTTACCGAAGAAACTTTATCGCCAACAGAAAGCGTGTTCAGGTTTACAGCGTATATACCATCTGTCGTACTTAACAGACCGGCTGAATTACTGATGCCCGTGAAAGCGCGTCCGCCTGCCGGCAATGATTCAATTCTTCCTACTTCTTTTAGCGTAGAAGGATTAGCTACAACCAATGGGCCTTGCTGAGAAACCAGGTATAACCTTTCATTGAATATAGTACCGTATTGGGTAGTAGTACCCAGCTCTTTACCGGGATTCTCTCTTTCAAATACCTTATGAGCTATTGAATCTGTACCATACCTGTAGAAGTTTACACTTCCTTTATCATTACCAAACCATCCTTCGTTGATCAGGAAAATACCGTCCTCATATAACAGGCGTGCATGGATCTTATATTCAATTCTTTTTGCACCAAGGGGGTTAGCGACAAAATACACCACTGTATAATCACCTATAGTAGTAGGCGTAAAAGAAAACACGGAATCTGTACTCACCAGCTCTTCGTTGAGGAACCACTGGTAGGTTGCATTATAACGGCCGGACATTTGAGGGTGGATAGTAAAAGTTTCGCCTACAAGGATGGTATCGATGAGATTGGCTCCATTATTATATACAATGGGCATATCGTACCGGTGATCCACCTTTTTACAGGAGTTGATCAGTAAACCTGTCAACAACGATAGAACAATAAAGGAACTGGCTTTAAGAGAGATTTTCTTGAGCATGGTGCAGCATTTTCGGATTATAAGTATGAATAAATCTATATACTACTTAATACACCATACAATACCGGAAACAGTATGTATTACTTCATACTTTGTACCCGAAAGTGATGAATTAAGTATGTCGCCTGGCAGGTCTTCTGGCTTGTCCCCCTTAGCAGTCTTCCCATTTCATCTCGTCGATACTGACGAGACGAGACAGTGACATCTGATGCTTCGGTTAACAGGACTTACAGCTGCGGGTCAGCTCCGGACTCCCCCGTTTACCGGGGACCGGATTCCCTTTTCATCCCATTTTATTGGGAACCAAGGCATCGCAAAGATATTGCCTTTCCTCTATATATAGCAAATCACTGAACAATTGTCAATCGATAGTGGATAGTTGAGAGTGGAAAGCACACACTGTCAACTGTCCATTGTCCTCTGTCCACTCTCCAGCGTTTGCCGGATTAATTTTCCTCAGTTTGTAGGAATACGGGTATTTCTGTCGTATATGCCTATAAACGGCCGGAAATGCTTTGCCATTCACCGGCAAAATGTATTGACTATGAAGCTGTTGCTGGCCATTTTTTGCTGCATATTCTTTCATGGGGCTTCTGCCTCAACTAATCCTGCTGCGGTCAGCGATACTTCCGATAATAATAGCTGGATCTACAATGCTATTATATATGAAATAACACCCTACCTGTTCACCGAAAACACAAAATACCCTGATATCGAAGTCAGGCTGCCGGAACTTACCAGCTTAGGCATTAATACGATTTGGTTGCAGCCAGTTTTTAAAACACATGGCGGGGGACAGGGGTACGATATCATCGATTATTTTTCCTTACGTCCCGACCTGGGCACTGAGGAAGAACTTAGTTCTCTGATTACAACAGCCCATTCATTAGGACTAAAAGTTATTTTTGATTTTGTTGCCAATCATACTTCAATACATCATCCTTATGCAAAAGATGTTATTGAAAACCGGGAGTCATCTATTTACTACGACTACTATCAAACCCAAAACGATGGAGCTGATTATTCATCACATTACAACCGTCACCCGGCCGGATTTATCTATTACTTCTGGAACGATCTTGTTAACCTGAACTTCAACAATCCGAATGTCAGACAATGGATGATCGATGCCTGTAAATACTGGATAGAACATTTTGATATTGATGGTTATCGTTTTGATGCTGCATGGGGATTTAGTGCAAGAAATCCCGCTTTTAGCCAACAACTCACCCAGGAACTAAAATCACTCAAGCCATCGGTTTTATTATTGGCAGAAGATAAAGGATCCCGCTCTACACCTTATGATAATGGTTTCGATGCAGCTTTTGACTGGGCGAGCGGTACTTCGTGGGTATCGCAATGGTCATGGGAATATGAGTATACAGAAGACCAGTCAAAAACAGTATTTAATCATCCTTCTGTTAACCAAAGAGCACAATTATTAAGAAAAGCTTTATTCGATGATTATCAATCGGGGTTACGCCTGAGATATCTTGAGAATAATGACATGCACAGGTTTATTGCTAACCATAGTCAGGCTGTTACTGAAATGGCTGCAACATTAATATTTAGTTTACCGGGTATTCCGCTTATCTATAATGGTCAGGAAATTGGATTTAGAACATTTCCCTATATATCAGGACCTATATTTGAAAAAAACAGGACAATTGCTTCTAAAAATTCTACGGTTTTTAATATGTACAGTCGGCTGACAAACATGCGAAAAACTCATCCGTCCCTCACCAACACCTATATAAAAGAAATAAAAACTCCTTCCAATCAGGGTATTGTTGCTTTTCATAGAAAAGATGATGAAGAAGATATATTGGTAATCATGAATATGGGCAATACCGAATCGAATGTAACGATGGATGTGAGTGAAATATTAACGGTACAGGGTAGCGGAATCAGCTTGACAGATGTATTATCAGGAGATACGTTGATTGCTTATTCCAATGCTCCGGGTAACATACAATTAAAAATCAGATCGTCTACTGCAAAGGTTTTTTCAGTGAACAGAGATATTCGTGTAGAACCGGAAAGTAGTGAGGTGGCAAGGGTAGGACCTAATCCTTCCAACGGCAGAATAAATATTTTCTATACCATGCAACAGGCTGGCAATATCGATATACTGATATTTGACAGATGGGGAAGAAATATCAGTTCATTTAAAAAATCATTAAATGCAGGAACCTCAACACTAGCAATTGATCTATCAGGATTTAATAGCGGAATGTATTATCTGCAGACTATAGAAGGAAATAAAAAGAAAACGCATAAAATAGTAATAGGCCGATGAGATTTTTGATTGTGATAGTATTTGTATTGTTCTACGGATTTCCCGTTTATGCTAAGGACTCATTACCTCCGGAGTGGATAAAGAATGCTGTTATATATGGCATTAAGCCTTCTTCATTCGTTAATCATTCATCTTATTCGGCCATTACCCGAAAACTGCCGGAAATAAAATCACTGGGTGTTAATACGATCTGGTTACAACCGGTAACAAAAACATTGAAAGGGGGACAGGGATATGATGTAGCCGATTATTTTTCTTTAAGAGACGATCTGGGCCCGGAAGAAGACTTAAAGGAACTAATCGATTTATCGCATCAGTTAGGCATGAAAGTATTATTTGATTTTGTACCTAATCATACTTCTTTACAACATCCCTATGCTATTGATATTATTGAAAAAGGCAAACAATCACCCTATTATGATTATTATCAGCATGAAAATGACCATGTAGTTTATTCCTCTTTTTATAATACCGATGAAAATGGATTTGTGTATTATTTCTGGAAAAACCTTGTCAATCTCAACTATCACAACGACAGTGTAAAAAAAATGATCACAGATGCCTGTGTATTCTGGATCAAAAAATTTAATATTGACGGCTACAGGTTTGACGCTTCGTGGGGAGTGCGTGCCAGGAATCCTGAATTTTTTCCTGCTTTAAGAAAGGTACTAAAAGAAGTTAAACCAGATATATTATTATTAGCCGAAGACAAAGGATCAGATAAAACTGTTTTTGAACAGGGATTTGATGTAGCATACGATTGGACAAAAGATACTGCATGGGTATCACAATGGTCGTGGGAATATGAGCATAATCTAAGAAGTAGTATGACGATGTTCAATCATCCCAATGAAAGAAGAAGGATCAAATTAATCGACTCTATACTTTTTAATGGACACGTATATAATGACAGGATCGTACGGTACATGGAAAATAATGATTTGCCCAGGTTCATTCAAAGCCATTCACTAGAACAAACAAAAATGGCTGCGGCTTTATTATTTTCTCTTCCTGGTATTCCTATGTTGTTCGGCGGACAGGAAACAGGCTCAAAGGTTCATCCATATTCTCCACGACCTATTTATGCTGATAGCCTGACTATCCGTGATAAAGATAGTTTCGGACTATTTGACTTGTATAAGACACTTATCAGTCGCCGCCTTGAACACCCTTCTTTACGTTCTTCCAATATTGAAAAAATAAACTCTGTATATGATAATGATGTAGTTATGTTTCGCAGATGGAGTGAAAACGAACAGGTTGTCGTGATCGTTAATCCCGGATCAAAAAAAATAGATATTAATATTGATAAGAGAAACTATGCATTTTTGAAAAGCACCCGTATCCTTAAAAATCTGACCGATCAAAAAGCAATTCGTCACAGAAAGAAAAAATTCAATATAACAATTGAACCATTTTCAACAACATTATTGCTCGTTAATGATTGATAAAATAATAATTAACCAGAATAGTATTGTGAAAAACAATCAATTAAATAAAAATTTTGTTGAATAAACATCTTTGATAAGCAGTTAATAATGATGAATTGCAAAAAGTACTCGTATTAATCCACACTGTGAAAACAAAAAATATTGACGTACTAATAATTTGCGTAGTTTTATTCATTCAAACTGGTTTATAAACGAAACTGCTGCTAACAGATTATGATGAATGCCATTAAAAGTGGAGACCAATTTGCTTTTGAACAGGCATATATTACCTTCAGAGCCAAGGTTTATGGATATTTCCTTAAACGCACGAAGTCGCATGAAGATGCATTAGATCTGTTGCAAACTACTTTCTTAAAACTCTGGAAATACCGCAAATCCATTTCTGACCAGTTTACTCCCGATCAGCATATTTATCATATTGCACGTACAGTTTTTATTGATCATCTGCGTAAGCAAACCCGTAAAAAACGTGTGATTTCTGCACATGATGTAACTGCTATTGAAACTTCTCCGGCAGTTCACCAGGTCAATGATTTTGATGTTAAAAAACGGTTACACGAAGCGCTGTCCACAATGCCGGAAGTCAGACAAAAGGTTTTCAAATACAGCAAGTTATATGGTTGCTCCTACGAAGAAATTGCCGAACAACTCTGTATTTCAGTAAAGTCGGTCGACAATAATCTTACGAAAGCTATCCGCCAGCTTAGGAAGGTTATGCTGTTGCTGGCATTTGCTATTCTCCATTCAATTTAATTTTTTCTTCCCCGAAGGATTTTTTTAATCACCGTCGTATCTAATGGTTAAGACAAATTCTGCAGGAATGCAAGGCAAAGGCTTGAATAGAAGGGCTATATTAAAGTTGGGACTACAGTCCGCAACAGGTACGGCTTTATTATCTTTAACGTCATTTACAGGAGTGAATCCCTCTCCATCCATATTAAAACATGGTACGGCTAAAACCAAGGCCGTTGTCATTGGCGCTGGAGCATTTGGCGGATGGGCGGCCTTGCATTTACTGAGAAAAGGTTACGATGTTACGCTTGTCGATCAGTTTGGCCCGGGTAATAACCAGGCCAGTTCCGGCGGAGAGACCAGGCTTATCCGTGCTTTTTATGGCGACAGAAAAATCTATTTTGATCTTACACTGAGAGCATTGGAGCTATGGAAGGCTAACGAGCCGTTAATGAATAAAAAAGTGCTTCATCAGAATGGATTATTAGTTTTTTCGCCTGTAAAAAAAGATGAGGCAGTAGAAGCCTCGCTGCCTATGTATAAACAGGCTGGTCTCAGTTTTGAAAAAATCGATCGGCAGACTGCCAGTAAAAGATGGCCGGCAATCAATTTTGATGATATCGATCATGTGATGTATGATCCTATTGCCGGTTTCCTGGAAGCTAGAAAAGGTTGCGCGGAAGTGCGTGATTTGTTCATTAAAGAAGGAGGAAAATTCGTACAGCAACAGGTGGTAAAAGAAAATACAAAGAGTGGTAAAGCACAAAGTATTTCGCTGGCTGATGGAACGGCTATTGAAGCAGACTATTTTCTGTTTGCCTGTGGCCCGTGGCTCACGAGATTATTCCCTCAATTGACAAAAAAGTTGAAGATTACCCGCCAGGTGGCTTTTTTCTTTGCTAGTCCCCCAGGAGAATCTGATATGATGGAAAATCAACTCCCTACATGGTTTAATAAAACACCATCAGGGTCAGTGGATGTGTATGGTGTTCCCGGATGCGAGTACAGGGGATTTAAGATAGCAACGGAATTAACAGATGATATCACCGACAGATTTGATACGTATAACCGCTATTCTACGCCAGAAGAATTGCAGTTTGTTAAATCAAGGATGGAGCACCGTTTTCCAAAAATGAAAGGAAGGCCATTGATTGAACAACGTATTTGTCAATATGCAGAAACTCCCGACAGTCATTTTATATTGGATAAGCATCCTGAATTTTCCAATATCTGGTTAATGGGCGGAGGATCTGGTCACGGGTATAAAATGGGCGCCTCCATGGGTGAGTTGGCGGCCGACACTATTGCAGAGAAAAAGCAATTAATAGAAACTTTTTCTTTGAACCGGTTATATAAATAAAAGAATGCTATGAACGAAGAGTACAATGAATGGGATCAAACAGAAGAAGTAAACCTTCCTGAAAAAAAGTGGAACGAAGTGTGGGAGAATATCGAGCGTAAGAGAAAATCCGCTGCCCGCGTGATATGGATAAGAAAAACAGCTATTGCAGCATCGATTATAGCGCTTCTTTCCGTAACCGGTAATTATTTATTCTTTAATAACCAGGAGCAGCCTGTTATTACTGCTTCTAAAGAAATAGTGATGCCACAGCACAGAACGCATGTGAATAATACAAAAAAAGTAATGAATATCATTTTACCTGATAGCTCAGTAGCATTACTGTCTCCCGGTGACCTGATTTCTTACTCACTACCATTTATAAGGGAGAGAAGAGATATATTTCTTGAAGGACAGGCAAGGTTTAATGTGAAACAAGATAAGACCAGGCCCTTCACTGTATTTGCCGGCGGACTGACAACGACAGCTATAGGTACAGAGTTCACTGTTAACACGCACAATAAACAAAAAGGAAATGTTAGCGTGCAACTTCACAGTGGTAAAGTATTGATAAAGCCCATCAAGGATAATGCAGGCAAGTGGAAAAAAGATATTTACCTCGATCCCGGACAGGAATTAAATTTTAATCCTGAGACCATGGTCGCCGCAGTAAAAAAGATCGGCCAGGAAAAAATTGCTGAGAAGAAACCTGCAAAACAAAAGGAGATTACTTCACTGGAATCACAGGATCAACTGGAATTTGTTAATGCCCCTCTCAAAGAAGTTATACAAAAACTGGAAAACCATTATAACAGACCAATAAAATACAATAACGATGAAATTGCTAACATGAACTTTACCGGAACTATTTCTAAAAACGATTCTTTAATGATTGTGTTAAAAGTACTTGCCCAAATGAATGACCTGGATATTGTTATGGATGAGGGTAATGTAGAACTCAAAAAAAATAATAATTAAAAAAACCAAAACTGAGCTATATGAATAACTCGATTGTTTTTGCCAGACCGGCATATAAATGGTTGTTTTGGCTAACCTGGTTGCTACTGCCAGCGTTACCAACCATTGCACAGAATAATAATGGCGTTGTTACCGGGACAGTAATATCGGAACAGGGAGAAATGTTAAGTGGGGTAAGTGTGACAGCTACAAACGTTGATAAAAAAACTGAAGTCCATTCTACCGCCACCGACGAAAAGGGCGTATTTACTTTTAACCGTCTGACGGTTGGCGCAACTTACAGCTTTGAAGCATCTTATATCGGATTTGAGACTAATTATATTCAAAAGTTTTCCGTAAAAGAGGGTAACAATTCAGTGTTGATCAAACTAACCCAGTCTAAAAAATCGCTCGACGAGGTGGTTGTTATCGGTTACGGGTCACAGAAAAGGGAAACTGTAACAGGTTCTGTGGCAACAGTAAGGTCGGAGGATTTTAACAAGGGGGTCATCAGTGATCCCGTAACGTTAATTACAGGTAAAGTGGCAGGTTTGGCGGTATCCCGTCCTAATGGTTCTGATCCTAATGCCACAGCAGAGATATCACTTCGCGGGGCAGTTTCTATTGAGGGAACCAGCGGTCCGTTGATCGTTATTGATGGAGTAATAGGCGGTGATCTCAGAACGATTGCTCCAGCAGATATTGCCTCTATGGATATCCTCAGAGACGGTTCTGCCGCAGCTATTTACGGTTCGAGGGCCACAGGAGGTGTAATTATTGTGACAACCAAAAAAGGTTCTCCCGGTCCAACCAGAGTAACCTATAACGGTTATATGTCTACCGAAACAATCGCCAACCGGTACCAGATGCTGAATGGCGACCAATACCGGAAATTTGCCCAGGATAATAATATCACTATAGTTGATGAAGGCGAGGATACAGATTGGTTTAGGGAACTTACACGCACACCCTTCAATAACGGGCACAATCTCTCTTTCTCTGGCGGAGCCAATAAAACTACCTATAACGCTTCAGTCAACTATCAGCGTTTTCAGGGTATTGATTTAAAAACCGACAGGAAATTCGTGAACGCCACTTTAAAGTTGAATACAAAAGCGCTCAACGATAAATTAGATTTCACAGTGATGTTGGCTAATTCTTTTGATAATAAATATTTTGCTGATTACTATGCTTTCGGACAGGCGTTGAACATGAATCCGACTTTCCCTGTTTACGACCAGGACGGCAATTTTTATGAAAATACCAATGCCGGAAGTGGAACACAGTGGAACCCGGTAGCTAATACAATGTACACTACCAATAATAACAAGGAAAAGAGATTATTGGGAAATGCAAAGCTTTCTTACCAGGTATTCAGTGATCTGAAAGCGGCTGTATCTTATTCTATTATGCGCAACGACTTCCTTACCGGCCAATATGTAGACAATCGCCTGCTTTGGATGCAAACCAGCGGTTTAAACGGAACGGCACAAAGGAACCAGAGTCATAATTATAATGACATCCTTGAAACAACTTTAGAATACTCCAAAGAAGTAAATGATCATAGTTTTAATGCCGTTGCCGGTTACTCTTATCAGAAAGATTTTAACGAGGGGCTGGGAGCCGCTAACTACGATTTTATTTCCAATGCCTATTTATATCATAGCCTTGCTGCAGGCCGCGCCCTCAGGTCATCTGGTTTCATTAACAGGGATTATGTATGGTTAAGCAGCTTTGCCGACGAAAGAGTGTTGCTGGCATATTTTGGCCGGTTAATATACAGTTATCAGGATCGTTACCTGTTTAATGTCAGCTTAAGAAGAGAAGGAGCATCTGTACTTGGAGCAGCTAATAAATGGGCGAATTTTCCAGGTATATCTGCGGGATGGATTATCAGTAAGGAAGATTTCATGAGCAATGTAAGTTTTGTGAAGAACCTTAAACTGAGAGGAGGATACGGAGAAACAGGTAACCAGTATGGTTTAAGACCTTATCAATCATTATCCAGCATTGGTCCAAGAATTGAGCAGTGGGGACAGGATATGCCAATGACTTATATGAACGGCGAATGGATAAGAACTTATGGCCCTTCCATTAATCCTAATCCCAACTTAAGATGGGAAAACAAAAAAGAAACTAATATAGGTCTCGACTTCACCTTATTTAGAAATGGATGGTTAAGCGGTAGCCTCGACCTTTATTCCAGGAAAATCGATGGTTTGATCGGTAATTATTATGCGCAGGTTCCGGCAGCCATCTATCCGTTAACTTTTGCCAACGCAGGAACATTGCGTAACAAAGGAATGGAGCTATCATTAAATGCATCGCTTTACAATACCAAGCAGTTTACATGGAGCATGAATTTTGTAAGCGCTTATAATGATAATAAAATAGAATCCTTTTCAAGTGATCTGTTCCAGGGAACGGCCAGTCCGGTAACCCAAATTAACGGTTGGGGAACTGAAGTACAAAGAATGGAACCTGGTCATCCCGTAGGTGCATTCTATGGAAAACGCTTTGCAGGATTTGCAGATGATGGTCAGTGGCTCTTCTACGATAAAGAAGGTAAACCAGTGACCTCAGGTGAAGTAGGTGACAATGATTATGCTTTTCTTGGAAACGGCATTCCCCGCTATAATCTCGGTTTAACAAACAACTTTATCATAGGTAATTTTGATGCTACCATCATGATAAGAAGTGCATTAAAGTTCGATGTATTGAACGCCAAGAGAATTTTCCATGAGAACCTGAATGGTTTTGGAACAACCAACATGTTTACTTCGGCGCTGGATAATGCAGTTAAAGGTGAGCCAACTTTTTCATCTTATTATCTTGAAAAAGGAGATTACCTGAAAGTGGATAACCTTACGATCGGTTACAGTGTACCCATTAACAACGAAACTGTAAAAAGGATCAGACTATCGGTTACTGCTACCAACCTGTTATTAATAACTGGCTTTTCGGGTATAGATCCCGAATTGGGTGTAAGCGGTCCTTTCAGCTCACCTGGTGTAGAAATGAACGACTTCTATTACCCACGTACCAGGAGTTTCACTTTTGGTGTTCAGGTTGATTTCTAACAAAAAAACTAATGCATCGTGAAAAAGAATATCAATAAATTAATACTGTCATTAGCAATTTCTGCTATGATACTGGGCATCAACGGATGTTCAAAAGAGCTGACAGAAAAAGTATATAGCTCGGATACAGAAAATAACTTTTATACTAATGCCACTCAAGTGCAGGCAGCCTACGGATTACCCTACGCTTTTTTGCAGAAAGTAATGTACGAGATACATTTCACCATGTCGGAACTTTCGACAGATGAAACGGTAGTTACTGTAAAAGCTAATCAGGGTTACGAAAATGGTCAATGGATCAGATTTTTCCAGCATACCTGGACATCACAGGAACCTTTCATACTCTATGAGTGGAGCAACCTTTACCAGGGTATAGGTTACTGTAACAGTTTTATTAATGCGATGGAAGACAGGGACATTAGCGATTTCGGCATGTCCGTTTCCAAAGAACAAATGGTATCTGAAATCAAATTAGTAAGAGCGTTGCTATACTATTGGTTGCTCGATCAATTTGGAAATGTTCCTATTGCCACTTCACTAAGTGATGTTAACCTGAGTACCACCCCCAGGAGTGAAGTGTTCAATTTTGTTGAAAAGGAAATTTTAGAAAATATCAACAATCTTAAAAAGAAAGGAGATCCTGATTGGTATGGTCATTTTACCCAATCTGCCGCACACGCACTGCTGGCAAGATTATATCTGAATGCAGAAGTGTACACAGGAACACCAAGATGGGATGACTGCCTCACTCATTGTAATGCTATCCTCGAAGGCGATGAATCTTATGCACTGGACGCCAATTGGAATGATCCGTTCTTGATCAATAATGAAGGCAGCAGTGAAAATATTTTTGTAGTGCCTTACGATGCAAACAATGCTCCCGGCTTTAACGCTGTACAGGTACAACTTTGGGGTGCACTGGGATGGCAATGGTATTTCAATGATTGGTTATGGGGTAAAGTTGTTACACCTGAAGCATTCTTTAATTTGTATGAAGAAGATGATAAACGCAGAGACCAATGGTTGTTTGGTCCCCAGACATATTTCGATGAAAACGGTGATGAGCAACCTGTTTGGGGTTGGTATGATCAGGATGGTCAGCATTTTGTTATCCATCCTCATATCGAACAACTGAATAATTCAGTAGGTGGTTACGGTCAGGGGGTATGTAATGTTAAATACGAAATACAAAGAGGAACTCCACAGGTGGCATCACCTACACAAATGAGCAACGACCTGGTGGTATTCCGGTTGGCCGAGATCATGTTTATCAAAGCTGAAGCTTTGATGAGACAAAATAGTAACACGCCTACCTCAGAAACCGTTAACCTTGTCAACGAAGTTAAGCAGAGAAGTTTCGATACATTTATTCCCTATACTGTTAACACTTTAACTGTCGATGAGTTCCTGGATGAGAGAGGAAGAGAATTTGCTTATGAAATGAAACGCAGGGAAGACCTGATCCGCTTTGGCAAATTTGAAGAAGCGCGTTGGGAAAAACCAGCGGACGCTGGTACGTTCAGAAGACTTTATCCTATTCCATTTAACATTTTATCTGCTAACCCATCGTTAACACAAAATCCGGGATATAATTAAAAATTTTAGCTGAGGATTGAAAATGAAATCATGCCCATGTAAAATTCCTTTGACTAGGAAGGGTCAATAGAACAATTTTACATGGCTGATTTCATTTATTTGTAAAATATCTGACAGATGAAAAGTTACCTGATATTATTGCTTGCTCCCTTTTTCCTGATCTGTTCTTGCAAAGAGAAGATTGAAAAACCTACTTACGGCACAACAGAATGGCGTGACTATCTTGGTGGACCGGAAAGAAACCATTACTCTCCTTTAACACAAATAGATACGGAAAATGTCCATCAATTGACAGTTGCCTGGCAATACAACACATTAGATTCCGGGCAAATACAATGTAATCCCCTTATTATTGATGGTGTGTTATATGGGATGACTGCTACCACTCGGCCGTTTGCGGTAAATGCTGCTACAGGTAAAGAAATATGGAAAGGTAAAAGCGAAGGTCCTGATAGTTATAGTACCAGCAGGGGAGTAAGCTATTGGGAAGATGGAGAAGATAAAAGAATATTATACACCAGTGGACCCTGGTTATATGCAGTGAATGCCAAAACCGGGGAACCTATTCAGTCTTTCGGTGAAGAAGGAAGAACAAGTTTAAAAAGTGGATTAGGAAAAACCAGCATCGATAAGATGGTTATATCGAATACACCAGGCACAGTTTACCAGGATATCATAGTAATGCCACTTCGTGTATCGGAAGGAACAGACGCTGCGCCGGGACATATCCAGGCTTTTAATATCAGGACTGGCGAGCTGGCCTGGGTATTTCATACCATTCCACATCCGGATGAAGAGGGATATGATACATGGCCTGCAGATACCTATCAAAATACAAATGAAGTAGGTGCAGGTAATAATTGGGCAGGAATGTCGGTTGACATAAAGAGAGGAATTATTTTTGTTCCAACAGGGTCAGCAGCCTATGATTTTTATGGCGGTAATCGTCATGGCGCTAATTTATTTTCTAATTGTCTGCTAGCGCTGGATGCTCAAACCGGAAAAAAGATCTGGCATTATCAACTGGTTCATCATGATATTCTCGATAGAGATCCGCCTGCTCCGCCTAACCTGCTGACGATTACAAAAAATGGTAAACAAATAGATGTAGTTGCACAGGTGACCAAGCAGGGATATATTTTTGTTTTTGACAGGGAAACCGGTGAACCTATATATCCCATTCACGAAACACCCGTTCCACAATCAGATATTCCGGGTGAACAATCGTGGCCCACTCAGCCTGTTCCTGAAAAACCAGCTCCTTATGCCCGTCAGTATTTAAAAGAAGAAGATATTAGTCCCTATGCAGAAAATCGTGATGAATTGGTAGAGCTATTCCGTAACAGCCGTTCGGAAGGACCATTTACTCCCCTTAGTGAGAAAGGCACTATTATTTATCCGGGTTTGGACGGCGGCGCAGAATGGGGAGGCGCCGGTGTAGATCCTGAAGGAATTATTTATGTGAATAGCAGTGAAATGGCCTGGCGCATATCTTTGGGTCCATCTAATTCCCGCCAACAAAATGTGAGTATGAGTTCGGGACATAGTTTATATGCTACCAATTGTAGTCCTTGTCATGGCACTGATCGTAAAGGCAACCCCGGAAGCGGATTTCCTTCCTTAACAGATCTTGCTCAAACAAAATCGCGTGATTATGTTGATAACATTGTGACGAAAGGAAAAGGAATGATGCCTTCTTTCCCAAAATTTTCTGAAAAGGAAAAGAAGGCTTTGATAGGATTTTTATTTGGAGATGAAAAAGATAAACCCGGTTTGCTCGATAAGGAACCCGGATTAAATTCGCCTGCAAAGGATGATAGCAAAGTGTCTTATTCCATTTCCGGTTATAGCAAGTTCCTTGATAAAAATGGTTTTCCTGCTGTCGGATTGCCCTGGGGAACATTAAATGCTATTGATCTTAATACAGGAGAATATGTCTGGAAGATCACTTATGGAGAAACACCTGAATTACAGGAGAAAGGTATTCCGCAGACAGGAGCTGAAAGCTACGGCGGACCGGTTATCACTGCAAGCGGTTTGTTATTTATTGCAGGAACCAAAGACGGAAAGTTCAGGGCCTATAATAAAGCTAACGGTGAATTATTATGGGAAACCAAATTACCTGCTGCCGGCTTTGCCACACCCAGTACTTACCAGGTGAATGGAAAACAGTATGTAGTTATTGCCTGCGGAGGAACAAAGTTAGGCGCTAAAGGAGGCGATAGTTATGTAGCATTTGCATTACCATAATAATGAGCAGAAGAAAATTCATACAACAATCAGGTTTATGTATGCTGGCGTTACAAGTAGGTGGCATCAGGGAATTAATTGCTTCTTCAATAGCTAAAAAAATGGAAGTAGACGCACATCTATGGGTGTACGCCAGCAGATTTCCGCCGGATTGGGATTGCACACCAGTACTTGATGAGGTATTCAGTGATATAAAGTATGCGGGATTTAGCGGAGTAGAAGTAATGGAATCCATTATCAGAAGAGAAGGATCAGTTGAGCGTTTAAAAGAGCTCTCTCAAAAATATAATCTGCCTGTTTCCGGAACTTCCTATTACGGAAATATGTGGCTGAAAGATGAGCATGGTAAGATACTGGAAGATATCGACATGGTTACAGAGCGGCTTTGTAAAGCAGGAGGAAAGATGATTGGATTAACAGTGGGCGATGCACAAAGAAAAAAAACAGAGGAAGAGCTCGATGCACAAGCCGATATACTAAAAAAAATATTACGCATCTGTGCAAAAAATAAGATAGCGCCAAATATGCATAATCATACTTATGAAGTGATGTATGATATGTTTGATTTTAAAGGAACAATAGCGCGTGTTCCTGAAATAAAACTTGGTCCCGATTTTAACTGGCTTATCAGAGGTGGAGTGGATCCTGTTTGGTATATAGAAAATTACGGCTCAAAAATGGTATATATGCATTTGAGAGACCAGGATGCTGCAGGTAAGTGGACAGAAGCATTAGGTGAGGGCGTTACCGATTTCAGCGCAATAAAGAATGCACTTGGAAAAATAAATTATAAGGGGAAAGCTGCGGTTGAACTTGCTTTTGAAACCGAACCCATTCGGCCAGTAAAAGAAAGTTTGAAAATCAGCAGGGAGTATGTAAGAAAAATTTTCGGATGGTAACTCATTTTGATGCCATAGTAATCGGATCAGGAATAACTGGTGGATGGGCCGCAAAGGAACTCTGTGAAAAGGGATTGAAAACACTTGTTCTTGAACGTGGCAGAAATGTAGAACATATAAAAGATTATCCCACTGCTACTAAAGGTCCCTGGGAATTTCCACATCGCGACAAGGTATCATTGAAACTTAAAGAAGAAAACCCTATCGCCAGCAGTTGCTACCAGTTTTCAGAGTCTACGCAACACTTCTTTGTTAAGGATAATGAACATCCGTATATACAACATAAACCTTTCGATTGGATAAGAGGTTACCAGGTTGGTGGGAAATCATTGATATGGGGTAGATGGACACAACGCTGGAGCGATCTTGATTTCGAGGCCAATGCCAAAGAAGGTATTGGTATTGATTGGCCCATCCGGTATAAGGATATAGCTCCCTGGTATAGTTATGTTGAAAAATTTGTTGGTATCAGTGGTAACAAAGATGGTATTCCGCATTTACCCGATGGTGAGTTTCTGCCTCCCATGGAAATGAACTGCGTTGAAAAACATCTCAGAAAGAGTATTGAGTCTAATTACCGCGACAGACAATTAATTATATCCAGAACCGCTAATCTTTCCAAAGGGTTAACCAATAGAGGACCTTGCCAGTATCGGGACAAATGCGCCCGGGGTTGCCCCTTCGCCGGATATTTCTCCAGCAACAGTGCAACGCTGCCCGCAGCAAGCGCTACTGGAAATCTAACCTTACGACCACATTCAGTTGTGCATTCTATTATATATGATGAGTCCACCAAAAAAGCCAGTGGCGTAAAAGTGATAGATGCCATCAGTGGAGAAGAGATTAATTTCTCAGCCAGACTGATTTTTGTGAACGCAGGAACATTAAATACCACGTTGCTGCTGTTAAACTCAGTATCAAACAGGTTTCCTAATGGATTTGGCAATGATAGTGGTGTACTCGGACATTATTTAATGGATCATAATTACCGGGGTCATCTTGAAGCGCAGTATGAAGGTTTTAGCGACCAGTATTATTTTGGCAGAAGACCAACAGGAGTATATATTCCTCGTTATAGGAATGTAGGCAATGATAAACAATCTGATTATATCAGAGGTTTTGCCATTGCTGCAGGCGCATCAAGAAGAACTGGCAATGTTGTAGAAGATACTATCGGCGCTGATTATAAAAAGGCTTTATCTGAGCCTGGTGTGTGGGATCTATGGATGAATGGAATGGGAGAGTGCCTCCCTTATTATGATAATCAGGTAACACTCTCGGCTACGCAAAAAGATAAGTGGGGAATGCCTCTATTGGAAATTAATTGCGAATACAAAGAGAATGAACTGAAAATGTTGAAAGATATTTTACAGTCGGGTGCAGAGATGCTGGAAAAAGCAGGCTTCACTAATATCGAAGCATACGATTCGGAGCAAAATCCAGGACAGGGTATTCACGAAATGGGTACTGCAAGAATGGGTCACGATGCTAAAACATCTGTCTTAAATAAACATAACCAGGTATGGGGTGCTAAAAATGTTTTCGTCACCGATGGGGCATGCATGACATCTTCGGCCTGCCAAAATCCTTCTTTAACTTATATGGCGCTCACTGCAAGGGCTGTCGATTTTGCAGTAGAAGAATTAAAAAAATACAACCTGTAAATTGTTTTTGGTCTAGTCCTATTGCAGCTTCTCTTTTAACTCTCTGATCGTAGCAACCGGTAATAAAGTGGCTTTGTGGATCAGATTAATATCAAAACCCTCTTTAAGCATGTTGATGGCTGTTTCAGCAACGCCTTCGTTTCTCCCTTCATCTTTTCCCTGCTGAAACCTGATGTCTTTGCGGATGTCGTAAATGATTGGCATTTTTTGTTCCTCCTTTATGATTAGTTTCTGAAGCTCGCTGCTACGCAAGCTGGCCAGTATCTCCAATCCCTTCATTCTTTCCCTTAACTCCGATACTGATGTTTGTAGCAGCTCCTGCAATTTAATTAATATTCTTTGTACAATCAATTCACGGTCATGGTCACTCTTTCCGGCCAATACAGCCATAATAATTTCTTTCGGACTTTCCGATTGCAGAAAAAGCTCTGGATCTATATCGCGGATATCTATTATCTGGCACTGATAATAGTTGCCATTAAAGCTTACGGTATTGTTCATTGTCATCCGTTCACTACCCATATAGATTACTATACTCACCACTTCCTTTCTATGCCTCAGGTGAATCATAAAATCATAAGAAGCCATACGCATGGCCATATCGGGATCGTTCCTGGTTTGAAATTCGAGGTGAAGAATAAACTCATCTCTGTTTTTTAATTTCAACGAGACGAGCATATCCGTTTCCTTCTCAAGGATCATTTGCCGGATATTGGGAATAAGGGGAACAACGCTTTCCACCTGTTCAGAAAAGAATAGACCTAAGAACCGGTCAGTGGGATGCTCCAGGTTTTCCCGCATGACCTTATCATATTTGTTCTCTCTTTTATTTTCCTTTCGCTTTCCCACATTGAGTGGCAAGCTATCACAGCCATCAGCCTATTCCATGTTGTTTTCAACGAATAAAAATGTTTTTTTACTGTGAAATTATATGCAAATCGGCTGGAGCAACATTACTGGTGTGTAAAAAAAGGTTGAACAAGACATTATCTACCACCGGCAATTCTTTATACTTCAAATAGTATCTTCGGCGCGTGGCACTTACTATCAACGATACTGCGCTAATCACAGAGGCGAACCGGAGACTTACCAGGTCATATATGAGCATTTTGCCCGCTCATTGCATTACTACGCCAGGCAACTGGTAAAGAATGATGCTGCCGCTAGTTGTATTTGTTCAATATTATTGAATCCTCCACTTGTATCATTTGTTTACTGTAAGTTTACCGCTGAAAGATAAATCAGCATCTTGGAGAATCATTCTATACATAACGAAACAGCACTTTTTGCCCGAATAGCTAATGGCGACGATAAAGCTTTTTCGGAGCTGTATCACCGCTACTGGAATGACTGCTTTATGACGGCCTTCCGACTCTTGCAACAAGAAAAAATAGCTGAGGACGTTGTGCAGGAAGTATTTATTAAAATATGGGAAAAGCGGACAGAAATTACTATCACTCGCCCTACGGCATATTTAAGAAAAGCTGTACATAACCGCGTCCTGAATGTGATTCGACGCATGCAGAGCGATGAACGGTTTTATGCACGCCTGGCTGCGATAACGGGAGATTTACTGGAAGAGAACCCGCATTTTTTACAAGAGAATAAAGAATTACTCGAACAGGTGATTCAGTCGTTACCCGATGATTGCCGTGAAACATTTCTCCTCAGTCGTGTCCACCAGTTAACCTATAAAGAGATCGCTATTCAATTGCAGGTTTCGGAAAAAACCGTCGAAAAGCGCATTTCCAAAGCCTTACAGCATATCCGTAAAAATTTCTACCAGTATATGCTCATGATCTGGGCCTCACTGCCTGCCTGGTAAGTCATAATGTTGGCATACAGCTTATTTTAAAATTTTTCAATTACTGGTAGGGTACTCCTTGTTGAGATGTGTCTATATAGTATAACATGCGCAAATCTTTCTTCATATCATTGATTGAAAAATACCTATCTGGTAAAGCGAGTCATACCGAACAACAGTTGATTGCAACGTACCTTGAACGACTGGAAAAAGATAATGAACTGACTCCACAGGGCGATCCGGCTGAAAGGGAACATCGCATCTGGACACAGATTGCAGCAACAACCGGAAGGAAAGAAAATTCCCATCCACTCACGACACAGCGTGTTCATTTCATAAAGACTGCCTGGTTCCGCTATGCCGCGGCAATCATCATTTTATTTGGCATAGGAGCTTACCTCTGGATAACCAATAATAATACACAACATCCTATTGTAGCGCAGCAAACCATCGACATTGCTCCGGGTAAGGATGGTGCTATCCTAACACTAGCTGATGGATCACAAGTGATATTAGATAGTTTGGGTAATGGAGTGATTGCTACGCAGAACGGTTCGCAGGCAGTGATTAAAAATGGCGAACTGGTATATGATATAACAGGAGAGGCTGGGGGAGAGATAGTATATAATACTATGAGCACACCCAAAGGGCGGCAGTTTAATTTGTCATTGCCCGATGGTACGAAAGTGTGGCTGAACGCTGCGAGTTCTATTCGGTATCCAACCGTATTTACTGGCAAAGAAAGAAAAGTAGAAGTGAATGGCGAAGCCTATTTTGAGGTAGCAAGAAATATGAAAATGCCTTTTCGCGTAAATGTGAACAACAAAGCTGAAGTAGAAGTATTAGGAACACATTTTAACGTGAATGGATACCCGAATGAAAGTGCGATCAATACAACTTTATTAGAAGGAAGTGTCAGAGTAAACAGAACAACAATAAAGCCGGATCAGCAGGCGCAAGGACGAGTAAATGATCAACCACCGGTAGTATCTCCTGACCGGTCCGCTGTCACGTTGAAACCCGGACAGCAAGCGCAAATTGACAATCAACTTGTCGGTCAACAGGAAATACGAATCGTTAGTAATGTTGATATTGAAAAAGTGATGGCCTGGAAGAATGGACTGTTCAATTTCGAGGATCTTGGGTTGGAGCAAGTAATGAGGCAATTGGAGCGCTGGTATGATATAGAAGTCGTATTTGAAAAAGATATTCCCAACATCCGTTTTTGGGGAAAAATGACCAAAGATGTTTCACTAAGTGGTCTATTGATCGGGCTAGAGGGATCGGGAGTTCATTTCAAAGTTGAAGGAAGGAAATTGATCGTGTTACCGTGACGAAGAAGCCACCATTGGTACTATAGAAGAGAATGCCTCGTTGTGCTATTTATTTATCCTAATTTTTGACAATCAATAAAACACATCTTTGATAAAATTATAGGTAGAACTTTTAAACGGGACACACCCAAGTAAAAACGAAAACCGGAAGTGTTTACACCACTCCCGGTTATTGTTCGGGTTGATCCAAATGGCTAGGAACCAATTTTTAACAACCAAAACTGTTCACAAATTATGAAAAAAACTGCTTATGGTAGTTTATGTGCCACTCATGCTGTTACTTTCCCTTTCCAGGTTGTGGCTACGAATACCTCTTCTGTTTTTTGTTATGGTATTCGTGCGTTCGCTTCGCGAATGTTTGACCAACCTGCTTTTGCCAGGGATCGTCCTGCGGCTGGCTCGTTTAAGCTACCAGCGCACATACTGCGTATTATGAGACTGTTGACTTTTTTCCTTTTCGCCGCATCGCTCACTGTTTCTGCCCGGCCCGCTGCCCAAACCGTTACCCTTTCCGGTAAAGACCTCAGCCTGAAACAGGTTTTTACTGACATCGAAAAACAGACCAGTTTTGTTGTGCTCTCTAATGAGGAGCTCCTTTCCAATACCAAACCTGTGTCTCTTACCGCAGATGATATGCTGTTACGCGATCTATTAGATGTAGCCCTTAAAGGACAGTCTTTGGGCTATATTATTCAGGGTAAGACGATTTTCATTTCCCGTAAATTCCCGATTGCGTCTTTACCTCAGGTCACGTCTTCTGACCGGCCAGTGGTTCTCTTTGAAACTCCTCCTATAACAGGCCTCATTACAGATTCCACCGGCAGTCCACTTGCCGGTGCAACAATTGCTATTAAAGGAAAAAACAAGACAACTACTTCCAATTCAGAAGGCATTTTTTCTTTGGATGTATCTGAGGGTGATGTGCTCCATATCAGCTTTGTCGGCCATGAAACAAGAGTGATCAGGATTACACAACAGATGGTTGCAGGTGGAGGTGTTGGATTAGTGAGGCTTGCTCCTGCTGAGGCTTCGATGGAAGAAATTACCATTGAAGCCAATACTGGCTACCAACGAATAAAACCAAATGAACTCAATGGTTCTATAGTGACAATAGACAATAAAACGCTTAACCAGCAGGTCGGAACAAATATTCTAAAACGTCTGGATGGAGTGACAAGTGGGCTGTCTTTTTTTACCAATAAATCTCATCAGAACCCCCAAAGTGATTTAAATATATCTATAAGAGGATTGAGTACTATCAATGGTCCGTTGAACCCTTTGGTGGTATTGGATGATTTTATTTATGAGGGAGATATTAATAATATTAATCCGAACGATATTGAATCTGTTTCAATCTTAAAAGACGCTGCGGCAACTTCTATCTATGGAGCAAGAGGTGGAAATGGGGTTATTGTTCTCACTACTAAAAAATGGAAAACAGGCCAGCCTACTACCATAGAGTTTAATTCAAATGTGATTGTGAGCGAAAAGCCTGATCTGTTTTACGTATCACAGATGTCTTCAGCCGATTATATTGAGGTGGAACAGTTTCTTTACAGAAATGGGTATTATAATGACATGATAGATTATCAGGAATACTTCCAGAAGCCATTTTCACCAGCACTTCAAACATTTCTGGACAGAAAAAATGGGCTGATCAACATGGAAGACTCTACACAACGGGTCAATCAACTGAAAGGATACGACATCAGGAACGACTATGAAAAATATTTTTATACCAAGGCTGTTACACAGCAATATGCCATAAATATACGTGGTGGAGGAAATAACAATAGCTACACTTTTTCCGGAGCTGTGGACAGAAACAAAGGAACAAACTATGACCTCCTTAACAAAGTAAATCTGAACTTTCAAAATGTTTATCAACCCCTACGTAACCTGCGGTTAAATATTGGCGCTTATTACACTAATAGCACTGCTACATCGGGAACAAATACCTGGTCAGTTAGGTTTGATGGCAAACCTATCCCTTACCTTCGCCTGGCTGATGATAATGGCAATCCGCTGCCGATACCAACTTACAATAAGACATATACCGATACGATTGGGAGCGGTAAGCTGCTGGACTGGAATTTTTATCCGCTTGATGACTACAAATACCAGACTGCTATAACCAAAACGGAAGATTTGGTAGCCAATATCGGTATTAATTACACTTTGTTAAAAGGGTTTAATATAGACCTGAAATACCAATACCAGCGGCAAACGGCCAACCAGGTACAAAATTCAACAGTGGAGAGTTTTTATACCCGGGACATGATTAACAGATACTCCCAAATTGATTATGCCACCGGCGATATTAAATATATTATTCCCTACGGAGATATCCGTCGATTGAGCAATAGCGTTACCAATTCGCAAAACCTTCGATTACAGGCCAATTATCAGAGACAATGGCTGAAACATGGCATTAGTGGCATAGTCGGTGCCGAAGTTCGGGAAATTACTCTGCAGGGTGATCAAAATACACTCTACGGATATAGCGAGGATCCGCTTGGAGCGGCAAATCTTGATTACACCAACCGGTATCCGACACTTCCCTTCGGATACACTTCTACTATAGGCAGTTCGGTTTCGCAAATGACCTATAGAGATAACCGCTTTGTATCCGTGTATTCAAATTTATCCTATCTCTATAATAATAAATATTCTTTTTCTGCAAGCATACGGAGAGACGGCGCCAATATTTTGGGTGTTTCCACCAATGACAAATGGAAGCCATTATGGTCAGCAGGTTTGGGCTGGCAATTATCAAAAGAAAATTTTTATAACCTGGATTTTTTCCCCTATCTGAAAATAAGGACTTCTTATGGATATAGCGGTAACCTGGATTTAAGCAAGACCGCCCTACCAGTTGCCTCATACTTCATAAACCGTATTACCAATTTACCTGCTACCCAAATTAGAATGCTTAATAATCCCGGTTTATCATGGGAAGAATCTCGACAGTTTAATCTTGGCCTTGACTTTAACAGTAAGAATAACATTATTAGCGGCTCCATTGATTTCTACACCAAAAAAGGTAAAAATTTATATGGACAAACGAATTACGATTATACTACCTGGGGTTATATGCAACAGATCACAAAGAATGTGGCGGATATGACCGGAAAAGGCATTGACTTGCGATTAGTTTCTAAAAATATAGACAGGGGATTTAAATGGAATACCGAACTGTTATTGAATTATAATGAAAGTAAGGTGACGGCATACTATACAACTGATGCCGAAATAGGTAATACGCTGATCGGCAACGCAGGTACAACCATTATCCCTGTCATTGGCCAACCTTTATACGGCCTGGTTGCTTACCACTGGATGGGACTGGATAGTAAAGGGGATCCGCAAGGCATACTGAATGGGCAGGCTTCAACAGACTGGGTGGCTATTTTCAATAATACTAATAGTAAAGGTATTAATGGGAATGAAAGTGTAAAGTTTATTGGGTCGGCAGCACCCAGCGTATATGGCTCTTTGATCAATACTTTTTCTTATAGACGAGCCTCGATATCTTTTAATATTAACTATAGGTTCGGCTATTATTTTAAAAAACCTACTCTGTCTTATGATCAACTATTTAGTAGTGGTGGTATTGGGACTAATGATTTCAGTAAACGCTGGCAACAACCCGGTGATGAATTAATCACTAATGTGCCCGCCATGGTATATACTAATTATGACCAATTTTCATACAGACAAAGCTTTTATTACGGAGCGGAGATTCATTATTTAAAAGGGGACCATCTCAGGCTGCAATATATTAACCTAAGTTATGAACTGAAAATACCGTCATCCAAGAGCAAAGTTAAAAATGCCAGACTCTATGCCAATACATCTAATCTTGGGCTGATATGGACGGCTAATAAAGAACATATAGACCCGGACTATCCAACCTCATTCAAACCTGTAAAGAGTTTTGCCATGGGTATTCAACTCACTTTTTAAAAACTGACAAAATGAAAATAATATATATATTAGTAATAAGCGCTGTATTGTTGTTAGCGGGTTTTACTTCCTGCAAAAAGTTTTTGGATGCAAACCCTGATAAGAATTTAACCGTTCCGAAAACATTAAATGAACTGGAAGGCTTATTTAACGATGCAGACAGGATGAATTTTGATCTCACACCGTCTTTTGGAGAATCATATGCCGATGATTACTTTTTGCTGGAAGCTACTTATAATTCCCTTTGGACGCAGGCGCAGCAAATTTATATCTGGTCACTTCAGGATTATGTATATAAGAACGACTGGGCGGTCAATTATACCCCGGTTTATAATGCGAATTTTGCTTTGGAAGGATTGGAAAAGATTGAGAAAACGACCACGAATACCACACAATGGAATGCTGTAAAAGGCTACGCACTGTTTACAAGGGCATATAGCTATCTTAACCTGGCCTGGCAATACGCCAAAGCTTATGATGCAACTACCGCCGAAACCGACCTGGGCATTGTCCTGCGTACCGGTTCAGATTTTAATGTGCCTTCTAAACGGGCAACTGTAAAAGAAACCTATGAGCATATCATTGATGATGCATCAGAAGCCATCAATTATCTGCCAGCTTCACAGCCTAATGTGCTGCTCCCGTCTAAAGCGGCAGCCTACGGGTTACTCGCGCGGGCATACCTTAGTATGGGTGATGAGGAAAATGCCTTGAAATATGCTGACCTTTATCTTTCACTAAAAAGTGATTTGCTCGATTATAATAATGTTGATCTTGATGTGAATACATCTTTCTCTCCCCGCTTTGATAATCCTGAAACGATTTTTTATACTGAAATGAATACTTATAATATTACTCATTATTCATTTTATGGGTTAATAGATTCAACTTTATACATGTCTTACCATAACGATGATCTGAGAAAAAAAGGTTTTTTTAACTTGCAAGGACAGTATCAAAAATTTAAAGGGTCATATACGGGAAATAGTATTCTTCTTTTTACTGGTATTGCCACAGATGAAATTGTATTGATAAAGGCCGAATGCCATGCCCGTAAAAATGAACTGGAAGATGCCATGACAGCTTTAAATACGTTAATGCGGAAAAGATGGGATAACAGCGTACCGTACCCTGAAATAACGGCCACAAACCAGGAAGATGCCCTCGATAAAATACTTGCAGAGCGCAGAAAAGAGCTATTGATGCGCGGTATCAGATTGAGCGATATTAAAAGACTTAACAAAGAGGGACGCAATATTATTCTCACCCGTAAAATCGGTACGGAAACTTTTACCCTGCCACCAAACGATAACCGTTACGCCCTGCCGCTTCCTTCAGATATCATCAATCTGACAGGTATGCCACAGAACGAGCCATAAGCGTTTATCATTTTATTATTACAGGTCCTTTGGTTCTCTAAAATAACAAACCATAATTTTTAGTCTTAATTCAAATAAATTCAAACTTTGATATGTATTATATCAAAAAAAAATTTAGACTACTGGTCTTCAACCTGTTTTTTATAGCAATGTCCGTCACATTGCAGGCGCAGAGCAAATTAAATATTGGTGATACTATTCCTGCCAATCTGGAAATTACCAACCTTAAAAATTATCCGACATCAACACTACGACTGGCTGATCTGAAAGGTAAGCTCGTCATTCTGGATTTCTGGGCTACATGGTGTAGCGCCTGTATTGCAGCGTTTCCCAAAATGGAAGCCATACAGGAGCAGTTTAAAAAAGAGCTGCAGGTAATCATGATTAATAGCGATACATCAGAAACGCCCCAAAAAGTGGCCGATTTCCTAACAAGACTAAAAGAAAGAACAGGAGAAAGTTTAACACTGCCCTATGCGGTACGGAGCCTGGATATTCTTCCCTGTTTTCCTCACAGGGAAGTACCGCATTATGTTTGGATCAATGCGAATGGTAAGATAATAGGCATTACTAATGCTGAAGATGTAAACGCTCAGAACATTACAGAGGTTCTGAATAACAAAACAAAAATATTGTACACGAAAAGAGACGATTTGCGTTTCAATGGAGAAAAACCTTTGCTTATTGACGAAAACGGGGGTGATAACCCTACAGGGTTTATTTATCGTTCACTATTTACGCCTTTTAAAGAATACCTGGGAGCTGGCATAGGAAGTAGATTAGGGCAAGATGGAAAAACAATACGATACAACATTTTAAATGCTAATCTTCTTGTTTTTTTTCAAATCGCATACAGGGATATCTTTAAGGGTGATTACTGGGCGGAAAGAATATTTGTGGAAACTATCCGGTATTCGAGAGAAAGTTTTTTTGATTTCACGATTAGTCAGCTTCCTGAAAACAGGTTTTGCTACGAAATTACTATCCCTATATTTTCAGAAGAAGATCCAATGGATAGAATTAAAACTTACCTACAGGAAGATATTCGCAGAACATTTAATCTTACAGCATATTCTGAGAAACGCGTAGTGGAATGTTATACATTAAAGGCAGCTAAAGAAATATCGAAATTTAAAACAAAGGGTGGAGAGCCATCTCTTCGATGGGAAAAGAATAGCAAGAACAAGAAAATGGTTAACGAGCCTGTTTCCGTACTCATCAACTTGATGGAGTCGATACTACAGAAACTGGTACTTGATGAAACAGGCATTAACTATAATATAGACCTGGATTTTCCCGACAACATAAAGGAGTTCAACGTTCAGCAATGGAAGCAATTCCTTAAAACAAAAGGGTTAATTCTGGAACCGGCCAAAAAGGAAATGGAAGTAGTCGTCATAACCGATAAAGTGAAATGATATGATTTTATTTAAAAACAAACACTTTACAATTTACATACTACAAACTCCCCAACGCCTCTTGAATCACTTTAATTTTAGCTTCGGCGTCTGAGCGTTTTTTCTGTTCGTGGGCGATAATTTCAGGTTTTGCGTTTTGCATAAACCTTTCGTTGCTCAATTTTTTATTTACGGATTCGAGAAATCCTTCGAGATATTTTAACTCTTTTAATAAACCTTCCTTCTGTTTGGTATTGTCTATTTCAACAGCGGTTTCAACAAAGAACTTATCCTTGCCAATAACAACAGAAACATTATGTCCGCGCGCTTCGGTGTTAAAAGCTATTGCGTTGGCATTAACCTGCTTCGAAAGAATATGATAAAACGACTGGTAAAGTTCTTGCTGCTCTGTAATGATATATAGCTTTATCTCATCCTTTTGTTTCAGGTTGATCTTATTACGTGCATCTCTCAAACCGGTAATTACTTCTTTCAATACGACACCTGCATTTAATATTTTTTCATCGGACTGAGTGATTGCACCAAACTGCTTAACGGTAATATCATCTTTTCTTTCATCGAGCAGGTGGTAGATCTCTTCGGTAATGAAAGGCATAAAGGGATGGAGTAGTTGCATCAGCTCACTAAAGAAGTTGATGGTATGCTGATACACAGCCTGCTCAATCGACTGACCGTAAGCGGGCTTCACCCATTCCAGATACCAACTACAGAAATCATCCCATATCAATGAGTACACTGTTTTAAGCGCCTCACTCAACTTAAATTCTTCAAACTGTTTTTCGAGTTGAACTCTTGCTTCTGCCAATCTGTTCCTGAACCATTTAACGGCAAAATCATTTTTAGTAGACTGACTGTACACATCTCCCTCTTCGCGGATATCAACTGTTCCGGAAAATCCGGAAACATCCATTACCAATAGAGAATCCTGTCCGCTGCTTTGCGTAGCCTCATGTCCGGGTTCATCGAGTTTGGCCTTCCACATTTTCACGAGCTTCAGCGCATTCCATAATTTATTATAGAATTGATATCCCTGTTCAGGAGAAGATTCATCAAACAACAGATCGTTACCGGCGGGAGCAGAGATCATAATACCAAATCTTACTGCATCAGCTCCATACTTATCAATCAACTGTAACAGATCGGGTGAGTTGCCTAAACTCTTGCTCATTTTTCTGCCGAGCTTATCCCTCACCATACCCGTGAAATAAACATCTTTAAAAGGTATTTCCTGCTTGTACTCCATACCGGCCATGATCATACGCGCAACCCAAAAGAAAATAATATCTTGTCCGGTTACAAGTACTGAAGTAGGGTAGTAGTAAGCAAAGTCCTTGTTACCGGGGTTGGTAATTCCTTTAAATACCTCCATAGGCCAGAGCCAGGAAGAAAACCAGGTATCCAAAACATCTTCATCCTGTTTGATATCGTCAATGCCTGCACCTGTTTTACTCAATTGCTTATACGCTTCTTCTTTGGATTCAGCTACGGCAAAAGTTCCGTCAGGTGCATACCAGGCAGGTATTCTTTGCCCCCACCACAACTGGCGACTAATACACCAGTCTTTGATATTGGACAGCCAGTATTTATAGGTATTCAGAAACCTGTCTTCGGGATGGATCTTGATTTTCCCTTCTAGTACAGGTTTGAGCGCTTTTTCGGCCAGAGCGGGCATCGATACAAACCACTGGGTAGATATTCTGGGCTCAACAATACAGTTTGTACGCTGACTGAAGCCAGCCCTTGTTGCATATTCTTCTTCTTTTACCAACAGCCCCGATTCCCGTAATGCTTCTACAACTTTTTTTCTGCCCTCGAATCTTTCCAGTCCGGCAAACTTGCCCGCCGCCTGCGTAAGTGTACCGTCCTCGTTTAAAGTATCAACAACTTCCAGGTTATGTTTAAGTCCGAGGTTATAGTCGTTAATATCATGAGCGGGAGTAACTTTTAAAACACCCGTACCAAAAGTAGGATCTATATAATCATCAGTAATAATCGGAACAATTCTGTTTACAAAAGGAACCACAGCATATTTTCCATGAAAGGAAGTGTATCGCTGGTCAGTGGGGTGTACGCAAACGGCGGTATCGCCCATGATTGTTTCCGGGCGTTGCGTGGCGATCACTACATGAGGAGAGTGATCAGTCAAAGTGGAAAGGTCTGCATCCGGACTATCGACAATAAAATATTTTACATAATACAATCTGCCCTGCAGATCTCTATGCTCAACTTCTTCATCACTTAATGCTGTTTTAGCTAAGGGGTCCCAGTTGATCATTCTTGCACCGCGATAGATCAATCCCTTCTGATACAGATCAACAAAAACTTTAATAACAGCACGATAATAATCAGCGTCCATAGTAAATGCCACCCTGTTCCAATCCACACTACATCCCAGTCTTTCGATCTGGTGATAAATAATGCTGCCATATTTTTCCTTCCACTCAAAAGCGTAGCTTAAGAACTCTTCACGCGTAAGCTGCGATTTCTCAATATTCTTTTCTTTTTTAAGCATATCTACCACCTTTGCTTCGGTGGCAATAGAAGCATGGTCACTGCCGGGAACCCAGCAAGCATTGAAGCCGCTCATTCTTGCTCTGCGTACAAGAATATCCTGCACCGTTTCATTAAGGGTGTGACCCATGTGCAAGACGCCAGTAACATTTGGAGGAGGAATAACTATAGTAAATGGGGGACGGGAATCGGGAATACTATTGAAATAACCTTTTTCTTTCCAGTGCTCGTTCCACTTATTTTCTGTAACTGAAGGATCGTAATTTTTTGGCAGCTCCATAAGAGCGCAAATATACACGTATGTACACAAAAATGTACCAGGTTTGGTACAAGCTGGTACATTAGTTTTTATGCTGTTTTATGCAAACCAATAGAGGTAAGAAAGCAGCATAATAAATCCTAAAAAGCCGCCTGCCCAAAGTGCAGTCGCAGCATTTTCATTCATTGGATGCTGTTGATTATCCTTTTTCATAATAACACGAGTTTATGTGAATGATAGTATTTACACAAGCCTCGGGTACGAATGACAATAAGTTTTCTGGAGGATACTTAGAAGATTAAATCAATTGAGACAAATATAATATTTTGGCTTCAGACTTGCAAGGTATTTTTACACAAAATATATAGTGAAATCCGCAACAGTGTTAACTTTATGGGACATGTACGCTATTGTTGACATTGAAACTACCGGGGGATATGCTGCGGCGAACGATATTACGGAAATAGCTATCCTTTTGCACGATGGCCAGCAGGTTACCGAACGTTATCAGACGCTCATAAAACCGTCAAAGCCAATACCTTATTTTATTCAATCCCTTACAGGTATCAGTGACGACTTGGTAAAAGATGCGCCGGAGTTCGCCGATGTGGCATTGGAAGTGTATGAAAAGCTTAAGGACAGGGTTTTCGTGGCGCATAACGTGAACTTCGATTATTCATTTTTAAAACACCATTTGGCAGCCCAGGGACTGGCTCTCAACACGTCCAAGTTGTGCACCGTAAGGCTGTCCCGCCGCGTTTTTCCTTCGCTTCCCTCTTATAGTCTGGGTAATATATGCAGGCACTTTGGCATCAATATCATTAACCGGCACAGGGCTGGGGGAGATGCAGACGCTACCACTTCGTTATTCGAGCTTATCCTGGCCAATAACGGCACCGATCATATTCAAAAGCTCCTTAAAAAACGTTCGGGCGAACAATCGCTGCCGCCGCATCTGCCAAAGGAGCAAATCGATTATCTCCCTTATAGTCCGGGTGTATATTATTTCCACGATAATAAGGGCAGGATCATTTATGTAGGGAAAGCCAGAAATATTAAATACCGTGTAAATAGCCACTTCACACATAACGGGGCAGGACGGCAACGGCAAGAATTCTTACGGAACATTTACAGCATCACTTACCAGGAATGCGGCACAGAGCTGATGGCTTTTATTCTTGAAAATGTTGAGATCAGGAAACACTGGCCCAAGTATAATGTGAGCCAGAAATCAGTTTTGCTCACCTATGGCTTATACATGTATGAAGACAGATCGGGTTATTACCAATTGGTCATAGAAAAGAAGAAACCCAGCCAGCAATCATTTTATACATTCAATCTATTGCATGAAGGTCAACGTGTACTTCAGCAATTACATACCGATTTTTTACTCGAACGTGCTTTGGATGATACGCCATCAGCCTATAATAAACGTGTAGAGGAAGCTATTGCTTACCTCGAAAAACTACTACCTACGTTTGCTATAGTGGAAGACAGTTACCATAAAAACGGAAGGATCTGTATGTTGATAGAAAAGGGTAAATTCTACGGAATGGGTAATGTTCCAGAAGAAGCTGCAGTTTATTCAATTGATGAACTCAAAGAATATTTAAGCGCTTATCCCGAGAATGATTATATCAGGGGACTGGTCTATCAATATGCCCAAAAAAATCCTGGAAAAAAACTGGTATTTTCATAGATGCAAAAACAGCTTACCTCCTGGTACAGTCCCGCTCTTGAGAAAGAAATGCCCATAGCTATTTACGGCCATTATGGGTTCGCATTATTGTTAATTCCTACTGCTGCTGCCGATTATTTAGAATATGAACGATTTGGATTGATCGAATCAATACGACCATTTATCGAGGCCGGAAAGCTGAAAGTATTTTCTATCGATAGTATTAACCTCGAAAGCTGGATGAATTATAATGTTGATCCACGCCATAAAACATATAAGCATAAACAGTGGAACGATTACGTGTATGATGAAGTAATGTCTTTTATTCGTAATCATACCAGTAATGAAACCCCAATTATTACCTGTGGCGCATCTTTCGGCGCATTACATAGCGCCAATTTATTCTTTAAGCGTCCCGATATTATCAATGGTTGCCTGGCTATGAGTGGTGTATACGATCTGACAGAATATACCCGTGGATATTTTGATGATGATGTTTATTTCAACAGTCCCATGCACTTTATGCCTAATATGCATGATCATGCTATCCTGGAAGATATTAGAAAAAGCCAACATATTCATCTTTTATCGGGCAGTGGTGAATATGAAGATCCCGAATCGGCCCGAAGATTTGCCGGAATATTATACAATAAAGGCATTCATTACGAACTGGATATCTGGGGAAGCGAGTGGCGCCATGATTGGAACACATGGCGTGTGATGCTGCCGTATTATCTTGAAACCAGGTTTTGAAGACTAACAAAGATTAGATAAACTACCACCCGGATTCTTTATCTTTAAGTGGGTAACTTTTTACGATCACTTTAATTCGTTATTAGTATGAATACATTAACCACACTTACCGAAATACTGAACAAGTTAAAAGACGAAGGATATACAACTGATTTTAATTTGGAGAGTAATTGTATTGTTTGCCATGGAAATTCTTTAGCCATTCATCCCGATGATTTTGCCATAGATCGGTATTTTCGTTTTGAAGGAAGTTCTGATCCCGATGACCAGGCTATTGTATATGCCATTTCTTCTACCAAACATAATCTAAAAGGTGTGCTGGTAAATGGATACGGTATTTATACCGATGATAAGAACGATAAGATCATGGCCGAAATTGACAAAAAGGTAAAGCATCTGCATGCTTCACAATAGCAGCCCTTCATTTCCCAATGTATAACAAGTTTCAGGCAGACCGTAACACAATGATATTACGGCTTCTTCAAAAACTTAAATAATTCATTGTTGGTGGTTAATACGACATTCGTACCAGTGTCAAGCGATTTCTCTAAAGTTTCCATTGATTTGATGAAACTATATAACTCTCTCGACTGACTATTTTTATTATAAGCCGCAGAATAAATAGCGGTAGCTTCAGCATCTGCTTTACCTCTGATGACCTGTGCATCCTTAATAGCCGTTGATTGTATTTCGGCGAGGTCACGCTCTTTATTACCTCTTATTTTTAATGCTTCACCCTGACCTTCAGATTTAAATTGCTCGGCGATCCTGTTTCTTTCACTGATCATTCTGTCATACACCCTGTTTCTCACTTCATCAACGTAATTAATTCTTCTGAAGCGAAAATCCAGTATCCTTATACCCAGATCAGATGTTCTTTCATTTACTTTTGCCAGTATCAATGATTCAATTTTATCCCTACCGACTGAAATAGAATCGAGATTTTCCAGTTGTTCTAAAAAATCTTCTCCAACCTCCGGTTCTCTGTTTGAGGAGCGAACAAGATCGAGTAGTTCATGTGCTGCAACAGCATTTCTGGTTTCTCCGTCGATAATATCATCAAGTCGGGAGATCGCTGAACGCTCATCGCGTAACCGGATGAAAAACTGCAATGAATTAGTGATCTGCCACCTGGCATAAGTATCTACAAAAATAAATTTCTTGTCTTTTGTAGGCACCTGGTTTGGATCACCGTCCCACGCCAGATAGCGCTTGTCGAAAAATTTCACCTTTTGAATAAAAGGCACTTTGAAATTTACGCCTGGTTTAACGCGGGGCTCACCAACTGGTTTACCGAATTGTGTTACAATAGCCTGTTCTGTTTCATCGAGAATGAACATAGAACCGGAAACGGCTAATATTGCGAAGAAAATTAAAAGACTGGATATTAATTGTTTTGTTTGAATCATTATAATAATTTTTTTCAGAGAGAACCTGGTAAAATGATCGGGTTAGTTTTTCTTATTAGAAAGATTAAGTAATGGCAATACGTTATTCCCTGTTTCATCAACAATAGTTTTATTGCCGATCTTAGGAAGCAATCTCTCCATAGTCTCCAGGTACATCCTTTTTCTAGTTACTTCAGGAGCCTTGATATATTCAATGTACAATGCTTCAAACTTTGAAGCATCACCTTTTGCGCCGTTTATTCTTGTGAGTGAGTAAGCTTCTGCCAACTGTATAATTTCTTTTGCTTCTCCTCTTGCTCTCGGTATAACGCTATTATATTCTGATTCTGCCTGATTGATCATGGTTTCCCTTTCCTGTTGGGCCTGGTTAACGCCATTAAAAGAAGGTTTTACCGGCGCAGGAGGATTAACATCCTGCAATACCACCTGATCGATGCGAATACCATTCTGATATTCATCGCACAACTTCTGTAATAAAATTTCTGTGTTAGTCGCTACTTCCTGTCTTCCAACAGTGAGCACTTCATTAACAGTACGGTCACCAACGGTTTTACGCATAGCCGACTCCGACATATCTCTTAATGATCTTTCCGGGTCCTTGACACGAAACAAATATTGAAATGAATTCACTATCCGGTATTGAACAACCCATTCAACATCTGCCATATTCAAATCCCCGCTAAGCATAGAGGATTCAATGGAAAAATCAGAGCCTGAATAGTGTGAAGAAGGCCCGCCTACAGTTCTGAACCCAAATTCATGCTTTAACTGGCGTTGTACAGGAATTTTCACCATCTTTTCTATTCCGAACGGAGCAATAAAATTCAATCCCGGGCTAACAGTTCTGCTGTACTGTCCAAGATTTAAAACAACACCTTCTTCTTCCGGTCCTACCGTTCTTACCGATGTAAGCACAAGAATTAGTAAGAATAAACTGATAAATATTTTCTTCCGGTATTTCTTAAATAGATACGTGTAATAGGCGAGTTGTTGCTGGTATTCTGTCATTGTTGGAATTTTTTATGTGTACAAGCTGATAGGTAGGATACGGATGAAGATACGAAACTAAATGAGAGTGAGATCGATTTAGAGATTAAACTAATCACGTTTTGTGCTATTGAAAATAATCGATTCAACCAGCAGTGAAAACACCGACTGAAAGCCAATTTGAGTATACTGTTTCTCCAGGTTACAAAGTAATCCCTCTTAAATCAATAATAAAATGATGGATTAATTTTTCATTAAAATGTAAAGAGAGATCTTTGAAGCAAGTGAAATTATTTTTCCGGCAGATACTGATGAAGAAAACCAATAAATGCTTCGCGTGGAATCATTTTGGCTCCAAGACTTTTCAGATGTTCTGTATATACCTGGCAATCGATCAGTTTAACATTCTCTGCAATAAGTTGTTGCACATAGCAGATAAAAGCGAATTTGCTCGCATTGCTCACTTTACTGAACATACTTTCACCGAAAAAAAGATTGCCCATCCTGATACCATATAAACCTCCAACCAGTTCGCCAGCAATCCAGGTTTCTGCACTGTGTGCGTATCCTTTATGATGTAATGCAGTGTAGGCTTTTTTCACCTCGTCGGTGATCCATGTACTTTCCTGGTGTTTACGTGATATTTTTTGGCAATTGTTGATTACCTGTTCGAAAGCCGTATTTACTGTAAAAGAAAATTTCTGTTGTTCAATCAGTTTGCGCATGCTTTTACTGATCACCAGATCATGCGGAAACAGGACAAAACGCGGATCGGGGCTCCACCATAATATATGTTCTCCTTCGTACCAGGGAAAAATACCCGACTGGTAGGCCAGGAGCAGCCGCTCTGCAGAGAGATCACCACCAATGGCTAATAGGCCATCGGGCTCTGCAAAACTTACCGGTGGAAAAATAAGTTCATTATCAAGTGTAAAAAGGGGCATTAATTATCAACAGTAGCTTCGATCGTAGCGCCGATACCGCGCTCGGTTATAGCATCGCAAAAGGGTTTTAATTCATCATAGTCACCCTCTTTAACAGCATATTTGCCTTTATAGTGGATAAGGTAAGCGCATTGTTCGGCTTGTTCATTAGTATGACCACAAACGTCAACCAGCGTTTCTATCACCCATTCGAACGTGTTTACTTCGTCGTTCCATACAATCAGCGAATAAGGATGCGCATAGGCAGTCAGCACATCCAGTTCTTCATATTGCCTCGTATCATTTTTATCATCGTAAGCCATACAGCCTTTATTTATACCACAAAAATATAAATTATGATGGCGTGAACAAATCTCTGCCCGCTTAAGCCAATATTGACAGGGTATAGAGGATACCTAATTGTAACTTATTGAAAATAAGTTGTTTACTTTTCTTGTACAACATATCCCGATTCAGACGCTTTGGTTTCGATAGTTTAAGTCTTTTAATTAAATGAAATTGCGGAAGGTTTAGGAATGGCGCGTGCGAATATTTCTGCAATAGTGAATGAAAGAGCCGGGATCAAGGCGCAGAATTCATTCATTTCCTATCTGGCTTTCCTGACCCTGAAAACAGGCCGCTTTACGGCCTCTAATTCTCTGAATCTCAAGCCAGTACTACCTTACAAAAAACTTCAAAAAAAATTTGGGGGGAACTGTTCTACCCCTATCTTTGCACTCCCAATTAAGGGAGCATAGCTCAGTTGGTTTAGAGCATCTGCCTTACAAGCAGAGGGTCCGCGGTTCGAGCCCGTGTGCTCCCACTCAATGTAAAAAGGGTTTCAGTCAAAACTGGAACCCTTTTCTATTTAGGGGGTTTAAATATGGTTTAAACATTCCGGGCTTATCAGCCAGTAAAACGTTCCTCAAGACCATTACCAAAAGTCAAGGTTTGATAAATAAAAACAATAAGTATCATTACTCCTTATTGGAGTAGGCAGTAATCCCGAATCTATTATTGCGGCGTTGAAATACCATCTGCGTCCGAGTGGATGCTAATATTACCATCCACAGTTATTCCTGCATCGTTTGGCGTTGCAGCTTTTAAACCAATGGTAGCCATCTTTACATTTCGCAGATTCTCACCGTCCTTGGTTCCCGATATCAACTGTACATAGGGATAACTGAATAAGGCGCTCATTCCACCGACCATTTGTATATGACGGCAAATAGTGAAATCGTTGCCCAAACCAACGATAAAAGGTTTGCTTAATTCCTTTTCCCCTTCATAATACCCTGTATACCTAACAGTAAAATTGCCGCCTTCCTGATCTGTCAACAAGCTAAGCGTAAAACCATCCGGATAGGTATATCCTGGAGTCGTTCCAACTCCCGACGGATTGTAATTGTCACCGTCAAACCGCCAGGGCGCAAGCAGGTAACTGCCCATAATGTAAGGTGGCTTGTCCCCCGTATATACAGTAAACCCCATATCCTTTGCTTCATTAAGGTAGGCCTGCGATACAATGTCAGTTAGCTTTTTATTACCATTGTCCTCTTCAGAGTTAGTTTTCTTTTCGCAACTTGTTATCAGTAGCGCTACGCCTAATAAAAAAATTAATGATTTCATTTGTTTTTATTGTTTTATGATACAATGACTCGCCCGGTTAAGGCAGAAACGTAAGCTGTATTTTTATAATAGACAACCCGTTCTATATTTATATCGGATAATTCAGAAAATGTCATCAACATATAAAACGGAGATGGCTAAATTCCGGAAGGACTGAGTGTATAGTAGTACTAATAAAATACGCAATACCTATAAAAAGGATATTGCTATACGTTAGAAGAATATGAAACAGTTATTGACAATTCTAAAGATTATATTTACAATCTTGTTAGTGCTAAATATTTCGATTTGGATTATTGCTTACGGTAGTGGACATAATATATCTTCAAGAATAAATTTAATATTTGGCATTAGGAGTTTTATCTGCTTGATTTTACTTATAATTTTTAATTATTGGGAAGGCAAAGTGTGATGACAGGTTTAAATGAGATTGAATCTTATTTGAACTAAGTCGGCCCAAAAGAACTAAGTTTCCCAAGCCGATTCAATCCGACAAAACCATGACACCTATTCCACCGCTGCCACCTGCCCATTGTCAATTCTCTATTGTTCCCGTCTCGAGGCAACTCTACTTTCTGTATAACCTCTAAACCGCTCGACCACTCCCGCCGGGAGATAAACAAGACCCTCACAACTCTTCTCCGTCAACAGTCGATTATAACCGAGCTGCTCTCGCCAAGCGGGAGATAGCATTTTCTCCTGACCACTGTCAATTCTCCATCGTCCACTTATAACTTTCTACTGCCAATTGTCAACGAATTGTTATACAACATTTTTAAACTGCCTACCGTTCCGGGTTTTGCCTAAGTTTCTCCCGATGTTAAAGCTTTATTTCCCTCCTCTGGGAACCCAAATACTCAATTTTGCACCAAAATAATACCTAATATAAATACCTGTAGGTGTGTACAATAAGTAAAGTGGGACAAATGTTTTGCAACCAAAAGCAACTGCCAATATTATTATTATTGCTGTGTATAAACTTTATCGGGTATACACAATCAACGCAGAACGGCACTGTGACCGGGATTGTAACAGATGAGCATGGCAAACCCACGGGAAGGGCTACCATAAAAGTCGAAACGGTAAACAAAATGGCCATTTCAGAAGATGATGGCTCCTATAAAATCAAACTTCCACCGGGCTCTTATCAAGTGGTATGTACTGTTACCGGCTACCAGCCATTAATATCCCAGGTCAAAATAAAACCGGGCAACCATACCACTGCGAACTTTACACTGAATAATAAGGCTTACGGTGAAATGAAGGAAGTGGTCGTGACAAAAGCCTCAGAAAAAAAAGAGATCGAAACCCAGGGCTTCGCAGTAAATGTTATTGAAACAAAAGAAGCGGCCGTACGCAACTTCCAGACAAATGAATTATTAGACAGAACTGTAGGAGTAAGGGTACGTCAAAATGGTGGCATGGGCTCTGCTGTTAATTATAACCTGAACGGTATGTCAGGTAACTCTGTAAGGATATTTATTGACGGCATACCAATATCTACTTATGGCGCTTCTTTTAGTCTGAATAGTATTCCCCCTGCTTTAATTGAGAGAATAGAAGTGTACAAAGGCGTTATTCCTGCACACCTGGCTGATGATGCCCTGGGAGGTGCAATAAACGTGGTACTGAAAAAAGGTATGCGCAAAAATCTGACTGCCTCTATCTCTTACGGATCATTTAATACCATGCAGGCGAGTGTAACCAGCATGTTCCGCAATAGTAATTCAGGGTTTACTGTGAAGGCTTCAGGATTTTATAATAAATCGGACAATAACTATGATGTATGGGGGAAATTCGTAAGGAATATATTACCTAACGGACGATATGAGTATGTCAGAGCCAAACGCTTTAACGATGCTTACAGATCAGTAGGGGGACAAGTAGAATTCGGATTTACTGATGTTAAATGGGCCGATCAGTTCTTAATAGGTTACAACGGTTCCGATGACTACAACGAAATCCAACACGGTACTTATATGTCCATACCCTATAAGGGCCGGTTTACAGAATCACAGGCACATGTCTTCAGCCTGAATTACAGGAAGAAAAACTTCATTGCTCGTGGACTTGAATTTACCCTCAATGGTATGTATAGTGATCGCAGTGAAGTAGTGGTGGATACGGTAAGATGGAACTATAACTGGTTTGGTGAAAAAAGTGTAGGGTTAACAGGAGATCCCATATTAAGACCCTCGGGAGCTCAGCAGGCTGCGCCGACTATTAATCATATTGACAGAAATATTACAACTTTCAGAGCGGGTTTAAACTATGAAATCAATCCTGATCACAGGTTCGTACTCAATCATATATTTTATAGTATAGACAGAAATCAGCAGGATTTCATGAGATCAGAGAGGGAAAGGGAATTTATAGGCACAAGAAACTTAGGAAAAAATATTACCTCGCTGGCCTACGAAATGAAAGCTTTCGATTCGAGATTAAGAACAAATCTTTTTGGAAAATACTACCAGCAGAGAATAGAAAAGATGGATCCAGTTTTAAAGATGGAAAACGGGGAAAGTGTTAGAGCAGAAGAAAGAGTCGGTAGCAGTAAAAGCACTACTGGGTATGGATTGGCATTATCCTACGCCATTACACCAACCCTGATGGTACTCAGTTCCGCAGAAAAAGCAGTAAGAATGCCATCTGAAGGTGAAGTTTTCGGAAGTCCCGGAGAAAATATTGTAGAGAACGTAGGTATCAGACCTGAAATCAGCAACAATCTGAATGTCGGAGCCAGAATAGGGCCATATAATATTGACAAACATAAACTGACCTTTTCTGTATCCGGTTTCATAAGAGACACAAGAGATAAAATTGTACAAAGGATCAATCCACGACTTAACGATGCGGTGCAAACTGATCCTTTTGAAAATCTCGGAAAAACAAAATCTATCGGATTTGAAGCACAGGCGAATTATATATTTAATAATAACCTGAGCGTACTGTTAGGTGCATCGAAATTTAACTCTGTGTTTAATATGCAATTCGATCCCAACGGAAGACAATACGATTATTATAATAAACAATTACCTAACGAACCGTTTTTTACTATCAATAGTACCGTTCAATACGCATTTAAAGAGTTGATTCAAAAAAAATCGGTGCTGAATGTGTATTACAACTTTGGTTTTGTTGAAAGATTTTATACAACCTGGTTGGATATAGAAGATTTCAGAACTCCACGGCAGTTTATTCAGGATATTGGTGTAAGCTATTTATTTCCTAATAAAAAGTTTGTAGTAAGCTTTGATGCGAAAAATATTTTCGACAAACAGGTGTACGATAATTTCGCGGTGCAAAAACCAGGAAGAGCCTTTTATCTTAAAGTAAATTACTCATTAAACAATTTCTAAATAAACATACAATATGAAACGCAGCATGATCGAGAACTTTGCAGAGGGAAATGAGTTCATTGAAAAAACAAATAATATACGAATGAAAAAAACGTCTTTTAAATTTTTGATGCTTGGAGTGGCAATAGCCGCGTTTACGTTCGCAGGATGTAAAAAAGATAAAGGTCCTGATGAAGGCGGTGGACCTGGTGATCCCGATCGTTGGATAACTGTAGCCGGAGCTTTAATGGGCACTAACCCTGGTGATGGTAATGGCGGTACTATGGTATATTCCGTGAGCAAAGAAGATGCAAAAAATCCCGATAAATCAATCAGCGTATATGATAATGGGTTCTCTGTAAAATCTAACAGAACTGCCCGTTTGCAGTCTTCTGAAGATGGAAATACATTGTTTAATATTGCCTATACTGGCGACAATGGTGGAGAATTTTCAAGATATAAAGTAAATGGCGCCGGAAGCTTTACCCAAGAAGAGGTAACTGTTAACATATCCCAATATGCCAGTACTTCTCCGCGTTGGGTAAAATTATTTGATGCAGATAAAACCGGTATAGCAGTGAATGTCGCTAATATCCAGGCAAATAATGCACCAGGCGGACCAAATCCTGATGGACCATTTGAGTATTTTCGTGGTACGGCCACGGTATTAGCACTGAATCTTCAACAAGTGCTCATCACCGGATATAAACAATATGAAATTCCACTTACACCTGATGAAGAAATACTCGGACATGCAATATTCCGCTTAGACGCTCCTGTATTGAATAAGGCCGGAAACAAATTAATTATAGGTACGTGGATGCAGAAAAGAGATCCGGCAACAGGTACAACAGAAAGTGGCTTTGAAAGATTGGGAAGTAAATCTGTTATTGTTGATTTTCCATCTTTGGAAAATCCAACAGTGATTACTTCAACTGTCGGATTTGGTGATAATAGCGGATATCGTAGTTTTAATAGCTTCCTCGCTGATGATGGAAATATCTACCAGGCCACTCAAAGAGATTCAAAAGGTTCTCATATTCTTAAAATTAACCAGAATAATGAATATGACAACTCATACGTCTTTAGTCTGGATGCTGCTTTAGGCGTTGATGATGTATATGTTGACTGCTGGAGATATGCTGGTAACGGTATTGCCTATGTTCTCTATACTCATGGTGGAACTGATCAAGGTTATATAGCGAGAGTAGATTTAAATGCTAAAACAGCCACTAAGGTTGATATTCCTTATGATGCTGACCTTGATTTTGGACAATACCAGGGTGTTTTAGTTAGCGGTGACGAAGTATATGTTGCTGTTACCCCTGTTGGTAAAGATGGCAATATCTATATCTTCAATAGTAAAACAGGAACAGTTACAAAAGGTGCAAAGCTGGTTAACAAAGCCGGAAATCACTATATAGGTATATTCTAAAAATAAAAGAACAACCATTTAGCCTTAAATAAATTATTCAAAACCCTTTGAACAATAAAAGATGGTGCGTCGGACTTCCGGTGCACCATCTTTTTTATATTCAGTTTATTCTTATTGAAATGCCAGACATCGTATCAAAACGACCGTTTATAGCTCCTGGATACCATTCTATCCCAATAATGGTTACTTTGAAATAAAGCCACTAATTTTACCGGATCAACTATATGCAACTTTGCACCATACGTTTTACTGAAACCCTTAACAAAAATGCTTTGTTGAATAAAGCATTCCGGGTTTTGTTTAGCCGGTCACTGTTGCATTATAAGGTTAATTCTTGAAAAACATGTGGATGAAACAGTTGTTGTCGTTGATCCTGTTAGTCTGTGTATTGAACATGCGTGCCCAGATCCCGGATAGCGTAGCCAAAAAAATGCCTCCCCAAATGCCTGCACTAAAGGGACTTCTCTACGGAAAAATTGTTGACAGCCTGGGAAAAGGAATTGGAAGCGCTTCCGTTTTATTATTGAGAGTAAAAATTGACTCGGCAACAAAAAAAACAAAAGAAGAATTGGTTAAAGGTGTCAGTACACAGTCGAACGGTGACTTTTCCCTCGAAGATGTTCCAGCTTTCGGTAAACTTAAACTGAGCATTACGGCAACAGGTTATGAGCCGCTTGATCTTGATGCCGATTTTGATATCAACATGCCGGCAAATCGTCCAGCACAAGGTAATGTCCCGAGTCGTCCAAATGCAATGCCTAATATGGGTACATTCCCCAGTCTTGAAAAGGATCTTGGTAAAATCGCCTTAAAGACCGATATACAGCAATTATCAGCAGTAGTAGTTACTTCTTCGACTCCCAGGTTGCGGATGGATATTGATAAGAAAGTATTTTCTGTCGACCAGAATATTGTTAGTGCAGGCGGTACGGCGGTGGATGTTATGAGAAATGTACCCTCCCTCAATGTTGACCTGGACGGTAATGTCACTCTCCGAAATGCTTCGCCACAGATATTTATCGACGGACGTCCAACTACACTTACACTTGATCAGATTCCGGCCGATGCTATCGAAAGCGTGGAGATCATTACCAACCCCTCTGCGAAATATGATGCTTCAGGTGGAAATGCAGGTATCCTTAATATCGTGCTGAAAAAGAATAAGAAAACAGGATATAACGGAAACATTACAGCAGGGGTCGATAAAAGAGGAGGGCTGAATGGAGGAGTTAGTCTGAATCAGCGGCAAAACAAATTTAACTTTTCAGTAAGCGCGTTTGGTAATAAGATGAAAAACCGAAGTACCGGCTCTACCGACCTTACCAGTTTGATCAGTTCGCCCCATCTTCTGGTGTCGCAGGAAAATAATACGCGAATGAATAACGGCTTCGTATTCGGACGGATAGGAGCTGATTATTTCGCTACTAACCGGCTCACGCTCTCCCTGGGCGGCGTTAAAGTACACGGAAAGTTTAATCCCAATGATTTCCTAAAATCCGATAGCGCCTACGAAAATGGTCCTTCTATCAGCTACAGTGAAAGAAATACGCAAAACAAACGGCAGTTTGATGCCTATGGCGTACAGGGCGGACTTAAATATCTTTTCCCAAAAAAAGGCGAGGAACTAACGGCTGATTTTAATATTTTCTCCGGTAAAAATAGTGGAGATGCCTACTATAACACCGATATTTATTCCTCTGCCGGTGGTGCTAAGCTGGGCAATATTCAACAGCAAATTCTTGGTAGCGGCGCTAATCAATTTATTACTGTTCAAACAGATTATGTTAAACCATTTAAAGGCAAGGCAAAGCTGGAAACAGGTCTTAGGGCTCAGTTACGCACAATGAGTAACCAGCAGGGAAATTACTTTTACAATCCTGCTACCGGAAATTTCGCAGAAGTAGCTTCTACTTCCTCCAACTATAAAAACTGGGATGATGTGTACGCAGCCTATGCTTCATTTACCAATGCTATTAAGGACTTCGGTTATCAAGTGGGGCTGCGGCTGGAAAGCTCCGATTATGTGGGTGAGCTGACAGACACAAAAGAAAGATTCAGAAATACCTATCCGCTTAGTCTATTTCCCTCTATCTTTTTAAGCCAAAAACTAAAAGCCCAGCAGGAGATTCAGTTAAGCTACACACGGCGTGTCAACCGGCCATTTTTTATGCAGTTAATACCGTTTATCGATTCAACGGATCAACTCAACTGGAGCAGGGGTAATGCAGCTTTAAAACCAGAATTTACTAATTCGCTCGAAGCTTCTTATTCTAAAACATTTGCTGGTAATAACACCCTTCTTTTCTCTGTCTATTATAAATATTCAACCGACCTGATCACACGATACATTGACACTATTACCATTGATGGAGGAAATAAAAGACCTGTCAATACTTATATCAATGCCAACTCCAGCCGGTCAGTGGGATTTGAGCTTACCTCGCAAAATACTTTCACCAAGTGGTGGGATGGTAATACTAATATAAATGTGTACAATTCCCGCATTAACACGAACAATATTGATGGGGCATCACAACCACCTATGTGGAGTTGGTTTGCCAAGATGAATAACAATTTTAAGTTGCCCAAAAACTTTAAAATTCAATTATCCGGAACATACCAGTCAAGAACCAATTTACCTGTTAACCAGGGTGGAGGTATGTTTGGCGGAGGAGGTGGGCCACCTATGGGTGGAGTTCAAAGTGCAGCACAGGGATTTATCAGATCTAATTACGGAATTGATATTGCCATTCAGAAAAGTTTCCTGAAGAATAATGCAGCGTCCATAACATTCAACGTAAACGATGTTTTTGCTACCAGGAGATTTGACCAGTATTCTGTAAGCAATTTCTTTATACAGGACAGTCACCGTTTAAACGATGTGCCCATGTTCAGGTTAAACTTCTCGTATAGGTTTGGCCAGATGGATATGTCCATTTTCAAACGGAAGAATACAAAAGCAGAGTCTGAAGGAACACAAAATATAATGCAGGGAATGCAGTAATAAATATATTAAACTCCCGCCTTATTAATTACTTCCAGTGTCTTCCTCAATCCTGTTTCTGCTACTTTCTGAAGGTTTTGTTTATAGTATTCCGGGTTATATAACTCAAGAGATACACAACCCTTAAAACCGGATGCCTTAAGATCTTTCAATATTTGCGGCAAGGGAAGAATACCATCGCCTGGATATACTCTGTGTTCATCTTTAAGCAAGCTGAATTCAGGAGTAGCGGGCGCATCGTTAAACTGGAATATGGCAAACGCATTTCCGTTCATCAGTTTCAATCCCTCAAAACCACCTTCGCTGATATACATATGATACACATCAGGAATCACCATTGCATTAGGATGGTTGGCATCCATAGCAATGGCAACAGCCTGACCGAGCGTTTTAACAGGGAAATATTTTACAAATACTAAAGCGGGTTTAAGGTTAAACTCTTTCATCCCAATTTCGATAATATCCTTATATCGGGCCGACACCCACTTGATATCATAATTTTCACCTACCGTATTAGGAATAGTCTGGATATGCTCAGCACCTATTGCTTGCGCCATACGCATCCTGTTCCTTGTATTTTTAAGAGCTTCCTGGAAAAGGTCTTTCGTGGGCGGCAAAGCGTTCCACAAACCGATTACACTGGGGACTTTCAATCCCAGACCGGCAATTTCCTTACCTAACTCCTTTAGATTGCCACCCTCTCTTTCGAACTCCTCCAGTTCCATATCCCAGGGTTCAATAGCATCGTAGCCGGCTTTCGCAGCTATTTTGATTTTTTCTTTAAGAGAAGCCGGACGAATAGTAGAGGTATCCAGACAAATAGGCCAGGGGCTGGCTCCCTGTTGAAACCTTTTCTCACCTTTTTTCTTATCCTGTTTATCAGTGACCCACGATTGTAAGGGTAAACTGCCTGCAAGTAATCCAGCAGCAGCGCCGGCAGTAATAAAAGATCTTCTTTTCATCCGTATATTATTTGTCTTTTCAATGGCCGGATGGCTGTTCGCCTTTAGGAAACATTTATTTAAAAAACGAAATCCAGGCTCACGGTCATCCGTATATTATTTGTCTTTTCAATGGCCGGATGGCTGTTCGCCTTTAGGAA
>CAZSFY010000004.1:24047-46864 GCA_964606315.1 uncultured Chitinophagaceae bacterium | reverse complement strand
AAAACGAAATCCAGGCTCACGGTCATCCGTATATTATTTGTCTTTTCAATGGCCGAACGAATTTAATTGAAAGTGGACAATTGACAATGGACAGTTGATAGTTTGAGATCCTTTTCAGTCGTTGTCCACTGTCCACTGTCAAATCTCTCTTATTTTGAATGGATTCGTGCAACGTCTCACTAGCGGTGATTGTCAGTTTATTCATAATAAATTCCATCAAAAATATAACCATTAAAGCTTTTCCTATTTGAAAACTAGTTGTTGCTGTTCATTATTTCAGCATTATCGACTTCTACGTAAGGCTCCGGCAGGTTTTGCTTAACAAAACCCCGGAGCCTTTTGTTTTATAGAATTCTCACCACGGGTACTCATCCTGTTTCTCTATATTTGCAGATAGTGCTGTTTAAACTATGAAATCACTACCAAATAAGACAGTTTCAAAGATGAAAAAAATATTGTTTCTGCATTTGCTTGCACTTATTTTGTATAATAATATCTCTGCCCAGGGAAGATTTGAGGGATATGATGAAGGCGGATTCAAAAAAGAAAACCTCTTTACCGGCGGAGGCATTTCATTAGGTTTTGGCTCTAATAGTTTCCAGGCAGGAGCCAGTCCCTTTCTCGGGTATAGCGTGGCCTCTTGGGTAGACGTAGCACTAAGTACAAATTATAATTACGTTTCTTACAGAAATGTATTTAGTCAGGGAGATAGACTGCGGAAATCAACTTTAGGCGTTGGCGCATTCACAAGAATTTATCCTATTAATTTCATCTTTCTACACGGTCAGTTTGAACGCAATTTTATCACTGAAAAACTTATTCCGGTCGGGGCAGGCAGTTCATTAAAAAATAAAGTAGAAGCTAACAGTTTACTGGTAGGAGCGGGGTATGCTTCGGGTAGATATCCTAATAGCGGACAACCTTTTTTCTACTTATCCATCTTGTTTGACATTCTTGATAACGACTATTCTCCTTATAATGATGTAGGTGGTAAAATTATTCCCATTATACGCGGAGGCCTCCAGGTACCTCTTTTTCAGGGAAGGAGATCGCAGCAAAACAGGTATTAGTATGATTTTTAATCAATGGATATAACAACATATGGTACGACCGATTAATCTAAGATCATTCAGAGATTTTTTTCGCTCCAGTTCTTCAGGCGGCATATTACTGATGATCTGTGTCGTGGTTTCGCTGATCCTGGCTAATACTGCTGCCGGACCACAGCTTGAAAGATTGTTGTCAACGCCCGTTGGCATATCCACCGACAGTCTTCACTTGCGCTTTGCCGTTATCGACTGGATCAATGATGGTTTAATGGCGGTCTTTTTTCTACTTATAGGTCTGGAAATAAAGAGAGAACTGGTAGAAGGAGAACTTTCTTCTTTTAAACAAGCCGCACTGCCCGTACTGGCGGCATTTGGCGGAGCTATTGTTCCCGCAATTATATTTTACGCTATTAATCAACATAGCGAAGCAAAAGGAGGATGGGGCATTCCTATGGCGACGGATATTGCTTTTGCTTTGGCTATTATTTCCTTACTAGGATCAAAAGTTCCTGCATCACTCAAAATATTTTTAGCAGCGCTGGCCATCGTTGATGATCTTATAGCTATTTTAGTTATTGCGATATTTTATTCAGGAGGACTGCATACTGATTACCTGTTATATTCTCTTGCCATCTTCGCTTTACTTATATTATTAAACCGCTTAAAAGTTAAAGCACTGTGGTGTTATTTGTTACCTGGTATATTCCTCTGGTATTTTATTCATCATTCCGGCATTCATGCAACAATAGCCGGTGTGCTTACTGCTATGACGATCCCCACAACTAAAGGAAAAGAAGAATCGTCGCTGGAAAAACTTGAACATATTCTACATCGGCCGGTGAATTTTATCATCATGCCGATCTTCGCATTTGCCAATACCAATATCAGTTTTGCAGGACTTTCTACAAATACACTTGGCAGTAGTTTAAGTATAGGCATAATGGCGGGATTGCTCCTGGGCAAACCAATAGGCATATTCATTTCTTCCTGGCTTACTGTAAAATCAGGATTGGGCAAATTACCGTCACTAGCCAGTTGGAAGCATATACTCGGACTGGGAATATTAGGAGGGATCGGGTTCACCATGTCCATTTTTATTTCCCTCTTATCGTTTGATGATCCGCATCTTCAAACAACTGCAAAATTATCTATCCTGTTGACTTCTGTAAGTGCGGGAATAATCGGTTATTTTTTACTGGCGTCTATGCAGAAGAAGATTACAACTTCCAATCCACGATAGCATTTCTCCATGCTTCACGAAAAGGCGTAGTCACTTTGATGTAATTATCAGAATAACCTTCCATCATACTATTTTCCCTGGCTGACTCAAACAGCACTTTTCTCACCTGCCCGCTATGCTGCTCTGCAAAAAACTGACTCTTCATAAAAGAAAGATTGCGCAATTTTTTGTTACGCTCGTTACGGACATGTATAGGAATGACTGGTTTGATAGATAAGGCAAGTGTATTGTCTCTTTCAGAATAAGTAAATACATGCAGATAGGAAATATCCATCGAATGAAGGAACTTAAAGGTTTCTTCAAACTCTTCATCCGTCTCACCGGGAAAACCGACGATCACGTCAACACCTATACTACAATGTGGCATGAATGCCTTTATCAGCGAAACCCGCTCGGCGTACAATTCTCTTTTGTATCTGCGGCGCATCAAACCCAATATTTTATTGCTGCCACTCTGCAGGGGAATATGGAAATGCGGCATAAAATGCCTGCTGTTACTTACCCATTCAATGATTTCGTTGGTGAGCAGGTTAGGTTCAATAGATGATATCCTGTATCGCTCGATATCATCGAGACGGTCCAGTTCCTGGATAAGCTGGAAAAAAGTTTCGTTGTGTTTTTTATCGCCTTCAGGCCCCTTACCAAAATCACCCAGATTCACGCCTGTTAACACTACTTCTTTTACACCGGTTTTTGCCAACTGACGAACATCTTCAAGCACTTTATCAATATAGTTGCTACGGCTCTTTCCGCGCGCCATTGGGATAGTGCAAAAGGAACAGTTATAATCACAGCCATCCTGCACCTTCAGAAAGGAGCGTGTTCTTCCCGCTGAAGAAAAAGAAGGTATAAAGCCACTTACTGCATCAATATCACATGAACAGACTTTTGCCGGATCACCTTTGGTAAGTTCCTGTATATGCTGAACAATATTGAACTTTTCTCCTGCACCTAATACCAGGTCCACACCGGGTATAGAGGCAATTTCCTGCGGTTTAAGCTGGGCATAACAGCCGGTAATCACCACCAGGCTTGAGGGAGACTGACGTTGTATTCTTCGTACCAGGTGTCTGCATTCTTTATCGGCATTGTCGGTAACAGAGCAGGTGTTGATCACATATACGTCAGCAACCTCCTCAAACTTCCTTTTTTCAAACCCCTCCTTTTCCATTAGACGGGAAAGTGTAGAAGTTTCAGAGAAGTTGAGCTTACAGCCTAACGTGTGAAATGCTACCGACTTTTTTTGGTTCATGAGTGGCAAAATTACGCTTAATCCTTATTTTACAGGATCATTAGCCGGGATTAATCATCAATTTTTACCGGTATACTGTGTGACCGTACCAAAATCTAAAAATACCGGATGAGACTCCTGCTGCACCCACTTAGGTTGTTGTATAACTTCTATGCATTGTTGTTGTTCATTCTGTTGATGTTATGCGTAATCCCTATTGTGCTTGCTGCTTCTTTTTTCGGAAAGATAAGAGGGGGAAATGCCATATATAAGGTCTGTAGCTATTGGGCAGATATATGGTACTTCCTGGTGGGAATATATCATAAAAACATATATGAGTATCCACACTCCAAAAACTCTCAGTATATTTTTGTAGCCAATCACATTTCCTATCTTGATGCGGCCGCTATTGTAAAATCTATCAGGCAGAATGTACGAGTACTCGGAAAGCAGGAGTTTGGCAAAATCCCGATTTTCGGTTTTATTTATAAAAGAGCCATTGTAACGGTAAAAAGGGGCGATGCAACAAACAGGGCCAACAGTGTTCGTATTCTGAAATCAGTCCTGAAAAAGAATATCTCCATTTTTATTTTTCCCGAAGGCACATTTAATGAAACCGGCAAGCCGCTGAAAGATTTTTACGACGGAGCCTTCAGAATAGCTATAGAAACACAAACGCCTATTAAACCGTTGCTGTTTTTACATACATATGACCGGATGAATTACAAAGGTTTTTTCACGTTAACTCCAGGAATTTCCACCACTATATTCCTGGAAGAAGTGCCCGTAGCCGGACTTACCAGCAAAGATGTACCCGCATTAAAAGAAAAAGTGTATAAACTGATGGAAATGAAGTTAAAAGTCTATCAGGCCAAATGGATCGAACAGGCATAATTCACTAAATTGCGCGGCATGTTTGCAGATGTCATCATACCGCTTGCCTTACCCAAAAACTACACCTGGTCGGTGCCGGAGCATTTCCGGTCACAGGCAAAACCCGGTATAAGGGTAGAAGTGGGTCTGGGTAAGAACAAGAAATATGCAGGCATCATCAAAACCATTCATCATCAGCAACCCACTTATTCCACAAAAGATATTCTGAACCTGCTCGATACCGATCCTGTTGTTTATCCCCAGCAATTACAACTATGGGAATGGATCGCAAGCTATTACATGTGTACAGAAGGAGAAGTGATGGCTGCGGCTCTGCCTGCTCATTTTAAATTAAGCAGCGAAACGGTATTGATCTTTAACGAAGAGTACGGAGACGATTTCAGTATGCTCGACCACGATGAATATCTTATTGCCGAAGCATTACTGGTCAAAAAAGAAATCACTATCAGCGAAGCGCAGCAACTGATCGATAACACGCATGTGTACCCGGTGATCAAGAAAATGATAGAGAAAAAAGTTTGTTTTGTATGGGAAGCATTGAAAGATAATTATATTCCAAAAAAGGAAACTTATATATTACTTCATCCCCAATATGCTACAGAAGATAAGTTGGAAGAATTGATCAACAACTGGGGAAGAGCGCCCAAACAAATGGAGCTGTTATTAGCTTATATCCATTTAAGTAAAACTGCTGGTGAAGTAAAAAAAAGTGAATTGCTTAAAAAAAGCGGAGCATCAGATGCACAGTTGAAAGGATTGATTGAAAAAAATATATTACTGGCCGAAAAAAAACGAATAGACAGGATTAGTTACTTGCCTAAAACTATTAATATAGATTTTACACTCACACCGATACAACAACAGGCATTTGACAATATCAATCTATCCTTTAATGAACATTCCGTCTGCCTGCTACATGGTATTACTTCCAGCGGCAAAACACTGGTATATATCAAACTAATAGAACAGACGCTTAAAGAAGGAAAGCAGGTATTATATCTTCTTCCAGAGATAGCGCTTACTTCACAAATCATACGCAGACTCGAAAAACATTTTGGTGGTAATATAGGTATCTATCATAGTAAATTCAACCAAAACGAAAGAATAGAGATCTGGAACAAGATCAAAAAAAATGAAGTACAGGTCATTCTTGGAGCAAGGTCCGCCTTATTTCTTCCATTTTCCAATCTGGGATTAGTTATTGTAGACGAAGAACATGATTCTTCTTATAAGCAGCAGGATCCTGCTCCCCGCTATAATGCCCGAGATACAGCTATTTATTATGCTTCATTACTGGAAGCTAAGGTTTTACTGGGTAGCGCCACACCTGCAGTAGATACTTACTTTAACGCCATCAATAATAAATACGGACTGGTTGAACTTAATGAAAGATATGGAGGATACGAACTTCCTGCGATCCATCTCATCGATACCAAAATCAATGCCTCTACTAAATTTAAAGAAAAGGTGATCATCACCGAACTGCTTAAAAAAAATATCGAAGAGATATTGGCCAAACAAAAACAGGTCATTCTTTTTCAAAACAGGAGAGGATATTCACCCTACCAGATATGCCGCATGTGCGGATTCATTCCTCATTGCCGGCATTGCGATGTTACGCTCACTTTCCATAAAAAAACGCATAAGCTTCATTGCCACTATTGTGGACAGATGTATCCATTGATATATACCTGCCCGAATTGTGGCAGCGACAAGTTTGCCCAACGAAACTTCGGTACCGAAAAAATTGAAGAGCAACTGGAAGAAATTTTTCCTGATGCCTATATAGCCAGGATGGATGTCGACAGTGTGCGAGGCAAACAGGCCCACGACCAGCTAATACAATCTTTTGAACAGGGGAAAATAGATATCCTGGTAGGAACACAAATGGTAGTAAAGGGATTGGATTTCGGTAACGTAGAGCTGGTAGGCATTCTGGATGCCGATAGTCTGCTGAATTTTGCAGACTTTAAAGTAAATGAACGCGCTTTTCAACTGATGGAGCAGGTGAGTGGAAGAGCAGGCCGACAAAACAATCATGGTAAAGTGATGATACAGGTCAGCAATACACAGCACCCAATATTACAGTATGTCAGAGAACATAATTACCAGGCATTTTATAATAGTGAGATAGAAGGTAGGAAGAAGTTTTTTTATCCTCCATTTTCCAGGCTTATCCTATTAACTTTTAAACACTATTCGCAAGCTATTACTGATGAAGCAGCAGCTTTTTTTACCAGTTTGATGAAACAACATTATCAACCTTATCTGGTTGGACCGGCAGAACCGGTAGTGAACAGGATCAGGAACCAGTACCTTTCGGAGTTGTTAATAAAGCTACCGAAGAACACTGCACTAGTCAAACAATGCAAGCACGATATTCTCGAAAACATCGCCCGCTTGCACGCCGAAAAAAAATTCCGCAGTGTTGTTGTAATTCCTGACGTAGACAGGTAAATTTAATCATATGAATATCAGGCAGCATATTTCCTTAAAACCCTATAATACATTCGGCATCGATGTAAAAGCCAGGTATTTTGATGAATTCAGTAATGCCGATGAATTAAATGAATTAATAGGAGTTGATCCTAATAGATTAGTATTAGGCGGGGGAAGTAATATTTTGCTGACGAAAGATTTTGACGGAATAGTGCTAAAGAATAATATCAGGGGAATTGAAGTAGTGAATGAAACCAGTGATCATGTTTTCGTTAAGGTCGGTGCTGGTGAAAACTGGAACGAATTTGTCCGATATTGTTTACGTAACAATTTCGCGGGTGTTGAAAATCTTTCATTGATTCCCGGTAATGTCGGGGCTTCTCCTATGCAAAATATAGGCGCCTATGGTGTGGAAATAAAAGATGTTTTTGATTCATTGCAAGCCTGGCATATCGGGGATAAAACAATAGTAACATTTACTAATGCCGATTGTCGTTTTGGTTATAGGGAAAGCGTATTCAAAAATAAATATAAGGGACAGTTTATTATTCTTCACGTAACCTATAAACTGAATAAAACACCTGTTTACCATACTAGCTATGGGGCTATTGAACAAGAACTGGAAAGGCTGAACAAAGGCATCAACATACAAACTATTGGCCAGGCTGTAGTGAATATCCGCACCTCTAAATTACCTGACCCAAAAGTCATAGGCAACGCCGGAAGTTTTTTTAAGAACCCTGTTATCCTTGCAAGTGAATATGAACAATTGAAAAAAACTTATCCCACAATTCCAGGTTACTTGCATAGCGAACAGGAAACAAAACTAGCAGCAGGATGGTTAATTGAACAATGCGGATGGAAAGGTTTCAGAAGGGGAGATGCAGGTTGTCATGCACAACAAGCCCTGGTGTTGGTGAATTACGGTCACGCTAACGGTAACGATATTTATACGCTAAGCGAAGAAATTCGCCAGAGTGTTTATGAAAAATTTAAAATCTCCCTTGAAAGAGAAGTGAATATTGTGTAATTAAAACTCTTCCCGATCTATATCTTCTTCATTATAACCGGTAGAAGGTCCGAGGTTCAGCATAGAACCCATCAGATCCTTAAATTCAATTTTGCCATCTACAACACGTTTGCTGATCAGTGAATAGGAAGACAGTCCGTGTAAAACAAATTCCATCAACAACGCCGTTTCCTTATCGTTAGCCTGTTTAAAATATTTTTTGACAAGCGCGTGTAAGCCATCTACATTATAAAGTAAACGCAATTTTTCCTCATCGGTAATATTTAAGAGAAGATCCAGACTATTGCCTTTATCAAACCACATCTGAATAGAACGATAAGGATTTTCAACAGACTGTTGCGGGTTACTACGTTTCTTTTTTAACGCATCGGGATTGGGAAAATAATTAACAAAATGAGCACGAATCGATTTTTCAAGAAGGTTCATTGCTACCTGTAATGGTCCTTCCTGTTCACCCTCATATACCAGTTCTATTTTTCCTGTTATAGAAGGAATAATACCTACAAGATCACTGATCCATACATGCGTATGTTTTTCATTATTTAATATAGCTCTGCGTTCTGCTGCACTATAGGCATTTTCCAAGGCTGAAATACTCAAACGCGCCGACACTCCACTTTTCTTATCAACATATTCGCTCGACCTGGCTTCAAAAGATATTTGTTCGATCAATCTCTTAACCAAATCACTCACTTTTACTGAAGCCTTTTGTTGTTCGTGAATATTAGCTTCCTGTTCTGTAATGGACAGTGCAGTCTCAATGTTTTTAGGATAGTGTGTGAGTATCTGGCTTTGTATCCTGTCCTTCAGCGGCGTAACAATCGATCCCCGGTTAGTATAATCTTCGGGGTTAGCAGTAAATACAAATAATATATCTAATGGAATTCTTAATTTGAATCCACGTATCTGCACATCACCTTCTTCCAGTATATTAAACAATGCCACCTGTATCCTGGCTTGCAGATCGGGAATTTCATTGATCACAAAAACACACCGGTTGCTACGCGGGATGATACCATAATGTATGACCATTTCGTCACCGAAACTCAATTTGAGATTAGCCGCCTTAATAGGATCAATATCGCCGATAAGATCAGCAACACTAACATCAGGAGTCGCAAGTTTTTCGCCGTAGCGCTGTGAGCGGTGTAACCATTCGATAGGAGTACTGTCTCCCTTTTCTTTTATTAGATCCTTCGCATATTTAGAAACAGGGTTGAAAGGATCGTCGTTAATATCACTTCCTGCTATTACCGGAATATATTCGTCTAATAGCTCAGTCATCTGCCGTGCCATCCTGGTTTTAGCCTGACCACGTAATCCCAAAAACAATATATTATGTCGTGAGAGCAATGCCCGCTCAACATCCGGAATAACGGTTTCTTCATAACCGATAATTCCTGTAAAAGCGGACTCATTGTTTTGTAACTTCCCGATTAGATTTTCTCTTACTTCATCTTTTATTGATTTACTCTTGTACCTGCTTTTTTTCAGTTCTCCTAACGACTTTATATTTTGCTTATCCATATTGTATTAATACACTGTTTTTCGTTTCCCACTTTCAAAATCTCTGAAAATAAACGCACCTAATTTATCCAGTGAAGCAAAAAATGCTTTTCCGTTATTCGTTTCCGTAAACTCCTGTACAAACCGCTGCAAATAAGGATCGGTGGCGATCATAAAAGTGGTAATGGGAATTTTTAATTTTTTACATTGAGCAGCAAGATTAATGCAACGGTTAGTGATCTTCCTGTCCAACCCAAAACTATTCTTATAATACCGTTTACCGATTTTCAGACATGTGGGCTTACCATCGGTAATAATGAATATTTGTTTATTGGGATTTTTCCTCCTTCTCAAAATATCCATCGCCATTTCCAGTCCGGCTACTGTATTAGTGTGATAAGGCCCCACTTCCAGGTAAGGCAGATCCTTAATTTCCACTGGCCAGGCATCATTGCCAAATACCACGATATCAAGCGTATCCTTAGGATATTTTGTAGTGATCAGCTCACTCAGTGCCATCGCCACTTTTTTTGCAGGCGTTATCCTGTCCTCTCCATAAAGGATCATAGAGTGAGAAATATCGATCATTAAAACCGTTGAGGTTTGCGCTTTGAAATCCGACTCACGAATGGCCAGGTCATCTTCGTTCATGGAAAAACTATCTATACCATGATTGATCTGCGCATTTCTGATAGAGGTAGTAAAGTCGATCTGTTCAACACTGTCGCCAAACTGGAAAGGCCTGGTTTCGGGATTTTGTTCATCACCTATACCGGGTTTAAAAGTCTGATGCTGCCCGGGTTTTGTTTTTTTGAGTTTGCCAAAGATCTCTTCAAGTGATCTTTTTCTTATTCCCTGTTCTGTCTTTGGTGTTATTTTAAATTCTTTCGAAGCAGGATTTTCTTTAATATAACCTTTTTCCTTCAGTTCTTCAATAAAATCGCCCATACCATACTCCTCGTTGGTCATTTCATACTCTTTGTCGAGCTGATTCATCCAACTCAGCGCCTCAGAAACATCTCCGTTTGTATAGGTAAGCAGTTGCATAAAAATATCCAGCAACTGCTCAAAACTGCTTTTACCTCCTCCACGTGGATCAAATTTCGAAAAATTGTACCCTTTCATATACCCCAATTTAAGGCATTTCAGGGAAAGAACATGACTGGTTTATCCGTACTCCGATTATTCGGAATCGACCGGAAGTTCGGGCGCCGTTTTCAAAGTATCGGACGACATTTCCGTAATGGTTCCGCCTTTATTATGCTGTGTTTCCCAAATTTTTAGCTGCTCGAGTAACTGGTAAGAGGATAGGATATCATACGCAAATACAACCTGCTTTTCTGACAGATTACCACCTCTGTTATTCAGGATACCGGCAGCCTGCATGGCTAATTCCTCGTTAGTCATTTCATCTTCTCCTAACGAACGGTAATAAACCATTTGCTGCTCGAGGTCTTTTTTCAGGCTTTGATGTACTTTTTTCGCCAGCGGCAGGTCCTCACTCAGGTAAGCAGCCTCCAGGAAGTCGGCTGATATACTATTATGGAAATTACCTCTGTTTGACGTCATGCCGTAAGGAACATTAGTGTCCAATACACCCTGGTCGTATTTCTCCAGTACTTTCCTGGCCATATCCTTTTTATCGGCTGCCACAAGCGATTTAGCGATAGTGGAATGTGCCAGTCTTATACTGTTAATATGCCGGCGATTCTCTTCGTCAAAATAAGTATTTGGTTTATGTGCATTGCCATAGGCAAATTTTTCCATCACGTTCTTATAGGCAATTTCACTTTGTACGTTACTATTTTCAATAGGAACAAGACGATAGGATAGTCCTTCCAGTCTCACATATTTTTCTAATCCCAATTGCCTGAGCTCCTGCGTTGAGGTAAAATAAATAGGACGTTTCCATTTATTAGCAGCGATCAGTGACAATACTGCGAGGTCATTTTTCTGCAGATAATTTCTTGAAATATCAATCTTAATTTCACTGACTACATTATCACCGGGATTGAGTTTGAAATTTTCTTTTATATAATCCACATCAACAGGAATAGATACTTTTCTCACAGGCATTACATTGGCTCTGTCGCCGCTTTGCATACCTACGAGATAACGTTCATCATCGCTGGCCACCACTTCACGCAGAATTTTTTCCAGTTCATAATAAGTGTTTTGATCGAACTGTGGAAGCGGATATACGGGAATTACATTTCTTTTATTACCCTGTATCTGCTCTGTTGTGAAGATGACATCAGCCGGTTCACTTTCATTCAGTTTGTATCTAAGCTGGTTAATATACCAATCGGTACCTAACAGACTATAGTTGATCACCCGCAGATCGGGACGCTTACCTTCAACTTCCTGGGTGTACCATAACGGATAAGTATCATTATCACCAAAGGTGATGAGGATAGCATCTTTCTCGCAACTTTCCAGGTAATTAACACCAAGATCAAGTGCGAGCGTTTTCTGACTCCTGTCGTGATCGTCCCACTCTTCGGAAGCCATTAATACAGGAACGGCTAATAAGCAAACGATAAACGCTGCGTAGCCTGCGCCACTTCCTTTAATAAATTTGCTGAAACGGTCACGCACATACAACACACCCAGACCTATCCATATAGTAAAAGCATAGAAGGAACCTACATAAGCATAATCACGTTCACGCGGCTGGTAACCTGATTGGTTCAGATAAACAACAATAGCTAAACCGGTAAAGAAGAATAACAGGAAAGTGATAAAGAAATCTCTTCTGTGTTGTTTATACTGAAATACTATTCCTAATATGCCCAATATAAAAGGCAAGAAATATAATTTGTTATTGGCCTTATTGAGTTTACCGGCTGTATCGGGAAGAATATCGGTGGTACTATGGAATATTTTATCAATAAAGGTTATACCGCTGTACCAGTTACCATCACGAATATTACCAAAGCCCTGCAGGTCATTTTGTTTTCCCGCAAAATTCCACATGAAATAACGCCAATACATCCACCTGAACTGGTAATCGGCAAAATATCTCACTTCATTGGCCATGGTAGGTGTTTCACCTTCTTCAACACCGCCAAATTCGCGATAGACAAAATGCTGGTTACGTTCATTTCCGCTATCGTACATGCGTGGAAAAAGGTGAGCCGTTTCCATACCGGCATAATTCTGCTTTTGCGTTTTACCGGCTTTTTCATACTTATCTTTTCCTTTCACATACAGATCGCCTGTTTCTACAAAATCTTCGTTAGTCAGTTCTTCTGTAAAAAACGGTCCGTATAATATTGGCCAGTCTCCATATTGCTCACGGCTGAGATAGCCTACAAGACTCACCGGGTTGTCCACGTTATACATATCCACTGATGGATTAGCATTGGAACGTATCAGCGTGGTGAAATAAGTGGAGTACCCGATAATAATGAATACCGTTGACCAGACAGCTATTTTTAAGAAAGAAAATATTCTATCCCTATAATTATAACAAATACCGATAAACACTCCGAGTACTACCAGCAACAACACAAAAGAGCCTGCAGATTTAATCATCGGAAAACAGAAAAGCAACAGTATCAGCGACAGCCATACCGGAAAAGATTTGAATTTTTTAATTCCTGCTTCACTGAATTTTAATCCCCATACCAGCAATGCTGCCATGAGCAAAAAGTATATGGCAAAGCCTACAAAGAAGGGAGTACCTAATTCGTTAACGAAAAATATATCAAATGCTCCCGCTCCTTTGATCGACCATTGAATAATCACTACCTGTACGATACCGGTAATCAAACAACCCAATAAAAAGGCAAAGAAGATTCCCCACCTGGTGACTTTATATCTTTTAAAATAATACACCATAATGAGCGCAGGTATTGTCAACAGGTTCAGCAGGTGAACGCCGATAGAAAGACCCATCATATAGAATATAAATACAAGCCACCTGTCGGCACGCGAGAATTTATGTCCATCGGTTTTACTTTCCAGGTCCACCTCTTGCTCCCATTTCAGGATAGCCCAGAATACAATAGCTGTAAAGAATGAGGAAAGAGCATACACTTCACCTTCAACCGCGCTGTACCAAAATGAATCGGAAAATGTGTAAGCCAGAGCGCCCACGATACCGGCACTGATCACAGCAAAAGTACCTGTACCTGAAAGCTGCTGCTGTCCTTTCTGAATTATTTTCCGTGCAAAATGAGTGATCGTCCAGAATAAGAACAATATGGTAAAGCCGCTGGCTATGGCACTCATAAAATTAACACCTCTCGCAGCCGAAACCGGATCATCGCCAAACAATACGATAAAGAGACGGCCTAACAGGATAAACATCGGAGCTCCCGGAGGGTGGGGGATCTGTAGTTTATAGGCGCTGGATATAAATTCTCCGGTATCCCATAAACTTCCGGTAGGTTCCATAGTAAGTACGTAAACCGTACAAGCGATAAGGCATACAATCCATCCGACAATATTATTTATCCTATTGAAACTCATATTGTATAGTGTTTTTTAAACTTGGCAAACCTAAGGCAATTTTATATATAATAATCTATCAGGTAAACAGAATCCTGACAGTCTGGTAAAAAAGGCGGTTTTGTTGTTGTGCAGAAGGGCCAGTATAGCCCTGTAATCCGAATAGTCCGGCGGCGTTTCCCTTATTAATAGCGATTTCCAGGTAGCCCGCAGCATTAAAAAGAGCGAGTTTTTCACCTTCTTTTACGTTCGCGTATGTTTCGCTGATCACGCTAATCACTTCGTCGCGTTTGAAAACGATACGAAAGCTGCGGCCTTTCCGCTGCTCTTCGAACTGCTCCTGGGTGATGTTAACAATGATATTTTCGAAGTGATCTATAAAAAGGATCTGTCCCTCCATCCAGTTATCGCTAAGCTGGGGACGGAGAGGGGTACGGTCGAGATAAGTCGCATCGGGCGTACCAATTGAGGTAAGAGGTGCGCCGCTATTGAGCTTTTCAACAGCCTGTCCCATAATCTTTGTGCAGTAAAGTGTGTTCTTGATAGCTGTTTTTTCCAGTTCCAGCGAGATAACCATTTCAGGTGTTTCTTCGAGGATCATAGGAAGCAGACCATTATCGGCACAAAGAATATATTGATTTTTATGAAAAGCCAGCAATAGCTGCTCAGGCTTCTGCTCAAACAGGTTAACCAGCAACAGGTGGTAGCTGAAAGGAGGAAAATTCTTGATGGCATTCCGGCACACATAAGCTGCCTGGGATATATTAAAAGGAGCCAGAGAGTGGCTGATATCTACGAGATTAAAAGCAGGATTTATCTGTAACAACTGACCCTTTACAGCACCCACCAGGTAATCCTGCTGACCGATATCGGATGTAAGGGTTAGTATAGGCATTTAATCGATAGTGTTTATTTTTTAAGCTCTCCTTTTACAAAATAAAACTTCCTGACAAGTTTGTCGGTCAATGAAGGAAAAAATTTATTCATAAATACTGTACGCTTGCCGGTAAAGGTCAGTACAAGAGAGCGTTTTTTCTTTTCTATGGCATCGAGAATATGCTGCGCGCATTCCTGGGCGCTCATCAGTTTACTTTCGTCCATAGGATTTTCCTTCTGAGGTTCGCCGGTATTGTTAAGGGCGGTATTACGTATGTTGGAAGTCACAAAACCCGGACAAACCCACATTACGTTTACACCTTCTTCCAGCAATTCGGTCCTTAATGCCTCAAGCCAACCCTGCAGTGCGAATTTTGAAGCAGAATAGGCGCTTCTGCCCGGCAAACCTCGATAGCCGGCAATAGAAGATACACCTACGATAGTTCCCTTGCGCTCAATAATAGATGGCAATGCGAAGGTCGAGCAATATACTGCTCCATAAAAGTTTACGTCCATCACCTTTTTCATCACCTCAATATCCACATCCTTTACCAGCGCCCGCATACTGATACCGGCATTGTTAATGAGAATATCAATACCACCAAATGTTTTAATGGTTGAATCGATAAATCTTTTACAATCCTGTTCGTTGCTCACATCACACGCCACCGTATGAAGAGGCGCTCCCGTGTGTCCCATCTGCAACTGGTACAACTTATCATGGTTTCTTCCGCAGGTCGCTACTTTAGCTCCTAAGGAAAGCAACTGTTCAATAAGCGCCTTGCCTATACCTTCGCTACCGCCGGTAACTGCAACAACTTTATTTTTAAAAAATGACATACAACAGTGTATTGTAGCGCAAAAATAGCAGAGTTTGCCCCAACGAAAAAGTCCTTATTGATTTTATATGTTTAGTATTAGAGCTCCCTTTCGCTACCTCTAGTAGTCTATATCTTCTTCTCGCAATTAGCACGCCCACCGGCGAATTATGTTAAATTCTTTTAACGAGGTTTAACATATCCCTCATTAAACCCGCCAGATGATTATCCGTCCAAATACCTGTACAATTTTTTAACTAATAAAATCACGACAAATGAAACGTAGCAAGTATTTATTCAGTCTAGCAATAGCATTAAGTGTATTCGGTTATTCAGCATTATATGCCCAGGCGAAAGACCCGGCTACCAGAGCAAAAGAATTAACCGATAAAATGAAAACATCTTTATCGCTAACAGACGAACAGTATTCAAAAGTTGAAGCCATCAATCTTGATTTTGCAACAGCAGCATCTGCTCTTAGAAAATCCAATGAGGCAGCACGAAATGAGAAATTCAACGCCTATAAGGATCTCAGCAAAAAAAGAAAGGAATCGCTTAAATCAGTATTGACAGAGGAACAACTCAAAACCATGGAAGCTCAGCAAAAAGAGCACCGCGACAAAATGAAAGACAAAAGAAAGGGTAACGGAAAAGGAAAATTTAAAGGACACGGAAAATATAAGAAATAGTTTAAACAGTTATTATCGGGTTGCTTAAGTAGGCAACCCGATTGTTTTTATATCCGTTACATTATCTTATAGCAGCACAACTTACCATTACACAAGTGCATACCCATCAGGTTTGTAATAATTCAGTATTTTTATCTTCTTATTAGCGCTCCAGGTATGCAGGATTGAAAACAATTTTATTATTGTACAGTGGAAACTACAGAAGGAAATCCCATAACAAAAAGTAAAATGAATGTTTGAAACAATTACACGGTATCTCGAAAGTATAGATCCCGTTCTGGCTGCGTTGTATGCCACAATTTTCACCTGGTTACTCACAGCTCTGGGAGCTTCTTTTGTCTTTCTTTTCAAAACCATGAACCGTAAAGTGCTCGATGGGATGTTAGGTTTTACAGGCGGAGTAATGGTCGCTGCTAGCTACTGGAGCCTGCTGGCTCCTGCGATTGCTATGAGCGAGGGTGAAGGATTTCAAAAAGTTTTTCCGGCTGCTGCCGGATTTATTATGGGTGGGGGCTTTCTCTACATGCTGGATAAAATACTGCCGCATGTACATATCAATTTCAAAGAAACAGAAGGTGTAAAAACTCCGTGGCAGCGCACAACCTTACTAGTTCTGGCCATTACCTTGCATAATATTCCCGAAGGTCTGGCGATCGGAGTTTTGTTTGGCGGAGTGGCCGCCGGCGTTCCTGAAGCCACAGTTGCAGGAGCAACAGTTTTAGCTATTGGCATTGGATTGCAGAATTTCCCCGAAGGGATCGCTGTATCTATGCCCCTCCGAAGAATGGGAATGAGCAGAAAGAAAAGTTTTCTGTATGGACAATCATCTGCTCTGGTGGAACCCATAGCAGGGGTGTTGGGAGCAGTGGCGGTTTCATTTTTTACACCTATTCTTCCTTATGCTTTAGCTTTCGCAGCAGGCGCAATGATATTTGTAGTGGTAGAAGAAGTGATTCCTGAAACCCAGTTGGACAAAAATACAGATATTGCAACCCTTGGTTTTATAGGGGGATTTGTAATAATGATGGTTCTTGACGTAGCCTTGGGCTGATATTTGCAAAACATACTTTATAAGAGTTGATTTATTATGAATAAATGCTAAACTTATTTTATGGAATGCAGAATAACACTTAATAAAGATGATAATTTTTTAGAGACGCTTACCCTCTGCATGAGGGAAAAGCAAATGGTAAATATGATTTTGGATAATGGAGGACTTGTCAGAGTCAGTGGGTTGATAAAATCCATACGTACAGACAATACCTCTCCCTATCTTGAATTGGAAGATGGGCAGAAAATTGAACTGAATACGATTGTCGCTGTGAACGGACTATTTTCCGATTCTTATTCCGAGTGTTAATCATCACAGCAGGCCGGAAGCTATACAACAGTCACTTGTTTATATTATGTAATGAAATAGGGTGGGTATTAGTCCGGAAATATCGCTGTTTTAGAATTCACCGGAGCATCAATAATAAGCAATATAATGTGACCGATTATTTTTTTTGCTGGTTAAATTTCTTTCCCAGAAAATCCTGCAATACCAAAGCGTGCGTATGTGCCCTGTCCTTGCCTGCGAATAAAAGTGTGATTTTTTTCTCGCCTTTATATTCTTCTATAAAAGATTGAACAGTCGCATTTTCTCTCAGTTCCGATTTGTAATGCTTTTGAAATTCTGCCCAGCGTTCAGGATCGTGACCAAACCATTTTCTCAGTTCGGTACTAGGTGCAAGATTCTTCGCCCAGGCGTGGAAAGCTGCCTCCTCCTTTGTCAGACCTCTCGGCCAAAGTCTGTCAATTAATATACGGCAACCATCGTTTTTTAAAGGCTCATCATATACGCTCTTAATATTTACAACCGTTTTCATCAGCGATAATTTAAGAAGTGCTGCACACCAAAGATAAAATTATCTTTTTCTTTTCGGGTATTACCTGCGATGGTTCTACCTCGCATTGCAATGACTTGGTTTTCTGTAAAATTTTTCGGTTTTTTGCTTGCTGATTTCGGTTGTGCTTGCTTCAGCAAGCATATTGAGGACTAATTCGAGGTTAGTCATATTGTCCCTAAGATTTTTCTTTTTCAATTCTTTGTGGTGTTTGACCACCCAAACCTATGTCGGATAGGTCTTCGTCGAACTCGTGCAGCCTGTTTAACCTCGCTCACAATTATCATCGTCAATTGAATATTGATAGTTTAGGCAATCCAATTCTATTCCGACATTATCCAGAGCTTTGACAAACATGGCCCTGTCCGTACCAGCAACACCCTCCAACAGATGGTAATAATTAATGCCGTCCCTTAAATTATGATAAAAGGACTTAAAGTATTTTTTCTTTTTTGAAAATTGTTCTTCAGACAGTTCTTCTTCCAATTGTTCTTTCAGATAATCAATATATAAACACAGTTCCGAGATAAACATGTGAGGCCTCCGGACATTCGTAAAAATATTTAGTCTCCCATAAATATGATCTATCATCGTTCGCAACGAAACTACTTTGGAAAAATTTGCAATATTGGGTCCCGGGCAAATTGTCACTGCATTAAGTTTTTTTATAAACACCTGATTATAAGTAAGTGAAGCAGCATTGCTCAAGCCTATACATAAACATTCTTTATCCAATACAGCATTTAGTTGTTTTTTATATTCATACTCCGGCAGATTAAGTGATTGCAATTGTTCGATCTTTAACTTTTGATATCTACGAGATGCTGTGCAGATCGGTTCTTTTGTAAACTCGGTATTAAATTGGAGGTGCTTTTCGGTACAGGGGCTACCTGGTTTTCGTTTTTTGATACGCAACAATCTTTCCTTATCAGCACTGGTTCCTTTCAGGTAATAAAACCTCACTCCTAATGGTGAATTTTGGCCTAGTACTACATCTTTTTCCTTTGCCTCACACAACAACTTCAGGGTATCTTCATCAACTGTTGTGGCTTCTGGCACCAACAGGAAAGGTGTTCCCCATCCGGTACTATCCACATTATAATTTCGATGCAGAAAATCGTCTTCTTCATGTGTGCCAATGCCTCCCTGGGCAGAAAATGTCATTTTGGGAGGGTAAAGAAATTGCTTGTTATTTTTTCTTTTCTGAGAAGTATTGTAGATTTCAAAAAGTATATCAATAATATCTTGCCTTTTGGCCTTAAATTCTTCCAAAATAGGCCCCATCAAATACCCATCTGTTGCAAAAGCATGGCCGCCGCAATTCAAGCCGGATTCTATTCTGAATTCACTCACCCAAATTCCCTTTTTGGCTAGATATTTTCCCTGTATTAATGCAGAGCGGTAATCGCTGACCTTTACAATTATTTTTTTTGTAAACCCTCCATCTTCATTTACATCAAATTCAGTGCAATTGGCCAGGTAATTATACAACCTGGGATTCATACCAGCAGAAAAAATCACAGAAGAATTTGAAAGTTTACTGTTGGCATAACCCCTTAATGCAGACACTGCATCCGAACTGTCTACCAGCAATTCTCCATTTTTATTATAATTCTCCCGATCCGTTTTAGTCATAATATTCACGTCAATACTTCCCGGCCTTATTTGTGTCCGCAAATAATTTTCCATTTTTTCTCTTTCCGACTGGCTACTTATTTTCATCATTTGCCGGTATACTTTCTTTACTTTACTATCATCGGGCAGCATCTCAAAATACTTCACAATATCAGACCCTTTGTCAAAAGCGGCTTTTTTCATTTTTTCTACCTGAGACTGTACAATTGTATTTACGAGGTTAAGATAATCTGTGATCCTTTTGGCCCGGAAGTCGTCCTCCTGAGTAGAAATAGGGTAATAGTCCTGGTTGATGGTTGGATAATAATGTTTTCTCATCATCTCTATCAACCTGTCTTCGATTATTGAAATAACCGATGAGATACCGAAGCGGGCGACTTTTATGGGACTATCAATTGTGTAAGCTAGCCCCATCACGGGGATATGGAATTTATGATGTGTGGATTGATACATAATTTAAAGGCTGTAAAAAATAATTTTTGAATGTGGTGTATACACTGCATATATTGACGCAGCTTTGTTGTTCTATATGTTCATTGATTTTTTCGATCATGACCGGCTTTGGAATTAGGCGGATAGCTGATAAAAATTTTTTGCCATAAAGCAGAATTATCGGCAAATATAATAATTAAGGAGTAATTTGTCCTTAATTATTTGAAGCCTCCTGGTTTCTATAAAACAGACGGGAATTTTATTGTTGAACGTTATCTTTAATTGATACTACAACTCACGAAAATATTTCACTTTGAAACAGCACATGCTATTCTTGGCTATCCAGGTGGTTGTAAAAACATACATGGTCATTCTTATGAATTGCATGCAACTGTTTCAGGAATGGAAACAGAAGGCGAATATATATCTGCACCAGGACTCATTTTCGATTTTAAGCAACTAAAACAATTGGTCATAGAATTCGTATTGAAAAAAATTGATCATAAGCTGGTTTTATCACAGGATTATATTGCTGAGCACCCTGAAATTGCTTTAGAGGAAAATCTTGTTATCACAGAAACCGAACCCACAGCAGAAAACCTGTTTATATATATACAACGAATACTGACCACAATATTACCCTTCACAGTTAAACTTACTGATCTTAAGTTGTATGAAACAAAAGATTCATTTGCAAAATGGGTTATTGATAATAAAGAGGCATATTAAAGTATTCATAAAATATAATATACTTTCCTTTTTAAAATAATTTCTATGTTTTCTAAAGCAACGGAATATGCTCTCCGAGCTGAACTTATAGGTCTAGTTTACAAACAATGCCGGGTAATCTGTTTCGATAATATCCGGTTTCTTTATTAGTTATTCGGAATAACCTTTAACTTTTTCAAGATCAGTTTTTCTTTTATCCTGTGTGGGATGAATAGAAATAAAGGCCATTACTCCTCTTTCACGCAGATAGGCATATACATGCTTATGTTCATCACTCATAGTGTACCCTACATAAGCTGAATAGCAGATTTATACATCCGGGTTAGTACGGATGAACAGGCAGATAAAGGGTATTCCCAACGCAACCAGGAAGAGGTGTTGCGCCGTTATTGTGAAATTAACGGCATAAAGGTGAATAAAGCCATCTATGAAGATCATTCCGCAAAAACATTTAAGCGTCCTGCATGGTCGAAATTATTGAATGAGCTTCGGAAACGAAAGGGGCATACAGATCTCATTCTTTTTACAAAATGGGATCGCTTTAGCAGGAACGCAGGTGATGCCTACCAAATGATAAGCACGTTAAGAAGATTGGGCATTGAACCTCAGGCAGTGGAACAGCCATTGGACTTATCCATACCGGAAAATAAAATGATGCTGGCGTTTTATTTAGCTACTCCTGAAATAGAGAATGATCGCAGGGCACTGAACGTTTTCTTTGGTATGCGCAGGGCAAAAAAAGAAGGGCGCTGGATGAGAACAGCACCAATTGGATACATTAACAGGATTACGGAAAATGGTAAAAAATACATAGCCATTCACGAAACAAATGGCCCGTTAATAAAATGGGCATTTGAGGAACTGGCGAAAGGATTATATAATACCGAACAGATTTGGAGATTAGCAAGGAAGAAAGGGTTAACGTGGTCAAAGAATAATTTTTGGGTAGCTATCCGTAATCCGGTGTATTGCGGAAGGATTTTTATTCCCAAATACAAAGAGGAAGACAGCCGAATTGTGCAGGGGTCACATGAACCGATTATTTCGGAAGCACTTTTTTATGAAGTACAGGATGTGTTGGACGGAAGAAAGAGGAAGCTGCCTCATCCGAAAGTTGTATCAATAGCAGAATTGCCCTTGCGTGGCTTCCTGATCTGTCCCAACCCTGATTGCAACAGAATGCTTACCAGAAGCGCATCAAAAGGAATATCAAAATACTATCATTACTACCATTGCAGTCTACGATCATGCGGATGCCGTTTTCATGCAGAAGATGTAAATACCGCTTTTTTGGAAAAGCTAAGGAAATATGTACCGAAGCCAGAAATAGCTCCGGTATTGAAAGTAACGCTCACGCATGTTTACAATGAACAAACCAGATTTCGGCAGGGGGAAAGGAAATTTATATTGGATGAACTGGATAAAATCAACCTTCGATTAAAAAATGCCCGTGAGATGCGTGCAGACAAAGAATTGGATTTAGATGATTTCAGGAAATTGAAACAAGAGCGTGAAGAAAGGGCGAATGAACTGGAAATAAAATTGATGAATACAAAAGTGAAAAAAAAGGTGTTGATGATCTTATCAACCAGGCGGTTGACAAACTGCTTTTATTTAAAGATGCCTATGTTAATGGTACGAGTGCAGAGCAACGTTCTATTATTGGTTCGATCTTTCCCGAAAAATGGATTTTCGACGGAGTGCAGCATCGAACCAACAAAGTAAATGAAGTTGTTGAGTGTATTTATTTAACTAATAAGGAAATAGAGGTCAAAAAAATAGGGACAAGCCATGAGTTTTCTGACTTGTCCTATGAGGTGAACCCTGTGGTACAAAACTCGAACCACTTTTTAGCGGATTTAAAGCTGTTGTGCGAACTTTAAATAAAAAATACACTCAAAATACTAC